>JAGAQI010000093.1 GCA_017622795.1 Lachnospiraceae bacterium
ACAATATCAGAATAAAATTGCGGTGGACCGTATTTCATTGACGCTGAAAAAGGGGGTATATGGTTTGCTTGGTGCCAACGGTGCCGGCAAAACTACGCTGATGCGTATGCTTTGTGGCATTTTAAAGCCAACGGGAGGCACCATCACCTTAGACGGTGTGGATGTCAGTGAAGAAAAGTACCGGGCAGTACTTGGATATCTGCCCCAGGATTTTGGATATTATCCGGAATTTACCGGTAGGGATTTTTTGCTTTACATGGCAGCCCTGAAAGGGCTGACGAAGGAGCAGGCAAAACGAAAGTCCAAGGAACTGTTAAAATTGGTAGCGTTGGAAGATGTGGCTAAAAAGAAAATCAAAACCTATTCCGGTGGCATGAAGCAGCGGCTTGGTATTGCTCAGGCACTCCTTAATGATCCGGAAATACTGATTTTGGATGAGCCGACAGCTGGCATAGACCCAAAGGAGAGGGTACGGTTCCGTAATCTGATTGGAGACCTTGGAAAAGACAGTATTGTGCTGTTGTCTACCCATATTGTGTCGGATATTGAGCGGGTGGCCGATGAAATTTTAATGATGAAGGACGGTCAGTTGATTTATCAGGGACCATGGGATGAAGCCAAGGGAGATTTGGAAGAATTTTATCTGGAGCAGTTTGAGGAGGAGCAGCAGGAGTAATGGCTGATTTTTTGACATTATATTTTTTTGAATTAAAAAAACTGTGGAAGCGTAAGCTTGTGAAAATCGCTTGTGCCTGTCTGTTTGCAGTGGCAGTGTTTACGATAATCAGCCCTTTGCTTGGCAGTTACAGTTTAGGTGCTGTTACGGAAAGCAATGCAGAGGGTGTCAGAAAGGATGCAGCATATAGGGAAGCCTTGGACGGAAGATTGTTAAATCAGGATTTGCTGGAGGAGGTTTACGAGGCCTATGGCAAGGTTCCTTATGAAAACGGAAAGTATGCGGGAACCGAGGAATATCAGCAGTATGCAAGACCATACAGTGCGGTGTTCCATCAGATACGAAATTTGAGCGGTTGGAATACAGAAAAGGTTATAGCAGGGACTCCGAAGGAAGAGGAATTGTATCAGCGTTGGAATGATGTTATGAAAAAAAGCTGGCAGTCCAATTATTTATCAGAGGGAGAATTTTCTTTCTGGCAGAGCAAAAAGCAGGAAATAGAGATACCGATACGCTTTGAGGCCATCAGTGACGGCTTTTATGAGTTACTGCTGGGGGTGGGTGAACTTGGTATGATAAATATATTTGTGGTTATGCTTTGTCTGGCAGGGATGTTTCCAGAGGAACATTCCCAAAGAACCGATCAAATGCTCCTTTGCTCCAAACATGGAAAAAGGATGCTTTATAGTGTGAAAGTGGCAGCCGGAATTAGTTTTGCAGCCGGGATATCTATAGGAAGCTCCGTTTTGGCTATAGGTATCGCATACCTTTTGTACGGTACACAAGGATTTGATGCCCCATTCTATTTGTATATAACAGATTACATATATCCAATCACTATGGGAGAAGCAGTTCTGATTGCCTACGCCATGGCATTAGCAGCTTGTGTAATAACTGCGGTAATCACCATGGTATTGTCGGAGTTAGTGCATAGTAGTCTGGCGACGGTGTCCATTACTACAGCAGTTGTAGTGGCCGGAATGTTTTTTAATATACCGGGGAAATACCGAGTGACAGCCCAACTGTGGGATTGCCTGCCAAGTCGCTTTGCTATGGTCAGAATGATTTTTAACACTCGCATGATACCAATGCCCGGAGGTTATTTGCAGGCATGGCAGGCTGTGCCAATGTTGTATTTATTGTTTGGAAGTGTGTTCGTGTGGATAGGAAGGCTGGCATATGACAGATATCAAGTGAGTGGACGATAAAAGTAATTTTGGCAGAGTAAAGGTTGATATTAAAAGGAGTGTTAATAAGCAATGAAAAATTTCTGGACCTTAGTTCGTTTTGAATTAAAGAAAATTTTGAGCCGAAAAATCACCTGGATTGCCTTTGGGATTGTGTTTACGGTAATGCTGGCTTTTGGATTTTACAGAACTTTTGTATCTCACGAAGTAAATGGTGTGCGTGTTACTGCCCATGAGGAGGAGATGCAGGCAAAGGCAGAGGAAAAGAAGCTAGCTGGACGTCTGGTAAATGATGAGCTTTTGGAGGATATGTTTGCTGCCATGGCAACAGACGAAGAAGCTTCTCAGCCGTATAGAACACTTTATAATGAGCTTTTAAGAGATTTGTGTGGCAGCAATACGCTGGCTCTCAGCAGAGGTAGTGTGGAAGGAGCAAAAGAGGCATTAGGAATCAGTCCGGAGGAAGAACTGATTTATGCGGCAAGAAGAAAACAAATTGAAGAAAGTCTCGCAAACCAGTATTTAACCGAGGGAGAAAAGGAATACTGGCACAATGTGCTTGAAACGGAAGAGTCTGTGCCGTGGGAATATGATTATTATCAGGGAGTGCATTTTGTGTGGGTGGCAGCGTATACCGCTATTGTCCTGATTGCCCTGATGCTGGCGGTTTGTCTGTCCAATCTGTTTGCTGAGGAACATCAGAAAAAGACCGACCAGCTGGTATTATGTGCACGAAATGGAAGAAAGGTACTGTGCAGGGCAAAAATGACAGCAGGCGTACTGTTTACCTTGGGAAGTACCGGGTTGGTGTTACTTGCTACCGCAGTACCATGTTTCATCACGTTTGGAGCGGATGGCTGGCATATGTCAATTCAGTTAATTGTGCCGACCAGTATGGTGCAGATGACCTTTGGGGAAATGATATTGTATACCTATGCAGTGGCCATTCTTGCGTCCATCCTGTATTGTTCTATTATCTTGTGCTGCTCCGAATTGTTCCGTAATAGTACGGTGGCGGTAATGGCAGTGATTGTGGTTTTGGTATTGGTTCCGATGATGGTGATGGTTCCTTACGAGTACCGGGTTCTTTCCCAACTGCTTGACTTAAATCCAATTAATGTGATTGCTATCTGGAGTACAATGGATTTTCGGTTACTGCCGTTTTTCGGTGGGTATCTCAATGTATACCAGGTGGCACCGGTATTGTATACCGTGTTAGCGGCAGCGTTTTTTTGGATAGGTAGCAGAGCATATCTTAAATTTCAGGTGAGCGGAAGATAACTAAAATATAGTTTGTGCAAAGACAAAATATGTCGTATAATAGGTGCAGAGTGTTTTATGCAGAAACCTCTGCACTTATTTTTTTGAAAGGAGTCCGGCATTCATGAAAATCCGCGAGTTATTTGACCAAAAAACCGTGTTTTCCTTTGAGGTATTTCCCCCGAAGAAAACCAGCAGCATCGATACCGTATATAAAACCTTAGAAGAGTTAGAAGGCCTGACTCCTGATTTTATCAGTGTGACCTTTAGTGCCGGTGGTAGTGGAAACAGTGCGCTGGCGCTGGATATTGCGTCTAAAATTAAAGGGAGTAATGCGGTGGAACCAATGATTCATCTTCCTTGTATTAATTATTCCAAGGCAGAAATTTCTGACGTATTGACTGAACTTGACAAACGGGGCATTGAAAACATTCTTGCCCTGCGAGGAGACATCAATCCGGATATTCCGCCAAAGAAGGAATTTTGTTATGCCAGTGATTTGGTTTCTTTTATCAGGGAACGTGGCGATTATGACATTGCCGGTGCATGCTATCCGGAAGGACATATCGAAGCAGAAGATATGGTGGCGGATATTCACAACTTGAAGCGTAAGGTGGAGGCAGGAGCCAGTCATTTGATTTCCCAGTTATTTTTTGATAACGATGCTTTTTACAGCTTTCAGGAAAAAGCGCAGATTGCAGGCATTAATGTGCCGATTGAGGCGGGAATTATGCCGGTAACCAACAAGAGCCAGATTGAACGTATGGTGAGTATGTGCGGTGCCAGTCTTCCGGCTAAGTTTGTAAAGGTGATGCAGAAGTACGAGAACAATCCGGAAGCTCTTAGGGATGCGGGCATTGCGTATGCCATCAATCAGATTGTGGATTTAATTGCAAACGGTGTAGACGGAATCCATTTATATACCATGAACAATGCCTATGTGGCCCGGCGGATTACCGAGGCCGTGTCCAGTTTGATAGAGAGAAGGTAAATAAAAATGCTTTGTGAAGCATTGATTTTGTATAGTGTCGAATTGTGTCAATTGTATATAAAATCATTTACAAAGCGATTTTTTGAGGTTGTTTTATTAAAGGTCTACAAGCGTAGAAAATCAAAAGGAGTCAGTAATGGGCGAATACAGTCACATTTCACATACTTTTTTGCCGGTTTATGACGAAAACTCGGAAGTGCTCATTTTAGGAAGTTTTCCGTCGGTAAAATCCAGAGAACAGGGCTTTTATTACGGTCATCCGCAGAACCGGTTCTGGAAGGTACTGGCAGCAGTATGTCATTGTGAGGTTCCTCAGACCATGGAGGAAAAGAAGTCCCTGCTTCTTATCAATCATATTGCTGTTTGGGACGTAATTGATAACTGTGACATTATCGGTTCCAGTGACAGCAGCATCAAAAATGTGGTGCCGGCGGATATCGCAGGTATTTTACCCAAAACAAAGATTACCAGGATTTATGCCAATGGAAAGACGGCAGGAAATTTATATAAAAAGTTTAGTGAAGAAAGCACCGGTATTCAGGCGGTGGTGCTTCCGTCCACCAGTCCTGCCAATGCGGCGTTTTCGTTGGAAAAATTGATTCAGGTATGGAAAGAGGAATTGCAGTGTCAATAGAGCAGATTAAAATAACAGAACAGATTTCCTATATTAAAGCCTCGGAGAATCCGTTATCTGCAGATGTGATTTTGGTGGATGGTCAGGAGTACCTGTATGTTTTTGATGTGGGAAATAATGAACAGGTGGCAGAATATTTAAATGCTATTCCAAAAAAGAAGAGGGTCATTTTGTCCCATTTTCATACGGACCACATGGGAAATATTGGCCGAGTACAGTGGGAAAACGTATTTTTCGGAGCCAATACGGAGAAATATTTTCAGCATTATATTTCGGATTACGCGGCACAGAGGTTTGCGGAGCTGCCGGCAGCCTTAACCGGCGCGCTTTCAGAAGAGGCAGCGGAAGGAAGCGGCGGTACTATGCAAAATGAGAAGAAGTTTCCGCGTTATGTTACGGTATTTGATACGGTAACAATACAGGACGGTGTTTCCGTCGAAATTCATCCTGTGCCAAACAGCCATGCCAAAGGTTCTTTACTTTTGCAGGTGAATGAAGAAACTATTTTTATCGGAGATTCGTTGTATTCTAAAGTAGACGGCGATACTTACGTATATAATGCCCAGCTGTTAAAAGAAGAAATAGAATTGTTAAAAGAATTACCTGGGAATCAAATCTTTTCCTGCCATGAAGCAAGACCAATCAAAGCGAAAGCAGGAGTACTGCGTTTTTTAGAACAGATTTATGCAAAGAGAGAAAAAAATGACGCTTACATCAGAGTAAGCAAAAAAGAATAGATGGTAAACAAGGAGAAGGACCATGTCGCAGGAACAGACAAACAATAGAATACAGACTTTAACGATTCCTGCAAAGCGGCAGGTTATTGGTATTCTGGCCCATGTAGATGCCGGAAAAACTACTTTGGCAGAAAGTATTTTATACCTTTCCGGCAACATCCGCAGTCTGGGAAGAGTAGACCATGGCAACACATTTCTTGATACAAATGAAATGGAACGCGCCCGTGGTATTACTATTTTCTCTAAGCAGGCGGAGGTGACATTAAAGGCTGATGGGCAGGAGCTTCCGGTGACTTTTATGGATACGCCGGGGCATGTGGATTTTTCTGCAGAGATGGAACGCACCCTGCAGATTTTAGACTATGCGGTGCTGGTCATCAATGGTATGGACGGCATCCAGGGACATGTGCTGACCCTGTGGAAATTATTGAAGAGATACCACATCCCGACATTTTTATTTGTGAATAAAATGGACCAAGGCGGCACCGACCGTGGAAAACTTCTGAAGGAATTGCAGGAACGGTTATCGGACCGTTGTATTCCGTTCGATGTGCCGCAGGACGATGAGTGGAAAGAGTCAGTTGCCGTGTGTACGGAAGAACTGATGGAGCAGTATTTGGAAAACGGTGATATTGCCAAGGAGGATATTAAAACTTCTATTGCAAAACGCCATATTTTTCCGTGCTTTTTCGGCTCTGCGTTGAAGATTCAGGGTGTGGAGGAATTGTTACAGGGTTTAGTAAACCTGACAATAAAAAAACAGTACCCGGCACCATTTGGTGCCCGGGTTTACAAAATTACGAGAGATGAAAAGGGCAACCGTCTGACTCATGTGAAGCTCACCGGAGGTTCTTTAAAAGTAAAAGAACTCATCGGCGAAGAAAAAGCGGACCAAATCCGTTTTTATTCCGGCGTGCAGTTCCGCACGGAAAACGAGGCTGTTGCCGGGGAGGTCTGCGCCATTACCGGGCTGGAATCCACCTATGCGGGACAAGGCCTTGGCATGGAGGAATCCTTGGAACGGCCGGTGCTGACACCGGTACTTACTTATCAACTCATACTTCCGGCAGGGACGGAACCGCATGTGGTATATCGGAAGCTGATGCAGCTGGAGGAAGAAGAGCCTTTGCTTCATTTGGTCTGGGAAGAACAGACGAAAGAAATCCGGGCTCAGGTGATGGGTGAGGTCCAAATTGAAGTATTGAAAAATATGATAAAAGAACGTTTGGGGCTTACAGTAACCTTTGGCACCGGATGTATTGTGTATAAAGAAACCATTGCTGAGGCAGTGGAGGGAGTCGGTCATTATGAACCCCTCCGCCATTATGCCGAAGCCCACATTTTACTGGAGCCGGGAGAACGGGGCAGTGGTCTTACCTTTGCCACGGATGTCAGTACGGATGTGCTGGATTTAAACTGGCAACGCCTGATGCTTACCCATTTGGAGGAAAAACAGCATAAAGGAGTGCTGGTGGGAGCTCCTATTACAGACATGAAATTAACGGTTATCGGCGGCCGTTCCCATAAAAAACATACCGAAGGCGGCGACTTCAGGGAAGCCACTTACCGGGCAGTGCGCCAGGGATTAAAGAAGGCAAAGAGTATTCTTTTAGAGCCGGTATATGAATTCCGGTTAGAAATTCCGCAGGAATGTGTCGGGCGCGCCATGACCGATATCGGCAAGATGCAGGGCAAGTTTTCCGACCCGGAAATGACCGGAAGCATTGCCGTACTTACCGGCACGGCACCGGTGGCCACCATGCAGGAATATCCGATGGAAGTGGCTGCTTATACCAAGGGCGAGGGAAAAATTTTCCTGTCGCCGGGAGGGTATGAACCGTGTCATAATGAGGAAGAAGTGATTGCATCCATGGGGTACGACTCCGAGGCAGACCCGGCAAATCCGACGGGTTCGGTATTCTGTGCCCACGGAGCAGGTTTTGTGGTGCCTTGGGACGAAGTAGAAAACTACATGCATGTGGAAACCGAGTGGGAGGAGGACTATGCCGGCAATGTAACGTGGGATATGCGGGCTGAGAATGCCGCGCCAAGTGCAGGGGCAGTTCAAGGCAGCGGTATGCCGGCGGCTACGGGCCAAACTATCCGCAAATCCGGTGGCTCCGCCGTCGGAGCCTTTTCTGCGGAAGACAAAGAACTGGCAGAAATTTTCAACCGTACCTATGGCAAGTCGGAATCCAAAGGAAAAGGCGGCAGCGCCTATGACCCGATGAGTGTGGTACATCGTCCGTCCATGCCAAGAAAAGTGGAAATTAAGCCGCAGGAGCGCCAGGAGGAATATCTTCTGGTGGATGGCTACAACATCATCTTTTCCTGGGAAGAATTAAATGAAATGTCTAAAACAAACATCGCAGCAGCAAGGCAAAAGCTGATGGATGTGCTTTGTAACTATCAGGGCTTTAAGAAATGTACGCTGATTCTGGTGTTTGACGCTTATAAGGTGGAGGGTTTCCAAGGAGAAGTCCAGAAATACCACAACATTCACGTGGTGTACACGAAGGAAGCGGAAACCGCAGACCAGTACATCGAAAAGACAGTGCATCAGATTGCGAAGAAATATAAAGTGACGGTAGCAACTTCCGATGCCACAGAGCAGGTGATTATCTGGGGTGCGGGAGCTATGCGTATGTCCGCCCAGGGCTTGCTTCAGGAAGTACAGGAAACCAACAAAGAAATTCGCAGACTGTTAGAAGAAGTAAAGAAGCCGGGCAAAGAAAGTATGCTGAAAGGCTTGGAGCCTTCCGTGGCAGAGCTTTTGGAAGAAGTACGACTGGGAAAGAGAACATTATAAAGAACATCGGGCATCCGGTGGAAAGAGAGGATATTATGAAACTTGATTATACGATGGAGGGAAATCATATTTGCCTCACAAACGGTACAAAGGAAAAACATTTAGAATGGATCCACGCGGGTTTGCTTCGTGTGTATGAAAAGAAAAACAGCGAAGCGTTGGTGCATTTAAATTACCGCAACGAGCTGGTGGCAAGCAAAATTGTGGCATTGGGTGATAATTTAATTATTAAATCCGGAAATATTGAGATTCTGGTGGACGATGCCCTGACATTACGCATTACAAGAAACGGACAGCCGTATTTTGAGGAGTACGCCGGTGAAGATGCAAAAATTTATGAAGAGGACAAGGATTTTGATTTAGCTAAATTAGAAGGTCACAAGGAAGAAGCATCTCTGGCAGATTTCAAGGCCCAGATGACGTTCCGCTTTTTTGATGATTCGGACAAGATTTACGGTCTTGGGGATAAGGCAGCCCATTTAAACCGTCGTGATTATGAATATATTTCCTGGAATACCGATGACCCGTCCCAGCATAATGAGAATTATAAGTCTTTGTATAAGTCTATTACTTATTTGCTGGTAAACCACCACAGCACAAGCTACTATGGTGTGTTCTATCCATCCAGTTATAAGTGTGTGATTAATCTGGGTAAGTACAATAAAAAGTTTATGTATATCGGTACCCAGAAGGGCGAGTACGATTATTTTCTGTTGCTTGGTGATACTCCGGCAGAGATTACAAAGAATTATACCGAACTGGTGGGCAGAAGCTTATTTACACCGATGAAGTTCCTCGGCTATCATGCCTCCCGCTGGTCCTATTCCCAGGAAGAAATGCAGGCAATCCGCGAGTTCCATAAGGAAAACCAGATGCCGATTGACTATATCCATGCAGATATTAATTACATGGAGCGTTACAAGGTATATACTGTGGCAGAAGGTTATTTTGACGATGCCAAGCAGTTCATTGCTGATTTAAAGGAAGATGGCATCAGTATGATTCCGATTATTGATCCGGGCGTTAAAGTGGAAGAGGGCTATGAACTTTACGATACCTTAACAAAGAATCACGGCTGGGCAACCAAGGACGGAGAAGACTACATCAATGCGGTTTGGCCGGGAGATTCCAAGTATCCGAACTATTTTGATGAAGCGACGGCAGATTATTTAACCAACGTTACCGATAAATTTGTAAAAGAATACGGCATGTCCGGCATTTGGTGTGACATGAACGAGCCGGCCTCCTTTAACGGACCACTGCCGGACGATGTGGAATTTAAAACAGGAGATACGACTTACTATCATGACGAGGTTCACAATCTTTACGGTGAGTACATGGCAAAGTGTATTGCAAAAGCGTTTACCAAGAACAATCTGCGTCCGGCGGTAATTACCAGAGCGGCATTTGCTACCAGCAGCCCATACACCACTTCCTGGAACGGTGACAACCAGTCTCTGTGGGATCACCTGCGCACTTCCCTGCCGCAGGTGATGACCATGAACCTGTCCGGTTTTGTGGTAAACGGTGTGGATATCGGCGGCTTTGGAAACGAGTGTAATAAGGAACTGCTAATCCGTTGGGTGGAAGCAAATATCTTCAACCCGTTCCTGCGCAATCATTCTTCCCTGAATACCAGACACCAGGAGCCGCAGGCCTTTGATGAAGAAACCGTGGAGATTTATAAAAAACTACTGAATTTACGTTATGAGTTCCTGCCATATCTTTACGACCAGCTCCGCAAGGCACATACAGAAGGTACACCATTGTACCGGCCACTGTTCTATGATTTCCCGCAGGATGAAAATGTAAAGGAAATCAACGATCAGGTAATGGTTGGTGATTCCGTAATGCTGGCACCTATTGTAAACCAGGGCCAAAAGTCCCGCGTGGTATATCTGCCGGAAGGCAAGTGGGTAAACTACTTTACAAATGAAGTGCTGGAAGGCGGCAAGGAATATATCGTGCCGATGAAGCTTAATGAAACCGGTCTGTTTATTAAGGCCGGGGCAATGATTCCGATGTTTGCCGGATTGCAGCATATCGAAAAGAGCAAGATTACCAACCTGCACTTGTATCTGGCACCGGGCGTCGATGAGTCCGAGTATGTACATTACGAAGATGACGGCGAAACCCTGGACTATCAGAAGGGTGTTTATAACGAGTATCACTTTGTAAGAAAGGGAAACACCCTTACCATGAAAATGGACCATGAAGGATATCAGTCCACCTACAGAAAATTAGTAGTAAGATACGGCGAAAGAGCCAGAGGTTTAGTATTTAATAAAGAGATGAATATTGAACTGTAGTTAGAAAAAGCATATTCGCGCACAGAACGTCGGCGAAGCGGTTCTGTAGTGAATATGCTTTTTGGTTTTAGAATATTACTTTTACTTTACCATCTAACTTTGCTTCAAATCCGGTGCATCCTTCTAAACTGTCACCGTCAAAGTGCAGGATGCGTTCTGCAGAGGAGGTAACAGAAACGGTTTTTCCGGTAAGAAGGGTAACGCCCGGTTTTCCGGCATGCTTCTTTACATACAGAAGCGGAATGGTGCACAGTGCTTTGAACTTGGAGACTCCGCTGAAAATAAGAAAGTCCAGGGTTTCATCACAGTCGGAAGCACTTGGCGTCATGGCAACGCCGCCGCCTTCAAACGGCTGGTTCATGGTAGCGATGAAGAAAACATTTTTATACTGTTTGGTTTCACCATCGATGGTAATGTCCATGTCGGTAAGTTTGGCACCGAAAATTTCTTTGATGCCAATGGCTAAGTATACCAGCTTGCCCAATTTGATTTTGTTTAAGGTCTTTTTGAGCTTGGAACGTTCTGCCATATGGCAGATGGCTGCATCATAACCAAAGCCTGTGCTGACAACAAAATTTCTTGTAACGGTTTCTTTGGTGGTTAGTGTATATGTAATAACACCCCGGTCTACCATGCGGATGTTTTTCTTGTTTACGATGTTGTCAATTTGCTCCTCCAATGATTTTGGAATGGCCTTATTGCGGCAAAAATCGTTGCCGGAGCCGGTTGGAAGAACACTGAGTTCTGCCCGGGTAAGGTCCGGAATGGTGTTCACACACTGATTGATGGTGCCGTCGCCGCCGATAATGATTATGGAAACGGTACCGTCTTCTTTTGCAAAAATATCTTCCATAACGGAACGCGGGAACGGTTCATCGGATAAAAAGTGAACCTGGTGAGGAACTTCCCTTTTGGTTAAAATCGGTTGTACCTGATACCATTTTTCAGCACCCTTGCCACCGCGGGAGGCAGGATTTACGAAAAAATAAAGCATATGGATTCTCCTGTGTTTTATATATTTTTATCAAAATGTTTTCTGTGTTGACAAACGCTTTCTACAAGTATTACGATAACATTTGGAAGAAATCTTGTCAACGAATATGTTCATTCAGAAAGGGAGTAACCATGAAGAGAGACGGCGATTTAACCTCGTTAACCGACGGGAAATTATACAGAAGCAGTGATATGGCCAGACTTGGCTGTAACGATTGCGCGGGATGCTCAGCCTGCTGCAGGGGGATGGGAAACTCTGTAGTGCTGGATCCTTACGATGTCTGGCGGTTAACCAAAGGCCTTGATATTACATTTTCCGAAATGGTCGGAAAGCAGATCATGTTATCGGTGGTGGACGGTCTGATTCTGCCAAGCTTAAATATGGAAAACCAAACGGGTACCTGTCCGTTTTTAAATGGGGAAGGCCGCTGCAGTATCCATGCCTTCCGGCCGGGAATTTGCCGGTTGTTTCCTTTGGGAAGATATTATCACGATGGCGGATTCTCCTATGTATTAATGACCGGAGAGTGTAAAAAGGAAAACCGCAGTAAAATTAAAATTGATAAATGGTTGGGAGAGCCGAATTTGAAGGCCTATGAGAAGTTTGTGGTGCAGTGGAAAGAAATACTGGAGGAAACAAGAGGACTTCTCCGTCAAACGTCTGACTTGGAGGAACAGAAGAAAATCAGCATTTCCTTGCTGGAAAAGTATTATATAGCACCTTGCGGAAGTGATTTTTTTGCCGAATTTGGTGTCAGAGAATAAAATTTGAAAAAAAATTGCAAAAAATTTAAATTTCCTCTTGCAAAAACTTTATCGGACTAATATAATAAAGCATCATAGTGTTAAATATGATTCAGAAAAAGGAGGACAAAAAGTATGTCATACGTAGATGAAGTCATCGCAAAAGTGTCGGAAAAGAACGCTAATGAACCGGAGTTCTTACAGACAGTAGAAGAAGTATTATCTTCTTTAAAGCCGGTAGTAGACAAGAATGAAGAAGTATATAGAAAGGCTGCTCTCTTAGAGAGAATGTGTGAGCCTGAAAGAGTAATCGAGTTCCGCGTAGCCTGGGTAGACGATAATGGTCAGACTCAGGTAAACCGTGGTTACAGAGTACAGTTCAACGGCGCAATCGGACCTTACAAGGGTGGTCTTCGTTTCCATCCATCCGTAAACCTTTCCATCATGAAGTTCCTCGGATTCGAGCAGACCTTCAAGAACAGCTTAACCACACTTCCTATGGGTGGTGCTAAGGGTGGTTCTGATTTCGACCCACGTGGTAAGAGCGACGGCGAAATCATGAGATTCTGCCAGGCATTCATGACAGAGTTATATCGTCACATCGGTCCTGACGTAGACGTTCCTGCAGGTGATATCGGTGTTGGCGGAAGAGAAATTGGTTACCTCTATGGTCAGTATCGTCGCATCAGAGGTGCGTTCGAAAACGGCACATTAACAGGTAAGGGCCGTTCCTACGGTGGTTCCTTAATCCGTCCTGAAGCAACAGGTTACGGTGCAGTTTACTATACATGCGAAGTATTAAAGCATGAAGGTGATACAATCGAAGGCAAGACCTTTGCAATTTCCGGTTTCGGTAACGTTGCATGGGGCGCAGCTAAGAAGATTGCAGAGCTTGGTGGTAAAGCAGTTACATTGTCCGGTCCTGACGGTTACATCTACGATCCGGAAGGTATCATCACAGATGAGAAGATTGACTTCTTACTTGAGATGCGTTCCTCCGGCCGTGATAAGGTTCAGGATTATGCTGATAAGTTCGGTTGCCAGTTCTTCCCTGGTGAAAAGCCATGGGGCGTTAAGGTTGACGTTGTTATGCCATGTGCTACACAGAACGACGTTAACATGGAACAGGCTAAGAGAATTGCTGCAAACGGCGTTAAGTACTACATCGAAGTTGCTAACATGCCAACCACAAACGATGCTCTTAAGTTCTTAATGGAACAGCCGGGCATGATTGTTGCTCCTTCCAAGGCAGTTAACGCAGGTGGTGTTCTTGTTTCCGGTCTCGAAATGAGCCAGAACTCCGAGAGATACAGCTGGACAGCAGAAGAAGTTGATGAAAAGCTTCACCGCATCATGATCAGCATCCATGACGAGTCCGCAAAGGCT
>JAGAQI010000094.1 GCA_017622795.1 Lachnospiraceae bacterium
GGAATTTACCAGATGGTATCAGGATGAGTTTTTGTATACAGAAAACGAGTCTTCCAGAGTTATGGTGGCTATGGCTGACGGTAAGGTGGTTGGTACTTTGATGGTAGACACCAATCACATAAGCGGTCTTGGCAGCGTAGGTTGCACGGCAGTTCATCCGAATTACCGGGGACGGCACATTGCGGTAAATATGGTGACGCTGGGCACAAAATATCTGAAGGATGTCGGAATGAAAGAAGCGTATTTAAGCTACACTTATTCCGGGTTGGACCATCTGTATGGATATGCCGGGTACAAAATTTTTGTGTATTTTATGATGGCGAAGAAAAAGCTTTCGGTTTAGAAATGCAAAGAATGGGATCAAGGGAGAATATAAATATGATAAAAGAAATAAGACAGGAAGACCTGGCAGAATGTGTACAGGTAATCCGTAACAGCTTCGCCACTGTGGCGAAAGAATTCAACCTCACACCGGAAAATGCTCCCCGCTATATCGCCTTTGCCACTGATGAAAACCGGTTGAACTGGCATTTAAACGGAGAGCATCGGCCGATGTTTGGCTATGTGGCGGACGGAAAAATTGTAGGATATTGTTCGCTGCTTTGGTTGGAAAATAATGAATGCGAACTGAACAATTTAAGTGTGCTTCCGGAGTACCGCCACGATGGCATTGGTGCAAAACTGGTGGAGCATGCTTTTGAAACTGCTAAAGAACATGGCTGTATCAAAATGAAAATCGGAATTGTGGAAGAAAATCAGGTGCTTCGTAAATGGTACGAGAAGCTCGGGTTTGTTCATGTGGGCACGCAGAAGTTTGAGTTCTTTCCGTTTACCTGCGGGTATATGGAGAAGGCATTGTAGTAAAGGAGGCAGGCCTATGTTTAGAGAATTAGTAAGAAAAAACAAACAGTTATCTACAGAGGAATGTATTTCGATTTTAAAGAGTGAAACCAGAGGCGTGTTGTCCGTGCTTGGGGATGATGGGTATCCTTACGGCATGCCCATGAATCATTGGTACAATGAAGAGGATGGGGTTATTTATTTTCACTGCGGCAACATGAACGGACACCGCTTAGATGCACTGAAAAAGCATGACAAGGTTTCTTTTTGCGTGTATGATGAGGGGTATCGAAACGAGGGCGAATGGGCGCTGAATGTAAAGAGCATTATTGTATTCGGGCGTATGGAAATAGTTGATGATATGGAAACAATCATTGGGATAACCACAAAACTAAGTCATAAGTTTACCCAGGATGAGGAGTATATCCGCAAAGAAATTGAGCAGCACAGTCACAGGACATTATTGCTGAAACTGGTGCCGGAGCATATGTGTGGTAAGCTGGTAAATGAAGCATAAAATATCTGATGTTAAAAGTTTGGGAGTTAGAAAGGAGAAAGAAAATGAAAGCATTATTAATTCTATTGTTATTACCGGTCATTTACTTTTTGTTATACAACAGCGGCTACATGGTAACCGGCAGTAAAACTGCCAAAGTATTTGTGGGCAAGAATCGCGGAACCAATGCATATTGGATGCAGTTTGTGGAGTGCAGCGGTGAACTGAAGCGTATGGTAAGATTCCGCTACAGTAAGGAGTATAAGTTTTATTTGGATGCCAGTATTGCTGAAGGAACCGTATCCATAGAGATTTTGGATAAAGAAAAGAAAGTGGTTCTGCGCCTGACACCGGAGCTTCCGGAAGCAAGTATGCTTGCTGACAGCGGACAAAAATACTACACGGTATATAAGTTTGAAAATGCCAGTGGTGCCTATGAGATGAGATGGGAGTAAAAATGATAAATTTCAGAGCAATTACAGAAGAGAATTTTGATATCATCATTCGCATGAAGCGTCCTGAGGATGAGCATTTTGTGGCATCCAATGCCTATTCCTTAGCTCAGGCATGGCTGTATCGTGATAACAATGATGTATATCCGTTTGCCATTTATAGTGACGAAGAACCGGTAGGTTTTATGATGCTGGATGAGGACTTGGAGGAACGCTGTCTGGTTATCTGGCGCATTATGTTTCCTGCAGAGCATCAGAACAAGGGCTATGGCACTGAGGCTATCAAAAAAATTGTGGATTTGGCAAGAGAGTCCGGCAAGTACGATTTTTTGATTATTGATTATGCTCCGGAAAACAAGATTGCGGAGCATGTGTACACGAAGCTTGGTTTCAAACCAACCGGAGAAATCAGCAACAATGAGATTGTGCTGCGGATGGATTTGTAGGAGAAAAAAGGGAATTTTGTATGGACGAGTATATTTGTAAAATTGCCCCCCTGGAAGAAATGAATACCAAGTGGGATTACGAAATTGCCCATGCAGGAGAAGATAGGGATAACTGGATTATTTGGAAAAAAAGCAGCATAGAGCATATGCAGGAGGGTAAATCAATTCCTTATTACGGTATTCTGTATGGACAGGTTATCAGCGAGGCAACTGCGATATTAGACGGCAGTATTGCCCAGAACAGTGATGGTCTGGTGGATGGAAAAACGGCATATTTATCAGCCTTTCGTACTATTCCGGAGTATCAGGGGAAAGGATATTTTTCCAAGTTATTTCGATATATGCTGGAAGATTTAAAGAACTGTGGTTACGAAAAGGTAACCCTTGGTGTGGAGCCGGAAGAAACAGAAAACAAAAAAATTTATTTTCATTACGGTTTTACGGAGCATATCAAGAACGGTGTGGAAGTTTATCCGGACGGAACAAAAATTGATGTGGAATATTACGGGAAACAGCTATAACGAAGGAGAAAAACTATGATTATCAGACAGGCAAAACCGGAAGATGCGCAGGATTTAAAAACATTGTATTTTGAGTTTTTGACTCATTTTCCGCCAAAGGAAGAGCAGGACATGAACCGGTGGACAAAAGTAATTTCTAATTTTGAAAAGGCTGATGACCGGTTTTTACTGGTAGTGGAAGAAGACGGAAAAGCAGTATCTACCGTGCAGGTGGCAATTATTGAAGGTTTGACTCATAATGTACGGCCTTTTGCGGTAATTGAAAATGTAGTAACCCATGGGGAGTACCAAAATCGTGGTTTTGCATCTGCGCTTTTAGAGAAGGCGACGGAGATTGCAAAGGAGTTTAACTGCTATAAGGTATTTTTAGAAACGGGGTCAAACAAGGAGAGTACACTGAACTTTTACCGGAAGAACGGTTTTGTGATTGATGAGAAGCACTCCTGCTTGAAGAGGCTGTAAGGGTATGAAAGAGTTCGAATAAAAGACACAACTTCAGAAATGGTGAAAGCTAACCGTTTCTGAAGTTGTGTCTTTTGACTAATACTTGAATTGGCAGTACCAAGGTTGTGGCAGGAATATAGAAAGTAGCAAAACATATTGCTGCGATAGGAGATGATGATAGTAATATTCAAAAGAAAATTGAATAAATCAATTCTAAATTGAAAATTTAGCAAATATGTGATAGAATTAGTTGAAAATAGTTTTATTTGCGAGAAGGAAGAAAGGCGTAAGTTATGACTGTAAACTATAATAAATTATGGAAAATGTTAATTGACAAAAATATGATGAAAAAAGATTTGAGGGAAGCAGCAGGTGTTACAACAAATGTAATGGCTAAACTTGGTAAAAATGAGCATGTTTCAACAGAGGTTTTGTGCAAGATATGTGAAGCTTTGGAATGCGAAATGGATGATATTATGGATATACAAAGGAGTCCTGATTAATGGACAGATGAGTAAGTAGAATATAAAAGACTAATATAAAAGAAGAGGTAAATTATGTTTACAACAATTGAGTTATTTGCAGGTGCAGGTGGATTGGCATTGGGAGTAGAAAAAGCTGGATTTAATACAATTGGCCTAGTGGAATTTGATAAAGATGCGTGCGATACATTGAGGGCAAACAGACCGAACTGGAATGTAATATGTGATGATATTGCGAATGTATCAATTAAGGATCTAGAGCAGTTGTTTGGTGTAAAGAAAGGTGAGTTGGATTTATTGTCTGGAGGTGCACCTTGTCAGGCATTCTCTTATGCAGGGAAAAGACTTGGCTTAGAGGATGCGAGAGGAACTCTATTTTATCATTATGCGGTATTTCTTGAAAAATTACAGCCGAAGATGTTTTTATTTGAAAATGTAAGAGGTTTATTGACCCATGATAACGGAAAGACATATAGCACAATACTTAACATTTTTGAAAAGGCTGGGTATGAAATTCAAAAGGAAGTCTTGAATGCATGGGATTATGGTGTTGCGCAAAAAAGAGAGCGTTTAATAACAGTTGGAATTAGGAAAGACCTTGTGGGTAAGATAGAATACGCATTTCCTAAACCACATGAGTATAAGCCTGTATTGCGAGATGTGTTACATAATGTACCAGAAAGTATTGGGATACCATATGGAGAAAATAAAAGAAAGATTTTTGAGTTGGTTCCGGCAGGAGGATATTGGAGAGATATAGATCCAGAGATTGCAAAATCCTATATGAAGAGTTGTTGGGATATGGAAGGTGGAAGAACCGGAATATTGCGTAGAATGAGTATGGATGAGCCATCTTTGACAGTATTAACATCGCCATCTCAAAAGCAGACAGAGCGTTGTCATCCGCTAGAGGCAAGACCGTTTACAGTTAGGGAAAATGCGAGATGTCAGAGTTTTCCGGATGAATGGGAGTTTTGTGGTAGTGCTATGTCACAGTATAAACAGGTGGGCAATGCGGTGCCGGTTAATTTAGCGTATGAAGTTGCAAGGGAAATATATAAAGCATTGGAGGAAGAAAAGTAATGGAGTGGAAATTAAAATTCATATCTGAAGAAGACTTTACAGAGCATGTTAGAGCAACCATTGAAAAATATGGAGAAAAGCTTGAATCATTTGATGTGAAGCGTTTCAACAAAAATATTATTGACCCTATCAAGTTGATTTTTGATAAAACAGTCTATCGCTCTACTTGGGATGAAATTGTAAGTAATGAGATTTTTAGACAGCGAGACAAGGCAAATAACAATGATATTGGATATTTTCATCAGAGAATTTTTCAGTATATTACAAATTGCCATGTTCCGGAAAATGGAAAAGAGGGTGGCTGGGATGTAATATATAAAAATGCAGATGGTGTAACATTACCGGATGGAGATGTGGTTCATAATGTTTATGTGGAAATGAAAAATAAGCATAATACTATGAACTCAGCATCAGCAGGAAAAACATACATAAAGATGCAAAATCAGTTGTTGAAGGATGATGATTGCGCATGCTTTCTTGTAGAAGCGATTGCACAAAGGTCACAGAATATTAAATGGGAAACAACTGTTGATAAAAACAAGGTATCACATAGAAGAATAAGAAGGGTAAGCTTGGATCAGTTTTATGCATTGGTAACAGGGGAAGAAGATGCATTTTACCAGATGTGCATGGTATTGCCAGAGGTTATCGAAAAGGTTGTTAATAGTGGAGAAGGTATTAACGTTCCAGAAGATACCGTTTTAGATGAATTAAGAAATATCGCTTCTAAGATCGGAGAGGAATCAGAATCTCTTGCTATGGCAATGGCTGTATATATGCTTGGTTTTAATACTTATAGTGGTTTCAAGGACTATTTGAAGGAAGAGGATGTACTGGAGGAAGCTATGTTAAAGAGGTTGTATGAGTATGCGAAAAATATACGAGAAATAGAAAAAAACAACATTTAGAGAAAGGATTAGTTATGATTGATAATGTAGAGGGAATGGTAGAATCGATAGTATCAAATTCTCATATGCAATCTAGTGTAAATGATGGAGTAACAGAGAAAACGCATCAAATTATGGCGCATCAGTATGAGGATGAATTGTTTTGTCCATTATGCGGGGCATCAAGACGCCAAAAGGTAGAGAAATTTAGTAATTATCAGGGGTTTGATATAATTGAGCCAGGTCATAAAATAGAGTTTAAACAGTTTCCTATTGTGCATATTGCAACATGTTTGCAATGTAGTACAAAGACTACAATGGTATTATATGAAGGCCCTGAAAAGTTGGAATTAGCTATATTAAGAAATACCTATGGAGGAAGTGTTACTGAAAATACACCTCAAGAAGTAAAATATTATCTTGATCAGGCATGTAGGGCTAGGATGATGTCAGCATTGAGTGCTTCGATGGCGATGTATCGTTCTGCACTCGAATGGATTTTATATGACCAAGGATATGTAGATGGTATGTTGGGAGCAAAAATAAATAAGCTGGAAGAAAGTTTGAGTAATAATACTGCACCAAAATGGGCAAATGATATGCCTGTAGAATTACTGACAGCCATAAAAAATATTGGAAATGGAGCAATGCATACTAATGGAGGAGATATATCTAAGCAACAACAAATTGATGGTAGTTTGATAGAACTTGTAGATATTGTTTTTGCTGAATTATTAGATGTGATATATGAACAACCTATTCGAAGAAGTAAAAATGTTCAAAGATTAAAAAGCGTAGCAGCTAATCTTAGTAAGTAGTTATATATTGGAGGTTTGATTGGAAATAGTAGAATTAGAACAATATTATGATATAGTTAAAAGATTGATGCGATTGGGCAGAGAAGGTGGATATTGGGATTTTAAAAGAGAATATCCATCAAATAAGGCAGAACTGTTGTTGGACATAATTTGTATGGCAAACAATCAAGAAGATAGAGAAGCATATCTTATTTATGGAATACAAGATCGGTCATGGCAGGTGATAGGAGTAGAAAATGACAAAAATAGATTAAAATTAAATCAGCTATCGCAATTTCTATCAGGTAAGCATTTTGCAGTATATATTCCACAAATAGATTTACAAACTATTGTATTGGAGAATCATGAAATTGATATTTTAATTGTACATGATACGAAGCATACGCCTTATTATTTAGAAAAAGATTTTGTAGATGATGATAAAAAAGTAATTCATGGTGTAATTTACAGTAGGTTAAATGATAGAAAAACAGGAACTAGTGAAGCAACGCCATATACATGTGTAGAACATCTGTGGAAAAAAAGATTTGGTATTGATATGTCAATTATGCAGAGGTTGCATATGAGGTTAGAAGAGTATGATAAGTGGCAATTTGATTGGGGAAATAAGAAATATGCATACCACATTGATTTTCCAGAATTTAGAATTGAAATAGAAGGTGATTTTAAGGAAGGGTGGATTCCTTCTGCAGCATTTTATACACATCCAGTATTTTATTATGCGAATTTGAATATATATTATCACAATACCGTTATTTATGAGTCTGGTTTGTGGAGTTTTGATGAATTTAGGAGATATTTGCCTGCTGCAAAAAATTATGCTGTTAAGTTTAAAATGGATTACTGGTATACTTATTATGATTTATCTGAGATAGAAGGAAAACTTTTAAAAATATTTACTTCTGGAAAATGTAATATATCAAGTCGTGAAGCAAATAGGAGTCAAATATTAATTTTTAAAAACGAGCGAGATAAATGTGAATTTGACAGGTATCTTCATGAACATTTTTCGGACTATACGGATGAATATATTATGGATGAATACAAATATCAGATTGAAGAAGAAAATAAAAATGAATTTGGAGGAGGAATATACTCAGCATTTCAAGTTGCTAAAACTGCGAAAATTTATGATAAGTGGTGTAATGAAACTGGAAGAAAATACTATGAAAACTGGATATGAATATACTTAAATATGGTTTGGAGGTGTAGCTGTGCATAAGTACGAAAGAATTATTTACTGGTCTGAGGCTGACCAAAGATTTATTGTAGAGGTTCCGGAGCTGGCCGGCTGCATGGCAGACGGAATGACACCTGCAGAAGCATTGGAAAATGTCGAGGTTATCATTTCCGAATGGATTGAAACCGCAAAGGAATTAGGAAGAGAAATTCCGGTTCCGAAAGGAAAGTTAATGTTTGCGTAGTTAAAAAAAGAGATTGGCGGGGAAATTGTCTCCGCCAATTTTTATATAGGAATATCGGGAAAAGAGTAGTATAATATAAATAATTGTTTGAAAAGGGAGAATCGCGTTATGCCATACGATTGCGGATTTACAAAAGAAAATAACTGGTTCCGGTACCGTGCAGCTGCCATCATTGTAGAAGATGGTTGTGTACTGTTTGCCGGCAACGATGTGGACGATTACTATTATTCCGTCGGTGGCGGCGTTCACATGAATGAAACTGCGGAAGAAGCAGTACTTCGGGAAGTGTTTGAGGAAACCGGCGTACACTATGAAATTGAACGTCTGGCAGTGATTCATGAGAATTTTTTTGAGGACGCAGGCGGAACCCTTGGTGACTTAAAGTGCCACGAGGTGGCATTTTATTTTAAGATGAAGTCCAGAGGCACAAAGGAGCTTCACAGCAACAGCGTGACCTGTGGCAATATCAAAGAGCATATGCACTGGATTCCGATAGAGGAGCTTAACAAAGTCAGAGCATTTCCAAGCTTTTTGAAGGACTATTTAAAGGAAGAACACAAGGAAATTGTACATATTGTAACCAAGGAAGAGGTATAACATGATTTTACACACCGGTCTTCGAACCGACATTCCGGCTTTTTATCCGGAGTGGCTGGCAAACCGCATCAAAGAAGGATTTGCCCTGGTCCGAAATCCGTTTAATCCGAATCAGATAACAAAATACAGAATTTCTCCTGACGTGGTGGATGTCATTTCCTTTTGTACCAAAAATCCGGCGCCGTTTTTTTCGTACATGGAGCTTTTGGATGAGTACAAACAGTGCTGGTTTGTGACGATTACGCCCTACGGAAAGGACATAGAGCTTCGTGTGCCGGACAAAGAGCGTGTGATGGAAAGCTTTTGCCGGTTGTCGGAGCAGGTAGGAAAGAATGCCGTCATCTGGCGTTATGACCCGATTTTTGTGTTGGATAAGTATACGGTGGAGTTTCATCTGGAAGCATTTGAGCATATGGCAAAGACGCTGTCCGGCTACACCGATACCTGCATTATCAGCTTTATCGATTTATATCAAAAGGTAAAGCGTAACTTCCCTGAGGTAAAAGAAGTGTCGCCGGAGGACCGGATATTTTTTGCCAAGGAACTGGTGCGAATCGGGAAGAAGTATGGTATACTGATTAAGTCCTGCGCAGAAGGAACGGAGTTGGCTGCCTACGGTGTGGACACAAGTGGTTGCATGACGGCACCGGTGTATGAAAAGGCGTCAGGATTTGCGTTCAATGTGCCTAAAATAAAGGGTGCCAGAACCGAGTGCGGATGTCTGCTTACCTGTGATATCGGAGCATACCACACCTGCGGACATTTGTGTAAGTACTGTTATGCCAACTATGATGCTGAAACAGTAAAACGGAATATGAAATTACATAACCCTAAATCACCGCTGCTTCTTGGTGAGGTGGAAGAAGGAATGAAAATTCATGAAGCAGTGCAGAAAAGCTGGCGGGACGGGCAGATTAGTTTGTGGTGATTTATTACATTGACTTGAGGAGCGAATGATAAAATTATGGAACAAAAGAAGACATTTATCACAAAACCTTTGGGAATCGGGCTGCTGGCCTGTTTATGCTGCTTATTATGGGGCAGTGCCACTCCTGCTATTAAAATCGGATACGAGTGGTTTGGTATCGGAGCGGGAGATGTGGCTTCCAGAATACTATTTGCGGGAGTACGCTTTGTTTTAGCAGGCGTGCTGACTGTAATTTTTGGCAGCTTGATTGCGGGGAAGTTTTTGCTTCCGCAGAAGTCTTCCTATGGAATGATTTGCAAGCTTGGTTTGGTACAGACCGTATTTCAGTATATTTTCTTTTACATGGGACTGGCTTATACTACCGGCGTGAAATCCGCTATTATTAACGGTTCCCAGACGTTTATCGCCATTCTGATGGCATGCTTGATTTTCCGTTATGAAAAACTGACACTGCAAAAGTTTTTGGGATGTCTCATCGGTTTTGCCGGAGTTGTGGTAATCAATTATGATCCAAGCGGACTGACGGGTGGATTTACCTTCCGGGGAGAGGGTGCTATTTTAATTGCGGCCATTGCGTATGCTTTGTCGTCTGCGTTGGTAAAGAAATATTCCCAAAAGGAAAGTCCGGTGGTCTTAAGCGGTTATCAGTTTATTTTCGGCGGAATTATTATGACGATTTGCGGGCTGCTTATGGGCGGAAGTTTAACCGGCTGGTGCTTTAAATCGGTTCTTTTGCTCATCTATATGGCACTGATTTCTTCCGTGGCATATTCTGTCTGGGGAATTTTATTGAAGGCCAATCCGGTGGGTAAGGTGGCAGTGTACTCTTTTACTAACCCGATTTTCAGTGTATTATTGTCCTTTGCGTTTTTAGGAGAAACCTCTTCTTTTGGATTAGAACTGGTGCTGGCGCTTGCGCTGGTGTGTGGCGGTATTTTCCTGGTAAACCGGGTGAAGGAGTAAGCGTATGGGTAATGATGAATTGACAGGATATACCATTCCCCTTGGCTCGCAGGAGCATTATAAATATGTTGTGGTGTGCTCCAATTATCAGGGGAAATGGCTGTTCAGCCGCCACAAAGAACGTACCACATGGGAGACCCAGGGCGGTCATGTGGAAGAAGGAGAAACACCGTTAGACGCCGCAAAACGGGAACTGTACGAGGAAAGCGGAGTAACCGATGCGGACGTATATGCGGTATGTGATTACAGAGGCTTCCGCGGACCACGCAATTCCTATGGCATGGTGTTTTTAGCAGTAGTGCATGAACTGGGATCACTTCCGGAGAGTGAAATGCAGGAAGTAAAACTGTTTGAGGAATTGCCGGAACATCTGACCTATCCGAAGATGACCCCGTTGCTGATAAAAGAAGCAGAAAAGTTTCTGAATAACTTATAAAATGTATCTAGATAAGAAAGGGTATTTTATATGAAAACTTTTTTATGCGAATATATCCATCCGAAAGCAAGAAAAGAATTAGAGTCTTTTTCTGAAATTATCTCCGACTGGGAGCGTCTGCCGGAATGTGATGCTGCCATTAACCGTAACCTGCAGATGACAAAAGAGGTTCTGGAATCTGCAAAAAACATGAAGGTAATTGCGGTACACGGCACCGGTATGGACGGTGTGGATTTGGACGCCGCAAAGGAACTGGAAATTAGAGTGTTTAACACACCGTACCGGAATGCAGCTTCCGTGGCAGAGCTTAATATTGCCCTGATGCTGATGGCAGCCAGAAAGGTTACATTGGTGCAAAAAAATATGGAGGAAGGGGCATTCTTTGCGAATCCGGCGGTAGTATCCGGTCTGCAGGGCACGGAACTTGGCGGAAAAACCGTAGCATTTTTGGGCATAGGGGAAATTGCAAAGAAAACAATCCGGATTTGCCGGAATGGCTTTGAGATGCATTGCATCGGTTGGTCCCGCAGTCTTACTAAAGAAAAAGCTGCAGAGCTTGGTATAGAGTATGCCGGAAGTATTGCAGAAGCAGTAAAGATGGCTGATTTTGTTGTTCTTGGCATGGCTCTGAATGAAGAAACCAGAGGCATTATCGGTGAAAAGGAATTTTCGGCTATGAAGCAGGGCGCCATTCTGATTAACACCGCAAGAGGTGCGCTGGTGGACGAAAAGGCCTTATTGGATGCCCTGACAGAAACTGATACGGATGGTAGAGCCAGATTGAGCGCAGCGGGATTAGATGTTGTGACAGAGGAGCCAATCACCAACATTCATCCCCTTTATCACCTTTCAAACGTTGTCCTTACCCCTCATATCGGAGCAAATACAGAAGAAGCGTTATATCGTGTCGGGATGGCATGTGTTGACGGTATACGAGAATCTCTGCTTTTATGTGTCGTTGCCTATTGAAAAAAGAAAATGCTTTATGTTTCCAAAAAAGTGTGGTATAATAAAACGGTATATCAACTTTATTATGCTGCGCCAGGTTCGCGGCAGAATGAGAGGAAACATGAAAAAAGAGAAAAACAAAGCAAATATAAAGCTGAAAGGAGCTTTAAAGGTTTACATGCAGTGGCCGGTTTGGCTGGCAGTTTTACTGCTTTGCATGGTACTCAGCATCTACGTGGTAGATAAAGAAGCGGCCGGCATTATGATGATTTACACTGCAGTGTATTTTGTAATTGCCCTGATTCTGTTTGTATGGAAACGTCCGTACATTATGGGTGAGCTGGTGCGTTTTGCAGCAGACCATGGTCAGGTGCAGCACAGTTTTGTAAAAGAGCTTGACATTCCATATGGTATTTTGGATTTGGAAGGCCGCCTGGTTTGGGCAAACAATGAATTAAAGGATATTGTACAGTTTGAAAAAACAGCCCGCAGTTCTATTTTCGATATTTTCGAAGACCTGACTTTAGAGCAGATGCCAACAGTGGAAGAAGATGTTACTCTGCATATTGTACACGGCAGAAAAAATTACCGTGTATTGATGCGTCTTCTTGACATGTCCGATTATAGAGAGGACGTGCCATGGGCCTTAGAGGACGGAAACGGTGAGAGTGTCAATACATTAATTGGCATGTATCTGTATGATGAAACGGAAATTATTGCTCTGAAAAAGGAAAACGCAGAAGAGAAAATGTTGGTTGGTCTGCTTTATATTGATAACTATGAAGAGGCCTTTGAAGGTGCGGATGAAGTGCGCCGTTCCTTGGTTACCGCCTGGGTAGAACGTGAAATCAACAAGTATATGCAAAGCATTGATGCTATCATCAAGCGTTTGGAAAAAGACAAATACATTTTTGTATTTAAGCAGAAATACTTAAGTGTGGTTGAGGCAAACCGTTTCTCTATTTTGGAAGAAATCAGAAATTTAAATATATACGAAATGACAGTCACCATTTCCATTGGTGTGGGTGTGGGTGCTTCTACGTATACAAAAAATTATGAACTTGCCAGAACTGCCATCGACCTGGCGTTAGGCCGTGGCGGAGACCAGGCGGTGGTAAAAGAAGGTGACAAGATTTCCTACTACGGAGGAAAGAGTGTCCAGTTAGAAAAGAATACCCGTGTAAAGGCCCGTGTAAAAGCCCATGCATTAAAGGAATATGTAGAAACCAAGGAACGGGTTGTTATTATGGGTCATTCCTATGGCGATATTGACTCCTTCGGTTCTGCAATCGGTGTTTACCGTATTGCAAAAACACTTGGTAAAAAAGCACAGATTGTAATCAATGATGTAACAAGTTCCATCCGTCCGATGCTGGAGCGGTTCCAGGATAATCCGGACTATGAAGAAGATATGTTTATTTCCGGCAGCAAAGCCCAGGAAATTGTAAATGACCAAACCTTGCTTGTGGTGGTAGACGTAAACCGTCCGGCCATTACCGAGTGTAAGGAGTTGTTAGAGTTAACAAAAACGATTGTTATTTTAGACCATCACCGTCAAACAGGAGAGGCTATTGATGCAGTGCTTTCCTACATCGAACCATATGCATCCTCTGCCTGTGAAATGGTTGCGGAAATCCTGCAGTATATCGGTGAGGGCTTAAAATTGAAACCGTTGGAAGCAGACGCCATGTATGCCGGTGTTATGATTGATACCAACAACTTCTTAATGAAGACCGGTGTACGTACCTTTGAAGCGGCAGCTTATCTTAGAAGAAACGGTGCGGATGTAACCAGAATCCGCAAGCTGTTCCGAACGGAGTTTGCCGAATATCAGGCAAAGGCACATGCAATTTCCACAGCGGAAGTTTTCATGGACTATTATGTATTTGCTGTTTCTGAAAGCGAAGGACTTGACAGTCCGTCTATTGTAGCTGCCCAGACAGCAAATGAATTGTTAAATATTGACCACACCAAGGCCTCCTTTGTGTTCACGGAGCACAATGGCAAGGTGCATATCAGCGCACGTTCCATCGATGAATTAAACGTTCAGGTAGTAATGGAAAAATTGGGCGGCGGCGGACATATGAGTGCGGCAGCAGTCCAGTTGTCCGAGTGTACTTTAGAGGAAGCAATGGAAAAGGTCAAAGAAGTATTGCGTGACATGACAGAGAAGGGAGATATTTAAAATGGAAGTAATTTTATTACAGGATGTAAAGAGTCTTGGTAAGAAAGGGGAAGTCGTTAAGGTAAACGACGGATATGCAAGAAACTTTATTCTTCCGAAGAAGCTTGGCGTAGAAAAAACAGAGAAAGCTATGCACGAATTAAAGCTGCAAAAGGCTGCAGAAGAAAAAAGACAGCAGGAAATTTTAGAGGAAGCACAGGCACTTGCAAAGAATATTGAAGCAGGCAGCATTACTTTAAAAATTAAGGCCGGTGAAGGCGGACGTACCTTCGGCTCCGTATCCACAAAGGAAATTGCTGTTGCAATGAAGGAACAGTTAAAGTTAGAAATTGACAAGAAAAAGCTGCAGATGGCAGACCCAATCAAAAACTTCGGAACTTACCATGTTCCGGTTCGTTTGCATCCAAAGGTAACCGCAGAAATTACAGTAAAGGTAGAACAGGCATAAATTTCGGAGAATTGCAATGGAAGAAGCTTTAATTAAAAAAGTACAACCTCATAGCAAAGAAGCAGAACAGGCGGTTATCGGTTCCATGATTATGGACCGGGATGCCTTGCTTACCGCATCCGAACTCTTACAGGGAGAAGACTTCTATATCCAGCAGTATGGTATTTTATTTGATGCCATGGTGGAACTTCTTCATGAAGGAAAACCGGCAGAGCTGGTTACCATTTTGAACAAGTTAAAGGAAAAGGGTGTGTCTCCGGAAATTTGCGGTATGGAATTTATCCGTGATGTCACAGATGCGGTTTCTACTTCCGCCAATATCAAATATTACGCAGATATTGTAGCAGAGAAGGCATTGTCCCGTAAGCTGATTAAGGTAACCGAAGGAATTGCCAATACTTGCTATGCTGACAAAGAACGGATGGATACCATACTGGAGGATACAGAAAAGCAGGTATTCAATATTGTGCAAAAGCGTGGTGCCGGCGACTATGAAGATATGCGCCAGGTTGTGTTGCGCACATTAAAGGGAATTGAAGCAGCGGCAAAAAGCCAGGGACGTATTACCGGTATTGCTACCGGCTTCAGGGATTTGGATTATAAACTGTCCGGACTACAGAATCAGGCACTGATTGTCCTGGCGGCACGTCCGGCGATGGGTAAAACGGCATTTGTATTAAATATGGCAGAGTATATTTCGGTGCATTCCAAGGTGCCAACTGTTCTTTTTTCTTTGGAAATGGGTAAGGAGTCTTTGACAAAAAGAATGCTCGCCATGAATTCCCGTGTGGATTCCCAAAGCATTGCTACCGGCGATTTAAAAGATTCCGAATGGGCGGACTTAATGGAAAGTGCCAGAAATATCGGAGAATCTTCTTTGATTATAGATGACACACCGGGTATATCCCTTTCGGAAATGCGATCCAAGTGCCGTAAGCTAAAACTGGAAAAAGGCCTTGGTCTGATTATCATTGACTACTTACAGTTAATGACCACTAACGGCAGGGTAGAATCCAGACAGCAGGAAATTTCGAACATTTCCCGCTCTTTAAAAGGTCTTGCCAGAGAACTGGATGTTCCTGTTATTGCGTTGTCACAGTTATCACGTGCGGTGGAAAGCCGTCCGGATAAGCGTCCGATGATGTCTGACCTGCGTGAATCCGGCGCCATTGAGCAGGATGCAGACGTGGTTATGTTCATTTATCGTGACGAATACTATAATCCAAATACGGAGGAGCCGGGAATTACTGAAATTATTATCGGTAAGCACCGCGCAGGTCCAACCGGTACAATAAAATTAAAATGGATGGGAGATATCCAGAAGTTTGGAAACCTGGAGATGCGTTCCCAGTAAGAAAATCAAGGACTACTGCTGTATGGCGGTGGTCCTTTTTTACAGAACAGCAATGGATTATAGGTTGTTTATTGCTTATTCAATGTTGTAATTTGTCACAAGAGCATAGAAAAAGACGAATGAAAACCGGAATAATATGGAAAATTATATTGCGATTCCATTTTTGGCGAGCTAAAATTTAATTGACAAAATTTGGAAGGAGAAAAGGCGTATGGAATGTCAGACAGCATTAGACCAGGTAAAACAATTACAACAGGAAGGATTTACGGAAGACATGATCCGTCAGCTTCTTCCAAAACTGGAACAGGTGGCAACGCTAAAAGATGAGGAACGTTCGGAATTAAAGCATAGGATGGAGCAACTGCTTCCGGAACTTGCAAATGCAAAAACAATGCCGATGTCAGAAGCGGAGAGTAATTTTTATCGGATGTATTCCGGATTTGGCGGAGCTCTAATGGAGGTGCTGAATCAAAATAATCAGATATTGCTGGAAAAAATGGATGAGCGGATTTCCGGACGTATTTTAAAAGAAATGAATTTTCTGTTCCGGGAAAGAGAAAATCTGGAAGAGGAGCGGTATCGGAAATTGGACCGCACGATTCGGGAATGTCAGACAGCAAGACAAAGATTTTCCCTGGAGGAAGAAAGAAAAAAGAAATTCCGTTGGAAATAAAGAGTGCTTTTTGGGGATAGTCTGTGAATGAAAAAACCGGCGTAAGAAAATCTTACACCGGTTTTTGTTTGTGTGCGCCTAGCGGCGCACGTTTCTAACGGGTGAAAGTCCCTAATCCGCCCTAGTAGTGGGAAGGATACAGCCAAGACCAAGGGTGTTCATCGTGAGGTGAAATCTGAAGGAAGGTGGAGGCAAATCTCTGGTCTGA
>JAGAQI010000095.1 GCA_017622795.1 Lachnospiraceae bacterium
ACCTGTTCTCAGTATGCAATCGAGGCATTAGAAAAATATGGCGTGGTAAAAGGCACGTATCTTGCCGTTAGAAGGATACTTCGTTGTCATCCTTTTCATAAGGGCGGATATGATCCTGTACCTTAGCCATTTTTTTGTTTTTATTATTTTAGGAGGAACATTAACTTGGAATTACTTGTATTGACGAAAGTTGGCGGTTTTTTAGGACCGTTTGCAACTATCTTTGGATGGATTTTTAATTTATTATATATTTTACTGGATAAAATATATGAACTGTTTAGTGATGAAAAAAACGGAATCGTTGCGGTTACAGTAATCTTATTTACTATTGTAACAAAATTGCTTATGACTCCTTTAACTGTAAAGCAGCAGAAGTTTTCTAAAATGTCAAATATTATGAATCCGGAACTGACTGCAATTCAGGAAAAGTATAAAAATAAGAAAAACGATGAAAAAGCTATGCGTACGATGCAAATGGAACAGCAGGCTGTGTATGATAAGTACGGTACAAGTCCAACAGCAGGTTGTCTTCCTATGCTTATTATGTTTCCATTAATGTTTGCATTATATCGTATTATCTATGCAATTCCTGCTTATGTACCTGATATTTATGAATTATATAATGCGATTGCAGAAGGTATCAAAAATCAGGATTATTTTGCTTATATGTCTGAAATGGCAACTACTCTTGCTGTGCAGACGAAGAATTTCTCCGAAATGAGTGAAGGCGTTCTTACAAATGCTCATTTAGTTGATATCATGACAAAATTCGGTACCAACGAGTGGACAGCATTAGCTGAAAAATTTCCGTCTGTAGCAGACATTATCAATACAAATGCAGAGCAGATTAATGCAATTCATTCTATTTGGGGCTTTAACCTTTTAAATACACCTCAGTATTATGGTTTCAGCTTAGCATTATTGATTCCGGTACTTGCTATTGTAACACAGTTATTCCAGTCTAAGCTTTCTATGGCTAAAAGCAAGAATAACAATAAGCAGGGAGAAGAAAATGTTATGGTTCAGAGCATGAACAGCATGATGTATATTATGCCATTCATGTCCGGTTTCATGTGTTGGATGTTCCCAATTTGTGTAGGTATTTACTGGATTGCAAGTACTGTTGTAACAATCATTTATCAGTTCTTTATCAATCGTCATATCGATAAGCTGGATATGGATGAAATGATTAAGCAGAACGTAGAAAAAATGAATAAGAAAAGAGAAAAGATGGGTATTGCTTCCGGTAATCAAATGGCAGAACTTGCAAAAATGCAAACAAAATCCATTGATTCTTATGCTGCTGCAGAATCTAAGAAGAGCACAACATCTTCTTATGCAAATGCTTCCGGTAAAAACTATTCTGCAGAAAAGACAACAAGCTCCGCAAATTCGGATAAAAAATCAATTTCAGGCTATGCAAATATGATGAAGAAAGATTAAGAGGGATGAGTAATGAGAAATTGGATCGAGGTTACAGCAAAAACAGTAGATGACGCTATTACAGAAGCGTTAATTCAGTTAGGTTCTACAAGAGAAAATGTAGATATTGAAGTGTTAGAAAAAGAAACCAGCGGTTTTTTAGGTTTAAATAAAAAGCCTGCTAAAATTCGTGTTGCATTAAAGGAAACTATGCAGGATAAGGCGGTAAGCTTTTTAGAAGATATTTTCAAGTTAATGGAAATCCAGTCTGAAATTGCGGTTGATTATAACGAAGAAGAAAAGACAATGAATATTAACATTGTTGGTGAAGATATGGGCGTTCTTATCGGTAAGAGAGGTCAGACGCTTGATTCTTTACAGTATCTGGTTAGTCTTGTAGTAAATAAGGAAAGCGAAGATTATATCAAGGTTAAGCTGGATACTGAAAATTACAGAGAAAGAAGAAAAGAAACTCTGGAAAATCTGGCAAAAAACATTGCATATAAAGTTAAGAAGACCAGAAAGAGCGTAGCTTTAGAGCCGATGAATCCATATGAAAGAAGAATTATCCATTCTGCTCTTCAGAATGATAAGTTTGTAGAAACTCACAGTGAAGGTGAAGAACCATATCGTAAGATTGTAGTAACTTTAAAGAAGGGTGTAAAGGACTACAGCAGAAATTATGGTTATAACAGAAACGGCTACCGTAAGGGCAGCTATAACAAGTCTAATTACCGCAAGCAGCCATATCAGTATGGTAATACAGAAGAAACTGAAACTCCGGTAGAGAAGACAGAAGAATAAAGCCACAAAAGGTGTCTCAGCGGATGGGGCACCTTTTTTACTTGTAACATTTGAACTATATTTTGATTGTAAGAAAGGATAGCAGCAATGAGAAATCATGATACAATTGCAGCAATTGCAACAGGTACTACCAATGCCGGTATCAGTATTATCCGAATTAGCGGAGCTGATGCTATTGCAATTGCAGATAAAATTTTTGTTTCTAAAAAAAATCAGAAAAAATTATCTGATGTGAAATCTCATACGTTGCATTATGGGACTATCATGGACGGTGAAAGTATGCTTGATGAAGCATTAATTTCCGTTATGAAAGCACCAAATACCTATACAACAGAAGATGTAGTAGAAATCAATTGTCATGGTGGTATCATTGTTACTAAAAAAATATTGGAATTAGTTTTAATAAATGGAGCACGAATAGCAGAGCCGGGTGAATTTACCAAACGTGCTTTTTTAAACGGAAGAATTGATTTATCTCAGGCTGAAGCAGTTATTGATTTAATTCATGCTACTAATGAGCAGGCAGTAAAAAACTCCGTCCGTCAGTTAAACGGTAATCTTTGCAAAAAAATAAAGGAAATCAGAGATTCTGTTTTACGTGATACAGCATTTATTGAAGCAGCACTGGATGATCCGGAACATATTTCTCTGGACGGATTTACAGATACCTTAAAAGAGCATACAGAAAAGAATCTAAAAGAGATTAGTATTCTTTTGAAAAATGCAGAGGACGGAAAAATTATTAAAGAAGGCATCCGGACTGTTATTTTAGGAAAGCCGAATGCCGGAAAATCTACTTTAATGAATGTTTTAGTAGGGGAAGAACGTGCTATTGTTACTGATATTCCTGGTACAACCAGAGATACACTGGAAGAATTAATTCAATTGAAAGGAATTGTACTTCGCATTATCGACACAGCAGGAATCCGTCATACACAGGATACTGTAGAAAAAATTGGTGTTGAACGTGCAAAGACAGAAGCAGAAGGTGCAGATTTTGTAATTTATGTAGCAGATGCATCCAGAGAATTAGATGAAAATGATGAAGCTGTTATTTCTATGATTCAGGAGAAAAAAGCAGTAGTATTACTAAATAAATCTGATCTTTCCATGAAGATAACAAAAGAAGAATTGGAAAATAAGACCGGAAAGCAGGTATTTGTAATTTCCGCAAAAGAGGAAACAGGTATGGATGCTTTTGCAGAAGCGGTAGAAGCGATGTTCTATTCCGGATTAATTGATAAAAAAGAAGAAGTGTTTATTACGAATCTTCGTCATAAAGAAGCACTTTTGGAAGCAAAGATAAGTTTGGAAAAAGTATTGGAAAGCCTGGCTTTTGATATGCCGGAAGATTTCTATTCTATTGATCTTATGAATGCTTACCAAATGCTCGGTGAAATTATAGGTGAAGCAGTGGATGAAGATTTGGTTGATACTATATTTAAAGAGTTTTGTATGGGTAAATAGATTTGGCAGTAGATATAAAATGCTGTAATCAATGGGAAGGATAACAAAATGGACAATAAGCTTTACTATTATGAAAGTTATGATGTTGCAATTATCGGTGCAGGACATGCCGGCTGTGAAGCTGCTCTTGCCTGTGCCAGACTTGGTCTAAATACAATCATGTTTACCGTAAGTATGGATTCTATTGCTTTAATGCCTTGTAATCCAAACATCGGTGGTACTTCCAAAGGACATTTGGTACGTGAAATTGATGCTCTTGGCGGAGAAATGGGTAAAAATATTGACAGAACCTATATTCAGTCGAAAATGCTGAATGTTTCCAAGGGTCCGGCTGTTCATTCCCTTCGTGCCCAGGCGGATAAGCAAAGTTATTCACAATCTATGAGAAAAATTGTGGAAAACCAGCCTAATTTATGTGTAAAACAAGGTGAAATCTGTGAAATACTTGTGGAAAACTCCTGTGTAACCGGTGTAAGAACTTATTCCAATGCGGTTTATCCTTGTAAGGCAGCAATTATTTGTACCGGTACTTATTTAAAAGCAAGATGTATTTATGGTGATGTAAGTCACTATACCGGTCCAAACGGATTACCTGCTGCAAATCATTTAACAGATTGTTTAAAGAAACTCGGAATTGAAATTTATCGATTTAAAACCGGAACTCCAGCCAGAATAGATAAACGTTCCATTGATTTTTCTAAGATGGAAGAACAGTTTGGTGATGAAAAAGTAGTACCGTTTTCTTTTGAAACTGACAGAAATTCTTTAAATAAAGAACAGGTATCTTGTTGGTTAACTTATACTAATGAGACAACCCATGATATTATCCGCAGTAACATCGATCGTTCTCCGTTATATTCCGGTGCTATTGAAGGTACCGGTCCACGTTATTGTCCGTCAATAGAAGATAAAGTAATGAAGTTTCCGGATAAGGAACGTCATCAGGTATTTATTGAACCGGAAGGAAATTATACCAATGAAATGTATATTTCCGGTATGTCCAGTTCTTTGCCGGAGGATGTACAGTATCAAATGTATCGTTCGGTACCGGGTTTGGAAAATGCAAAAATTGTACGTAATGCATATGCCATTGAATACGACTGCATAAATCCGATGCAGTTAAAGCCAAGCTTGGAATTTAAAACAATTTCCGGTTTATTTAGTGCGGGTCAGATGAACGGAAGCTCCGGATATGAAGAAGCTGCAGCCCAGGGTATTATGGCCGGAATAAATGCAGCCAGAAAATTAAAGGGTCAGGAACCGATTGTACTTGACCGTTCCCAGGCATATATTGGTGTATTAATCGATGATTTAGTAACAAAAGAAACTCATGAACCGTATCGTATGATGACTTCCCGGGCGGAATACCGTTTACTTCTCCGCCAGGATAATGCGGATTTACGGCTTACAAAAATCGGTTATGAGGTTGGTTTAATTTCAGAAGAGAGATACAATCACTTAATTAAAAAAGAACGGTTAATTTTTGAAGAAACCGAACGCTTAAAAAATAAAATGGTTGGCGGTAATGCAAAGGTACAGGAATTTTTATCTGCCCACGAAAGCACACCACTAAAGACAGCAGTATCTATGGCTGATTTACTTATGCGTCCTGAGTTAAATTATGAGCTTTTGGCAGAGATTGATCCGGAGCGTGAAAAACTTCCGGATGAAGTAACAGAGCAGGTAGAAATTGAATTAAAGTATTCGGGATACATTGAACGACAGCAGCGTCAGGTAGAACAATTCAAGAAAACGGAAAGTCGCAGAATTCCTGCTGATTTGGATTATGATGAAGTACCATCTCTTCGTATTGAAGCCAGACAGAAGCTTAAAAAAATACGTCCGGAGAATATCGGCCAGGCTTCCAGAATTTCCGGTGTATCTCCGGCAGATATTTCTGTTTTACTGGTGTATTTAAAACAAAATTAGTGTTACTAAAGGTTAGTTATAATAAAAGATGAGGATAATATGGAGAAACGGGATAATTCTGCTTTTCTTGCAGATTTAAAAGAATGGAAGATAGAATTAAATGAAACACAGCTGATGCAATTGGAAAAGTATTATGAAATGCTGGTAGAAAAAAATAAAGTTATGAATCTTACAGCAATTACAGAATACGAAGATGTTTTGAAAAAACACTTTTTAGACAGTTTGGCATTAAATCAGCTTATGAAATTGGATGGAAAGATGGTAAAAGTTCTTGATATGGGAACAGGAGCCGGTTTTCCAGGTATTCCGTTAAAAATTGCTTTTCCGCAATTGGAGATTACTCTAATGGATTCTTTAAACAAGAGAATTGTTTTTTTACAGGAAGTAATTTCTGAACTTGGGTTATCCGGAATTACTGCTATACATGGAAGAGCCGAGGAAGCAGCTTTAAAACCGGAATTTCGCGAGAAATATGATTTATGTGTTTCCCGCGCAGTGGCACGTTTAGCATCGTTAAGTGAGTTTTGTCTTCCGTTTGTAAAGCAGGGTGGATGTTTTATTCCATATAAATCAGGAGAAATTAAAGAAGAATTACAAGAGGCAAAGTTCGCTATCCGGGAATTAGGAGGAGAGTATCGCAAAACCTACGAATATAAACTTCCAAATTCTGATATTGAACGTACGATGATTCAGATCGAGAAAATAAATCATACACCAAAAAAATATCCTCGTGCCGGAGGAAAGCCTTTAAAACAACCATTAATTTCAGAAAAAAATAAATAATGAGAGATAACAATAAAAACGATCAACTTTATATTGTATAGTAATGCGTTGATATGATAAAATGTTTTTAGTAAACAGGTGGAATTTTTCTTTTATAAAAGGTGATGTTGTAATGGATATTTACTCTTTAAAAAGTGAATACTTTGAAATGCTTGAATTTATTCGTTCGTTGCAGGAGTCTGCATTGGAGCAATCAGATATTTTACTGTCGGAAAAGAAAGAATTAGAATATAAAAAGCGCCAACAATCTTTTGTTTTAGAAGAAAGTGAAAAAAGAAAAATTCCTAATATTTCTATGTTTTCACCGTTTTCTTTAGAAAATGCTGATGACGATGAAATTGCAAAAAAAGATGAATTGGAAGAAATTGAGTCTAAACTTTCTGAAGCTGAACAACGATGGGAAAAACAGCAACAAATTTGTCAATCTTTTGATAGACTCAAAAGCTTTTTTGTTGAGTTGGAGAATAAGACAAGGCGGACAATTTTACAGGAAAACGGAACTTTAATAGATTACAGCACTAAATTACTAGAAACACAGGAAATGGATCGAAATCGTATTTCCAGAGATTTGCATGATTCTACGGTACAAAGTCTAACCAGTCTTGGACATAAAATGGAATACTGTAGTAAAATGGTTGATCGTGATCCTATTAAAGTAAAATTAGAACTTCAAACAATGATAGATTTAAATAAAGAGATCATAAATGATATGCGAGAAATCATTTATGATCTACGGCCTATGTCTTTAAATAATATTGGTCTGGTGGCAACTGTTGAAGCTTATTGTTTACATTTGCGTCGTAACTATAATCGGGATGTTCGTTTTAAATTAGAGGGTGAAGAAAAAAATCTTTCCTCCATCGTAAGTGTTACGTTGTATCGAATCATTCAAGAAGCATGTAATAATGCAATTCGTCATTCGAATGCAAAAAATATTTCTGTACGTATTGCTTTTCTAGATAATAATATTGAAATTGATATAGAAGATAATGGAGAAGGATTTGATTTACATAAAGTAGAAACTAAAGGAAAAGAAGATTTTCTTCATGGTTTTGGATTATCTACAATGAGAGAGAGAGCCCGTTTACTTTCCGGTTCATTTTCAATTGATACAAAAGTCGGTGAAGGTACAAGAATTCATATTTTTGTTCCGGCAAATTACACGTCAAGAAAAGGGGATATTTATGAATGAACAAATTAAAATAGTAATTGCAGATGATCATTCTATGGTTCGCGAAGGATTAAAACAATTATTAGAATTAGACGGAGATATTCAAGTTGTCGGCGAAGCAGGAAATGGTGAAGAATGTTTAGAAGTTATTGACTCTATGAATCCTGATGTTGTTTTATTAGACATTAACATGCCTGTGATGAATGGATTAAAAATGTTGGAAGTTTTACGCAGTTCTAAAAACAAAAACCAAAAAGTCTTAATACTAACTATTCATAACGAAGTTGAGTATTTAATGAAAGCTGAAGAAATCGGTGTGGAAGGTTATGTTCTTAAAGATGCAGAATCTGCTATTTTAAAAAAAGCTATCTATACCGTCAATTCCGGAGAAAAATATATTGATTATTCTATGGTTCCGATTTTAAATGAAAAAATTTCTCAGGAAAATGAAAAGACGGAAGATGATAAATTGACCAGAAGAGAAATTGAGGTTTTAAAACTTCTCGCGGAAGGATTATTTAATAAAGAAATAGCTTATAAACTTTCTATTAGTGAAAAGACAGTCAAAAATCATGTATCTAACATTTTCAAAAAGATAGGTGTTTTTGACAGAACACAAGCAGCGGTTTATGCAATAAAAAATAATATTGTAGAATTATATTAATTTTACTAAAAGGTTTTTGACACTGAAGTAATTCTATATTATAATTATCATAGTGGGATAAGAAAATGTAAATGTTTCTTTGGAGACATTTACATTTTTTAATCCCACTAGAATTAGTATAAAATGTTTCACGTGAAACAATATTTTGTATAGAAAGGATTTTTATGGGAAGAACTATCGCAATTGCAAATCAAAAAGGCGGTGTTGGTAAAACAACTACAGCTATTAATCTTGCTGCATGTCTTGCAGAAAAAGGAAATAATGTTCTGGTTATTGATATTGATCCGCAGGGTAATACTACTTCGGGGTTAGGAATCAATAAGAAAAAATTGAAATTAACTGTTTACGATATGATGCTTGGAGAATGTACATTAGAAGAATGTAAATCAAAAAGTTGCATGAAAAATTTAGTTGTACTTCCTTCTGATGTCGATCTTGCCGGAGCAGAAATAGAATTGATTGGTGTTGATAATCGTGAGTTTATTTTAAAACGTTTAATTGATCCGGTTAGAGATCAATATGATTTTATCATTATTGACTGTCCTCCTTCATTAAATATGTTAACCGTGAATGCGATGACAACAGCAAATACGGTTTTGGTTCCGATTCAGTGCGAGTATTATGCATTGGAAGGCTTATCCCAGTTAATGCACACAATTGATCTTGTACAAAAGAGATTAAATCCGGATCTAGAAATTGAAGGTGTTGTCTTTACTATGTATGATGCGAGAACTAATTTATCTTTACAGGTAGTTGAAAATGTAAAGAAAAATTTAAAGCATAATATTTATAAAACAATTATTCCGAGAAATGTACGATTAGCGGAAGCACCAAGCCATGGACAACCAATCAATTTATATGATTCAAAATCTGCCGGTGCAGAAGGATATCGTCAATTAGCGGATGAAGTAATTGAACGTGGAGTAAGAGATTGGTACTCTGAATTTTAATATATACATATAGAATAATAATAGGTATTAACTACTATATCTTGTGGTTAATAAGAAAGTGAGAATTTATATGGCGGCTAAGAGAAGAGGTCTCGGCACGGGACTTGATAATTTAATTCCAGATATCGGATTAGAAACAACGGAAGAAACAAAAGGAAAAATCGAAAGAGAAAATGTTTCACGTGAAACATTAATTCCAATTATTAAAATTGAACCAAATCATGCTCAACCAAGAACAAGATTTGATGAAGATGCTCTTCAAGAACTGGCGGATTCTATTAAACAGTATGGAATTATTGAACCAATAGTTGTTCAAAAGAGAGATAACTTTTATGAAATTATTGCCGGTGAAAGAAGATGGCGGGCTGCCCGTATGGCAGGTTTAAAAGAAGTTCCGGTAGTAATAAAGGAATATTCAGAAGATGAAATTTTTACAATTGCTTTGATCGAAAACATTCAAAGAGAAGATTTAAATCCAATTGAAGAAGCAGTCGCATACCAGAAGTTGATACAGGAACTGAATTTGAAACAAGATGAAGTTGCAGAGAAGGTTTCTAAGAGTAGAACTGCTATTACGAATTCGATGCGTTTATTAAAATTAGATATGCGCGTGCAACAGATGTTAATTGATGAAATGATTTCCGAAGGACATGGAAGAGCATTACTTCCAATAACAGATCCGGAAGAACAGTTCACTTTGGCTATGAAAGTTTTTGATGAAAAACTGAGCGTTCGCGAAACAGAAAAGCTGATTAAAAAAATTCAGGAAGAAAAGAAGAACCCGGCGAAACAGGAAGAAGAAGCAAAGGATGTTAGTTTTGTATACAGAAGCCTTGAAGAAAAATTAAAGAGAAGTTTAGGTACAAAGGTTGAAATTAAGAACAAAGCGAACAATACGGGAAAAATTGAAATTGAGTACTACTCTATGGATGAGTTGGAGAGAATTGTAGAGCTCATGGAATCAGTACAGTAAAAATGGAAATTATTTACAAGGAGAATTTATAATGGGCGGACAAACATTAAGTCAGGAACAGATAATTTTAATTGCGGTATTGGCACTGGCAATTTTATCAGTGATTCTTTTAACCTCTACAATTATCTTATTGGTGAAGGTTAGATCCCTGACAAAAAAGTACAATGCTTTTATGAAGGGTTCTGACGGTCATACATTGGAAAGTACGATCTTAACCAGATTTCGGGAAATTGACATTTTAAAAGAAGAAAGTAAATACACTTCCGAAAAACTTAATATTGCGTGTGAAACATTAATTACAGCATATCAGAAAATTGGTATTATTAAGTATGATGCTTTTAAAGAAATGGGTGGTAAGTTAAGCTTTTCCCTTTGTATGCTGGATGACGAGAATAATGGATTTGTTCTTACTTCCATGCATACGAGAGAAGGCTGTTACACTTATATTAAAGAAATTATTAAGGGCGAATCTTTTGTAATTCTGTCTGTAGAAGAGCGCAAAGCTCTGGAAGAAGCAAAGAATAAAAGAAATCTTTATGCAGAATAATGATAGTAAAAACTAAGTGATATGACAGGAGGAGTATAGAATGGCATTACATGTAATGGATGAAGCAAACCGCTGTTTGCAGTGTAAAATTCCACAGTGTCAAAAAGGATGTCCGATTCACACTAATATTCCGGAAGCAATTCGACTATTAAAAGAAAATAAGTTAAACGAAGCCGGATGGATGTTGTTTGAGAATAATCCTCTAACCACAGTGTGTAGTTTAGTATGTAATCATGAAAAACAGTGCGAAGGCCATTGCATCCTCGGAAAAAAAGGAACGCCGGTTCATTTTTCCGTAATTGAAAACTATATTTCTTCTACTTATGCAAATCAGATGACTCAGGGGCCGGCTCCTTCCAACGGAAAAAAAGTGGCAATTATCGGTTCCGGTCCGGCGGGTCTTACCATTGCAATTATTCTTGCCAGATATGGATATCAGATTACCATTTTTGAGGGAAAAGATAAAATAGGAGGAGTACTTCGTTACGGTATTCCGGAATTCCGTCTTCCAAAAACAATTTTAGATGATATCGAATACCGGCATTTGGAAAGGAAGGGAATCAAAGTCCGCCCGAATACCAATATTGGTTTTGCAATCACAATTGAGGATTTGTTCCGGGATGGATATAAAGCAGTGTTTATCGGTACCGGTGTATGGAAACCGAATGTATTGCATATTAAAGGTGAAACATTAGGACATGTACATTTCGGAATTAATTATTTAAACAATCCGGACAGCTATAAACTCGGGAAAAAAGTAATTGTAATTGGTGCGGGTAATGCAGCAATGGATGTTGCAAGAACCGTAATCCGTAAAGGTTCAACAGATGTTACCTGTTTTTCTATTACCAAAAAAGTAGCAGCCAGTGAATATGAATTCAGTTATGCACAGCTGGAAGGGGTTAAGTTTGAATATAACCGGAAGCCGGTAGAAATTACGGATGAAGGTGTAATTTTTATTGATCTTTTAGAAAAGGAAGATGGTTCGTTGGAGGAAATTCCGGGAACGGAGCAGTTGGAAGAAGCAGACAGTGTTATTATTTCTATCAGCCAGGGTCCGCTTTCCCGATTGGTGAGAACAACTGCAGGACTTAAGGCGAATGAAAGAGGACTGTTGGATGCGGATGAAAATGGCTACACATCTCTTCCGGGTGTTTTTGGTTCGGGAGATGTGGTAAACGGAGCAAGAACAGTGGTGGAAGCAGTGGCACACAGTAAAGTGGTAGCAGAAACCATGCATCAGTATATACAAAGTCTTGAAGAGTAGGCAGAAAGTTTTCTTGTCTTAGGAGAATAGGAAGGTACAGGGACGTGCGCAGAATCAGAACGGAACAGATAAAAGGTCGGGAAATCCTGGCAAAAGATGTATACAGTACTACGGGAGTGGTTTTGATTTCTGAAGGAACCATATTAAAAAAGGAGTACGTGGACAAGCTTTTGGAACTAAAAATTACCGATGTTTTTGTTGAGGATGAAATATCAAGAGATATTCAGGTACAAGATATTACAGAAGAAAAAATCAGTGAGCAGTGTGTCGAAAAATTAAAAGATACTTTGGAGCGTTTTTCTTATGCCACCGGCGAAGAACTTCGGGAACTTTCCAAAGTTGCAACGGAAGTAATGGAAGGCGTTTTACTGCAGGACGAGGTGATTTATACCATCTCCAACGTACGGAACTATTCTAAAAGCTTATATGAACATTCTTTAAGTGTAGCTGCGTTGGCGACTTTGATAGCTGTGCGTGCCGGGTATTCCCAGTCAGAAACAAAAGAAATTGCAATGGGAGCATTACTGCATGATATTGGTTTTATTAATGTAAAAGAAAAATATCAGGGGAAAATTCTTTGTGAAGAAGAAGAAAAGGTTCAAAAAGAAATAAAGCGTCATGTAGTTTACGGATATATCGAAGTAGAACAACAGGATTGGATTCCTACAATTTCAAGAGAAATAATTTTATATCATCATGAGCGTTTGGACCGCAGCGGATATCCGTTTCATATGTCAGGAGATAAATTAAAACCACAGGTACGGCTTGTGGCTATTTGTGATGCATTTGACAATATGGTTTATGGTAATTTGGAAAAGAGAAAAAAAGTTCATGAAGCCATGGAAGAAATTATGAGTAGTTCCGGCATAAAATTTGATACAGATTTGGTAAAAATATTTTTACGGTCGGTAGCTACGTATCCGACGGGAATAATGGTACGGTTAAGTGACGGGCATTGTGGTATGGTTTTAAGACAAAATGCAGAATCACCGACCAGACCGTTGATCCGGATGGTAGAACAAAATAAAAATGGGGAATGGATTCGTAAAGAAGATAAAGATTTAGCAGAAGAACTGACACTATTTATTGTAGATACAATGGAATAACGGGGAAGGATGTGACGATATGGAACAGGTTATTTTGGTAGTTGATGATGATACTTCGAATCTGGCTTTGGCGCAGAAGATTTTGGGAAAGGAGTATCGTATTGCAGCAGCAAATTCCGGCATGGTGGCATTTAAGTATTTGGAAAACAAGTGTCCGGATTTAATTCTTTTGGATATCAACATGCCGGATATGGACGGGTTCCAGGTAATGGAAAAATTAAAGGACATGGAGAGGTTTTCTCATGTGCCGGTTATTTTCCTGACGGCAGATAATGACCCGGAAACAGAAACAAGATGCTTTGCTACCGGCGCCGTAGATTTTGTTGCAAAACCTTTCATTCCGGATGTGTTATTAAGCAGGGTGAAAAAAACGCTGGAGCTGGAAAGTTACCGAACCGGATTGGAAAAGATGGTAGAAGAGCAGACCAGAATTATTACAGCAAGAACGCGGCGAATCAGCCAAATTCAGGAGCAGGTTATTATGGGTATGGCAACATTGATTGAAACCCGTGATAACAGTACCGGAAAGCATGTAAAAAATACAAAAACTTATGTACGGATGATTGCAAACGAATTAAAGTCTCGCGGAATCTACACAGATATTTTAACAGAGGATTACATCGTAAATGTATGTAAGGCAGCACCGCTGCATGATGTGGGAAAAATTAAAATTTCCGATGCGATTCTTCGTAAGCCGGGAAAATTGACGGAAGAAGAGTATAATGCCATGAAGTTACATACGGTTTACGGAAGAGAAATCATTAATGAAATCATTGGCGGAGTAGAAGATCCGGAATATGTAAAAATTGCGGAAGATATTGCAATGTATCATCATGAACGGTGGGATGGCGGAGGATATCCTATCGGGTTAAAAGGCGATGATATTCCTCTTTGTGCAAGAATTATGGCACTGGCAGATGTTTTTGATGCATTATATGAAGAACGCTGTTATAAGGAGCCAATTCGCCCGGTGTATAAAATTATGCAGACTTTAAAAGAAGGCAAGGGTACGCAGTTTGATCCGTTAATCACAGAAGTGTTTATCGGCATGGAAGCGGAAGTAAAAGAAATGCTTGGCGAACTATTATAAGGAGAAAGTCAGTATGGACAAAAGACAAATAGAGAAAATTATCGTATTTGCATATTCTGCGTATACGTTGGCTTTAACAGCAGTTGCCGCCGTGCTACGATGGCCTGCCTGGATTATTCCGGTTATCATTACGGAAATGATGATATGCTGGTTTATTTACGGAGGGGAGAAAAAGGACTACAGATACCGTGCCTTTTGTTATGCCGGCTTTGCAATGATTACTTTTGGAATCTATGCGGGTATGTCGGACTCATTTTCCAGTGTTCTTACGACAATGGCGGCATTTGTTATTGTTATGGGGTTATTCGGAGTCCCGGAAATTATGTTCGTGGCGATGGGATTTTCCGTACTGATATTACTGTTTCATTTCTTTGTCCGGGAAAATACAATTCCTTTGGAAACAGGTATGGACAGATATCGTCTGTTTGTACAGATGCTGTCCTTGTTTATAGTAGAGATTGCAACATATTTCCTGGTAAAACGTAATAACGAAATGAACCAAAAGAATACGGAAGTAATCGAGGAATTAAAGATTGCAGAGCGCAGTAAAAGCGACTTCATGGCCAACATTTCTCATGAGATCAGAACGCCGGTAAATACAGTCTGCGGTATGAGCGAAATGATTCTGCGGGAAGAAATTTCGGATAGTGTACGTGAAAATACATTCAATATCCAGACTGCGGGAAGAAATCTGCTTTCACTCATCAGTGACGTGTTGGATTTTTCCGAGCTGGAATACGGAAAAATGGAATTAGTAGAAGAACCATATAACTTAACCTCCACCATTAATGATGTAATTAATATGGCGATTGCACAAAAGGGGTCCAAAAAGCTGGAATTGATTGTGGACTGTGATGCAAGAATTCCATATACCTTATTGGGTGATGAACAAAAACTTCGCCGTGTTATTTTAAGCTTTGTGAACAATGCGATTAAATTTACGGAAGCAGGTTGTATTACCATCGTAGTTTCTGCAAGAAAAGAAAATTACGGAATTAATCTTTCCGTAAAGGTAAAAGATACCGGTATCGGTATTGCGGAAGAAAATTTGGAAAAACTGTTTTCCAGTTTTAATCAGGTAGATACCAAAAGAAACCGTCAGGAAGGCGGCATTGGTATCGGTTTGGCTATTTCTAAAAAAATTGTTAGTAAGATGGGCGGTTTCATTAGTGTAAAGAGTACACTTGGCAAAGGAAGTGAATTCCAGTTTGTTGTGCCTCAAAAGGTTGTGGATGACCGTCCTATGGTAGCTGTCCGTAATAAAGAAAATATTAATATTATTGTTTATATCGATACAGAAAAATATCAGTTTGCGGAAATCAGAGATGATTATATACAAAATATCCACAATATGATTGCAGGTTTGGAAGTCCGTTGCCATATGTGCAGAAATCTTCAGGAATTTAAGCGCAGAATGGAAAAGGAATTTTATACGCATGCCTTTATTACAATTGATGAATATAAAGAGGATGAAGAATATTTTGATGAGATTTCCAATCAGCTGGTTGTTGTTATGTTGCAAAACAGAGAAAATGCTGTGAAACCGGGCGGAAATATCAAGATGGTTTATAAGCCGTATTATGTTCTTTCCATTGCTTCCATGTTAAACGGCGAGTATTCCTTGCAGCGTCTGGACGGCAGCCATTATCAGGAAAAGAAGTTTATTGCACCGGAAGCAAATATTCTTGTGGTGGATGATAATCTGATGAACCTGAAGGTAGTAGAGGGATTATTGCGTCCGTATAAGATCAAAGTTTTTGTGGCTACCAGCGGAAGAGAGTGTCTGGGTAAATTAGACACGATGCGCTATGACATTATTTTTATGGATCATATGATGCCGGAAATGGATGGTGTGGAAACCGCGCACAAGATTCGTGCAAAAGCCGGTGTTTATTTCCAAAACGTTCCGATTGTGGCATTAACTGCAAATGCAATCGGTGGTGCCAGAGAAATGTTTTTGGAAGAAGGTTTCCAGGAATATGTGGCGAAGCCAATCGAAATGTCCCACTTAGAGCGGGTGCTTAGAAAATATATTCCGGAGGAAAAGATTATCCGGATGGATGATGTTTCCGCTCCATATGAGGAAGTACAGGAAATAGAGGAAGAAGAAACCAACACCCACATTAACCGGAGCAGAGGTATTCAGTATTGCGGAGGAATCGAAGAGGATTATAAAGAAATTCTGCAGGTATACTTAAATTCCGGATTACAAAAAATCAGCGAAATCCGGGAAAAGTATAAAAAAGAGGATTGGAAAAACTATACGATTCTTGTACACGCATTAAAGAGCACTTCCATCGGTATCGGAGCTACGGAGCTTGGAGAAATGGCCAAGGAACTCGAAATGGCCGGAAAGGAAGGAAATATTTCTTACATACAGGCACATCACAGAGAAGTAATGCATGAGTATGAAGAAGTACTTCTGGAAATCGGCGGAGAAACGATACGTGACAAGTTTGAAAAAGGTCCGTTAAAGCCACAGGAAATGGAAGCTTCGGCAGAACCGGTGATTCGGGAAGAAATCAGTAAAGAGCAGCTGAAGTTCCACCTGAAACATCTGATTGAATTGATGGATACGTTTGAAAAGGAAGAAGTAGAAAAGAAAATTAAGGAATTATCTGCATACTGTTATCAGGGAACCAATGTGGATTCGTTACTGAAGCCGATTAGTGAACGCGTCAGCCAGTTTGATTTCCTTACAGCTGCGGAAGAAGTAACAAAACTTCTGGAGGAAGGAGGCAATGCAGATGCGTAATTTGATTCATTATTTTGATAATTTGGATAGTCCGTTTAAATTAAAAATTTTCCAGGTTGCGGCTTTCGGCGGCATGCTGGCAGCATTTGCAGGATGTTTTACTTCTTTATTTTCCAAGCTTCCGATTATTGTGGTGCTGGTTACTTTATTTGGAGGTTTGGCAGCAGCAGCACTTATGGTGATTGCAAAGAAAACAGGACGGATAGAGCTTTGCAGCTGTATTCTGATTTTCCTGTTGAATTGTGTGATTTTACCGTTGGCGTTTTTTACCAGCGGAGGTGTAAAGAGCGGAATCAGTGCATGGTTTGTACTTGGTCTGTTTATTGTATTTTTGTTAATCCGCGGAAAAATGTTTATCCCTATGCTGGGCATCTCCCTGGCGTCGATGCTGTTTTGCTACATATATTCGTATAAGCATCCGATATCGGTTGTTCCGTTAAAAAGTGAATGGACTTCCTTTGAAGATATTATTTTCAGTATTTTGATTGTAACAGTAATTATCGGTTTAATTGTGCGTTTCCAAAACCGGGTGTATGAATCAGAACAGAAAAAAGTAGTGGAGCAAAACAAAGAGCTGGAACATCTGTCCAGAACAAGAAATAATTTCTTTGCCAACATGAGCCATGAAATCAGAACACCGATTAATACTATTATCGGTTTAAATGAAATGATTCTCAGAGAAGATATTTCCGATGAAATAGCAGAAAATGCCATTCACATCCAGGATGCCAGTAAAATGTTGTTGGCGTTGATTAATGACATTTTAGATATGTCCAAGATTGAGTCCGGTAAAATGGAAATTGTACCGACGCAATACGAAACCGGTTCCATGTTCAGTGAACTGGTGAATTTAATCTGGATTCGTGCCCATGAAAAAAAGCTGGAGTTTAAGTTAGATATTTCTCCGGATATCCCGTCCATGTTGTATGGTGATGAAGTAAGAATCAAACAGGTAGTTACTAACTTGTTGTCCAATGCGGTAAAGTATACGCAAAAGGGTTATATTTCATTAACTGCGCGCAGTGAAATGAAAGAAAACAATAAAGTTGTTTTGATTATTTCGGTGAAAGACTCCGGTATCGGTATCCGTAAGGAAGATATGCAAAGATTGTTCCAGTCTTTCCAAAGGGTGGATGAAGGAACAAATGCCGGTATTGAAGGAACCGGTCTGGGATTGTCGATTTCCCATCAGTTAGTAGAAATGATGGGCGGTAAGATTACGGTGGACAGTATTTATCAGAAGGGTTCCGTATTTACAATTCAGATAGAACAGGATATCGTAGACGGAAATCCGATGGGACATATGGATTTCATGACCAGAGGTTCTGCGCAGCGGAGAAAGAAGTACAAGCAAATCTTTGAAGCGCCGGATGCAAGAGTGCTGGTGGTGGATGATAACGAGATGAATCTGCTGGTGGCAAAAAAATTGTTGCGTGAAACGAAAATCCAGGTGGATTTGGCGAAGAGCGGAAGAGAATGTTTGGAATTAACCAAGCAACACTTTTATCATGTGATTTTTATGGACCACATGATGCCGGAAATGGATGGTGTGGAAACCTTGCAGCGGATGGTGCAGCAGGAAAACGGTCTTTGCAGGGAAACACCGGTAATTGCCCTGACAGCAAATGTTATGGCAGGAGCAGAGCAGATTTATCGGGAGAAGGGCTTCCAAAGCTATCTTGCGAAACCAATCAGCGGAACTTTATTGGAAGCAATGCTGCTTAAATTTCTGCCAAAGGAATTGGTAGAATATAATGCAGTGGAAACAGAAGAAGAAAAAGAGAATCTGATTCAAAACATCACAAGCAGTAAGAGAAAGAAAATTCACATCACCACAGACTGCGTTTGTGACCTTCCGAAGGAATATTTGGAGCATTATGGTATTGGCGTAATGTATTGCTATGTGCATACGAATCAGGGACGTTTTTGCGATATTAATGAAATTACTTCCGATAACTTGCTGGAATATTTGGCGACAGAGAATGGAAAGGCACTATCTGAAACGGCATCGGTAGAGGAATTCGAAAGCTTTTTCTCGGATGCTCTCAGTATCGGGGAACAGGTTATCCATATTTCTACAGCGCAGAAAGCAGGTAGCGGATATAAAACCGCTTCCCTGGCGGCGCAGGGATTTGATAATGTATCGGTAGTGGATTCCGGTCATTTATCCAGCGGACTGGGTCTGATGGTACTTCAGGCTTGTCATATGGCAAAACGGGGAGCCTCTGTGGAGGAAATCTTAAAGAGTCTGGAGAAAGTGAAATCGAATATTTCCACAAGTTTTGTCGTTCCGTCAGCAGAAGCACTGTACAGAAACGGTAAAATCAGCTATAATATCATGAAGATATGCGATGTTCTTGATTTACGTCTGGTTCTTTCTTTGAAAAAGAGTAAGATTGTATTAAGCGGTATCAAAAGCGGAAATATGAAACGGGTTTATTTGGACTATATTCGTGACCAGCTGAAAGGCAAAAAGAATATAGATACAAGAATTTTATTTGTAACCTATGCCGGATGCAGTTCCAAACAGTTAAGGGAATTTAAGGAAGAAATATTAAAATATCAGAAGTTTGAGAATATTGTATTCCAAAAAGCATCTGCAACAATTTCCAGTAACTGTGGGCTGGGATGTATGGGTGTCCTGTACATAAAAAAGGGCAGAGGTGAGTAAAATAAAATGCAATGAAAGAGGTTGAAACGTGCATAGTTTTTTAAGAGCAGTTGGCTTTAGCAGTGTAAAAAGCCGGAATGATGAAGAAAAATTAATCCAGTTGGTAATTGATAATGCAACGGAAAAGCAGGTATTCCGGATGTCAGAGGACCGGGCTGTTGTGGAGCTTACAATGGAAGTTGCGGAAGATACCGGTGTTGTGGTCCGGGGAGAAACCGATGCCCGTGGTGTGTTTCATGTGGCACATTATTTTCCAATCCGTAAAGGTGCTGTCATTACCACAGAAGAACCGTTGTTTGTCAACAAGCGGGTAGACACAGACGCGTATACCGGCATGTGTGATGATTACCGTATTGGAGTGTCTTTGATTTTCTATATTCAAAACGTGGTAGATTTGTTAAAGAACCCGATCCGGAAAAAAGAACGCAGACGCTGTCCGGTGTATTTATCCGCACTGGCAACAGAGGGAAAAATTTTGCTTCCGGTGGAAAAAACAAAAAAAGAGGCAGAAAAGGTAAAAACAGATTTACAGAACCGTTCCGCATTAATTGCCGAAGCAAAGCAGGGAAACCAGGAAGCTATGCAGAGTCTCACCATGGACGATATTGACCAGTATGCGGTGGTAAGTCGTCGTATCCGCAAGGAGGATATTTATTCCATTGTGGAAACCAGCTTTATTCCGTACGGTTCGGAATCTGATAATTACTCCATTCTTGGTTATATCAACCGGGTGGAAAAACAGACAAACTTTTATACAAAAGAAGAATTTTATGTGTTAAACGTAGAATGTAATGAGATGAGCTATGATGTCTGTATTCATGCAGATGATTTGCTCGGCGAACCTGAGCCGGGCCGGAGATTCCGCGGAAATGTGTGGATGCAGGGCAAAGTAGAGGTATAAAGAAAGGAAGAGAGAATATGGAAAAGCACGTATCGTACAAAACACAGGGCGTATGCTCCAGAGGAATTGAATTTGATATTGTGGATGGCATTGTCCGCAATGTACAGTTTATCGGAGGATGCCGCGGAAACACACAGGGTGTGGCAAGACTGGCAGAAGGCATGGAAGCAACAGAGGTTGTGAAGCGTTTAAAAGGCATTGAGTGCCGTGGCGATAATTCCTGTCCGAATCAGTTGGCGCTGGCTGTGGAAGCGAATTTATAGCAGCTTAATATAATTTTTACCTATAAGAATCCCCATATTGTATTTTTATCCGTTCAGACGCGCTTTCGCTCCATCGAAACGCAACGGTACTAGGCTCATGCGACTAAAGTCGCAAAACTTCGCCAAGGACCGGCGTTTCTCCAGGGTCCTATCCGGGTAAAAATACAATATGGGGATTTATTATGATGTGAAAATTTATATTAAGTTAAATTTAAAAATCGCCTCCGCAGTAGGCACAGGCCGGGAGGTGGAGGCGAAGAAAAGAATCTGTATGGGTTACTAATTATTGATATATTGTTCCCCGATGTTAGAGGTGGATTGAAAACCTGCTTTGGAAAAGGTTTTTTTATCGGTAACGCAGTAGACAAGGTCTACATTTCTGGCGAGGATATAGTAATCGTTGTCGGCTTTATACATATCACAGTAGGCATTGAAGATGGTTTGGGAAGCTTCTTCGGAAAGGCCGAAGGTAATATCGATGTACTTCTTTCCTTTTTCTGCAATCAGGCGGTCAATCGTAAGGTCAGAACCGTCAATGGAACTATATTCGGTGACAGTGTAACCCGCATTCTCTAAATTTTCTATCAATGTTTCTTTTTCCGGCAAAGCATTATTTGTGCTGACAACGCCGTTGCTGATGGTTATGACATTATCGGCTTCTCCTGCATCACAGGATGCAAAAGACAATACAATAGCGATGCAGAGAACGCAACCGAAAGGTTTAAAAACAGGTTTCATATTTGTTATTCTCCTTTTTCCCGTTAATACTGGTATTATAGCAAAAGATGTTCTGTGTTACATTAGAGAAGGATTAAAAATGTTCTTATTGACAGTGCTGTTTCATATAAGATATAATATCGTTAGATGATATCGTGTAATGATATTGAAAGGTGGGATACTATGCCAAAGAAATCCATGGAGTTGTTAACGGAAACGATGTTTTATGTATTGATGGCATTTTGTAAGGATGCGATGTGCGGAATTGATGTGGCGGAATTTATTGAAAAGAGAACCGGGGGAAGAATTTTAATCGGTCCGGCAACACTATATACGATTCTCGGTAAGTTTGAAAAGGAAAAATATATTACAGAAATTGAAGTAGAGGGCCGGAAGCGGACGTATGAAATTACGGAAAAGGGGCGGACGGCATATAAAGAAGAGGTAGAGCGTTTGAAGCAGTGTGTAGAAGATGCAAGAGCTGCAGCATTTGAAAGGGGTGACCTGGATGAGTGGAAATAACGGGGAAAAGAAAACCTATTACCGGCTGGTACCGTGTCCTTCGTATGATGTGGAAGGAATAGAGAGCTGGCTGGAGGATATGGCGGAGGAAGGTTTGTTTTTAACAAGTGACGGTTTTTTCTTTGGCTTCGGTTTTTTTCATAAGGGGGAACCAAAGAAGGTGAAATACCGGTTGCAGGCGAAAAGCTCCCATGGAAGCTTTGTATCCGACGGGTATGAACCGCTGAAGGAAGAAATGGAACTGAGCAGGGAGCTTGGCTGGGAATTTGTTGTCAGCCATGGGGAATTTTTTATTTACCGCTCCATAGAAGAGAATGTTCGCGAATTGAATTCAGAGCCGGAGGTCCAGGCAATTACCTTAAAAGAGGTTAAAAAACGGCAGTTATCTTCGATTACCACCTGCTTGATTTGGTTTATTCTGTATCCGCTGGTAAAGAAAAACGGGGCGTTTTTTGTGCCGATGCTTTATATGAAAACCTGGTTTTACTTTTTTACAGCCGGTCTTGCATTTTGGTTTGTATTTGGATCGGTTTGGAAATTTGTTTATTACACAAAGCTGTATAAGAAATTAAAGCGCGGTGAGCAGTTAAACCGGGAAAAAAACTGGAAAAGGAAAGCGTGGCTCCAACCGGCCAAAACGATACTGCTCATTGTGTTATGTTGTGCTTGGGGTGGTATTGTCCTGGCAAATATTCACCGCACGGTTTTGTTTGAGGATGAAATTCCGTTAGAAAATTATTTCGGAAATCCTCCTTTTGCTACTATGGCAGATATCGCGCCGGGAAGTTCCTATGAACTTAGGGATATGGGATACTGTAACACCGTAGTGGAGTGGTCTGATGTGTTGGCACCGGTGAATTACATCTGGGAAGAAATTGCGGAAGTTTGGATTTCGGAAGACAGAAGTGTTTACGGCCTGTGGGATATCAATTATCATGAGCTTAGATGGCCGTGGATGGCAAAGCTCGTGGCCAAGGACTATATGCGGATGGATAAGGAGCGGGACTTTGAAATAATCGGCGAACTGGACTTGGGTATAGAGTATGCCATGGCTTATATTGACGACATCCACATGGAAAAAGTGGTTTTAGTTCACGGAAACAAGGTGCTTTCAGGAACCTTCCATGAATATGCCGGGGAACAAGAGAATTATTTTACTCTGGAAGAATGGGCACAGATGATGGCAGACAGTATAAAATAAATAAAGCAGGAAGCCTTTTGGCTTCCTGCTTTTTATGTATGTACCGTTTATTTTAATTCGAATTTTCCAATCATTTCGTCTAAACCGGTTGCCTGTGCGGAAAGCTCTTCGCTGACAGCGGAGGTTTCCTGTGCAGTGGCGGAATTGCTCTGGACAACTAAGGTAATCTGGTCCATTCCGGTTTCAATCTGCTTTAACATGTCAACCTGTTCTTTGGAGGCTTCTGCGGCACCTGCTGCCATACCTGCAAAGGATTCCATGTTGGCAAGTACGGTTCCGATAGATTCCATCGTACTTTCTACGATACGGTTTCCGGCCTGAACTTCGGAAAGACATCTGCTGATTAACTCTCTTGTGGTTACTGCAGATTGTGCACTGTCTGCTGCCAGTTTACCGATTTGGTCAGCAACTACGGCGAAACCGCGGCCGGCTTCTCCTGCTCTGGCTGCTTCGATGGAAGCATTTAAGGAAAGCAGATTGGTCTGGGAAGCAATATCTTCAATAGCACCGATAATATCTTCGATTTCTTTGGAGGTTGCAGTGATACGGTCCATAGCATCGGTTAACTGGTTGATTTCTTCTCTGCTCTTTTTCGCATCTTCTGCTGCCTGAGAGGCACTGGATGCAGCGAACGCAGCATTTTTTGCGCTTTCTTCGGAAATGCCGGTTACGTTTGCAACGGTTGCGGTAAGTTCTTCTACGGCACTGGCCTGATTCGTGGCACCTTCTGCTAAGTCCTGGGCGCTTCCGGCCAACTGTTCGGAACCAATCATAACCTGGGCAGCTGCTGACTGAATCTGGCGGAGGGTGTCGGACATATTATATTTTAAATTACGTAATGCTTCCAACTGTGCAGCAAAATCACCTACGTAGCTTTCTCTTGCACCGGTGGAAACCTTGAAATTACCGTCTGCCATTTTGGCAAGTACTTCTCCGGTGTCTGCTACAATAATATGCATTTGGTTGCAGGCAGCCAGAATATCGGAACCTAAATCGGATAATTCATCATTGCCTTCGTAAGTAAGCTCAATATTGAAATCACCGTTTTTTAATTTTTTCATGGCATCCTGGAGCTCGTAAATCGGTTCGGTTAAGGATGAAGAAAGGCTTTTTGCAACAGTGCGGAGCATAATCATAATGAAGAAAGCAACCACAATATAAAGAATAACACCGGCTGCGCGGCTAAAGGAAGAGAATAATCCGATGCCGCCGGCTCTGGCAATCAGGAACATGTTTACAACTGCCAGAATAACAGTAGCAATGATTCCGTAAGTAATAGCGGTAAATGCAATACCAAATTTTTTGGAAATGTTGGCATTTAAAAGTTTTTTGTTTTGTTTACTCATGTTAATCCTCCTAATGTAAATCCCTAAATTGTGCTTTAACTACTTTCATGCGTATTGTATACGCAACTGAATATAGTTTAACATATTATTATGACAAATGGAAGAACAATTTGAAAGAGTTTACAAAATATTTGCAAGAAGGATTTCGAACAAAATGTTGAACTTGTACTTAATAAATGGTATGATATTCGTAATGGGGGTATACTAAGTTACAAAAGATAAGGGAGAACTTTATGAACTGGTTTTTTAATTTGATTTCCAATGAATTTTTTGTGATTGGATTGTCTTCCTGGGCATTGGCACAGGTTCTCAAGACGATTATTCATGCAGCATTAAACAAAAAACTGGAGTGGGAGCGTTTGTTCGGAGACGGAGGTATGCCAAGCGGTCACTCTGCCACGGTTACTTCGGTTGCTGCCACAGCAGCTCTGGTTTTCGGGCTTGGCAGTTTTGAATTTGCCATTGCGGCAACGCTGGCAATTATTGTTTGCCATGATGCCATGGGTGTCCGCCGTGAAACAGGAAAGCAGGCAACCATTATTATTGAAATGATGGAATTGTTGGAAGCTATGACTAAAAAAGATTTGCCGGAAGCAAAACTGAAGGAATTTGTAGGTCATACTCCGCTGCAGGTAGGTGCCGGTATTATTATCGGTATTGCCAATGCATGCTTTATGCATTTTGTTATTTTTTCATAAAAATTTGGACTTCTGCAGGTGTCTGCAGAAGTCCTTTTGTTTTTCTCTTATGTAAATGCTCCCAATAGGAATCGAACCTATAACTGACCCTTAGGAGGGGCCCGTTATATCCATTTAACTATGAGAGCACGGTAGAAACCTAAGCTTTATTATAGGGGATAGTATTTTTAAAGTCAAGATTCTTTGCGCTTTTGCTTGCGGGATTTAAAACAATGGTGTATAGTAGAAATAAGAAGTTTTTCTGCGAAGGATGAGGAGGAACAGTACTATGGACAGAAAGAAGATTTGGAAAAAAACCGGGTTCGGAATTTTATTCGTGGCGGCTTGTTTTGTCTCTATGTATATTTTAATGAAATCTAACGAAAATGTGATAATGGTAGCGGTGGCAGCCGTATTATTACTGATTACCGCATTTTTGTTTTTAAATGAAATTTTTTCTGATAAGGCAAAAAAATGGGCACCATTGGCAGAAGAAGAGGAAGATACGAAAGAAGTTATGTCAAGTGGTACAGACGGAGAATTCCGTTTAAAAATTGCAAAACACATGAAGGAAATGGAAGGGTCCCAAAAGGAACTGATAGAGGTGTTAAAGCAGCAAAACACATTATTCCAGACGCAGATAGAAAATTTGGAGCACGAAATTTATATGCTTTCCGAAAAGCAGGTAAATCAGTCGAAGTCCGTCATTAAATTCAATAAAGAAAATGCTAGGCAGCTGGCAATCAGTGAGCGTGAAACATTGGAATATGTTATGATGGAGCTAAAGAAAGCTATCGAAGACAATGCAGGAACTGTCCGGGTAACTGCAACGTCTGATGAGATGTCTGCGGCGGAAGAATTTTTTACAGAACAGGAAGCAGCACCTGCAGCGGCACTGGAAGAAGTTTCCGAAGAAGAACTGTTTGAAGTTTCCGACCTTCCGGCAGATGAAGAGTTTATAATTCCGGATTTGCCGGCACCGGAAGAAATTCCTGAAATTGCAGAAGAACCGGCACCGGAAGAAACACCGGTTCTTGTAGAAGAGCCTGCAACTGCAGATCCGTTTGCAGGACTTGGCGGTGATCCAAACGCAATGATGACGGCAGATGATATTGCCAAATTATTTGAGATGCAAAGTGCAGCAGACCCGGCTCCGGAAGTAGAACCGGCAGTAGAAGAAGAGCCGGAGGAATTTGACTTATCTGCATTGTTTGAGGATATTGCAGAAGGTGCCATGGCGGAAGAACAGCAGGCATCTGTGGCAGCAGAACCGGCACCGGTTGAGGAAGAACCGGAAGCAGCACCGGCAACAGACCCGTTGGCAGGTCTTGGCGGCGATCCGAATGCCATGATGACCCCTGAAGATATTGCGAAATTATTAGCATCTATGGGTCAGTAGGCAGAGTTTAGAAAAATGAAACCCCTGAGAAAAATCTCAGGGGTTATTTTTATGATTTTCTTCTGCCGTATTTTTCCTGATATGCTTTCTTTTTCCGGCGGAAAGGAAGTTCTACAAGAACAATATAAAAACCGATTGCCAGAACTAAAAAGAACACAATAACTCCGATAATCAAAGGCCGGTTGTCGCCTTCCGGATTGTCAGAATTCAGGTTCGTACTGGTTTCTGCAGAGTCACCGGTACCATTGTTTTCTGCAGAAGCAGCAGGAACCGGGGTTAAGGTTGGCGTAGGAGTAGGTGACGGAATTACAATAATATCTTCCGCACTATGGAAAATAATGTCCGCAGAGCCTACGTAATTATCTGCATAATAAAAGTTTACTTCACCGATTACATTTTCTCCGCTGGCAAAGGCAACGATTGGGGATAATGTAATTTTTTTTGTTAAATCCTGGTAAGATGCGCCGGTTGGGAGCACCAGGGATGTGTCACTGACAGATAAAGGAGAAGCAACCTCTGAGATAAGAGCCTCCTCATCCTCAAATAAAACCGGAAATGCGTTTTTTGTGGAGCCTTGGGAAGCAGCCAAAGGGGTCAGTGTAAAATTGTTAAAAGCATAGTCTAAAAGAGCTTTGGTTTCTGCCTGAACCGTGGCGGAATCCGGTGCTTTCATAATGGCGCAGATTAAAGTCATGCCGTTTCTTTCAGCGCAGGTGACCAGACAGTTGCCCGCTTTGGAAGTAGAACCGGTTTTTCCTGCAAATACTCCTTCATAAACCACATTTTTCTTGATAAAAGGATGAGTGTTGGAAATCCACCGTTCCTCATTTTTGTTGGTTGCCGGGATTTTGTGGTTATAGGAACCGGAAACGCGGCGGAAGGTGGTATATTCCATAGCTTTTCTTGCAATTAATGCTAAATCGTAGGGACAGGAATAATGTTCCTCATGATCAAGACCGTGAGGGTTGACAAAATGAGTGTTTACACAACCTAAGTCGTTTGCACGTTCGTTCATGAGAGAAACGAAATAATCCACGGTGCCTCCGATATGCTCCGCAACGGCATAGGAAACTTCGTTGGCAGAGGCCAGCAAAATAGCAAAAAGAGCGTTTTCCATATCGATGGATTCGCCGGCAATGAGACCGATACGGCTACTGTCCCAGCCGATGCTTTCCACCGATGCTTTGGAGCAGGTTACCACATCAGATAACGGGCACTGTTCAATAGCGAGTAGTGAAGTCATCAGCTTTGTGGTGCTGGCGGGATAGAATGCCTCATAGGCATTTTTGTTGTAAAGTACGGATCCTGTGGAAGCTTCTATTACAACAGCGGCGGCACTTTTTAGTTCCGGAGCCTCCGGCCACTGTGCAGAAGGCGTGGTGACCGGATCATCGGCAAGAGCCGGAACCGGTGCGCTTGTAATAAACAGCGCAGCTGTAATCACTCCCAACAGGAGAAGTTTTAGTTTTTGTTTCATAGAGTCCTCTTACAGCAGGCTGTTTAACACCTGCTCAATTTCTGTTTTGGAAACGACGCCGATGCTTTTGTTCACAAGTTCGCCGTTTTTAAAATAAAGAAGGGTCGGAATCGACTGGATGCCATAATTCTGTGCAGTATCCATGGCGTTGTCTACGTTTAACTTTCCGATTTTTGCTTTGCCTTCCCATTCACCCGCTAAAGCTTCGATTACCGGTGCCAGCATTTTGCACGGACCGCACCAGTCAGCGTAAAAATCTACCAAAACAGGGATGTCGGAAGACAGTACTTCCTGATTAAAATTTTCGTCTGTGAAATGAATTGCCATAATATTCCTCCTTGTTTTCTTTACAATTTCTTCTTTTAGTATGCTCACTTTCCGGCGGGTTAATCAACCGGATTACTTCCTGCAGGGACTGATAGATACAGAGCGCTTTGCAATTTAAGCTTGGACGGTCCGCAAAAAAGTCGGCCAGACGTCGTTTTAACGGGTAAGACATGGAATGGCTCCTTTTTGTGATACTATCAGTATATTCTTTTTGTTAACGGTATGCTACCAAACGGAAAATCGGGTTTCCCATGGAAGAAAACTTTTCTTCATATTCCGTCATGATGTTGCCCTCGGCATATTCGCTGTGATGCAAATCAAAGGTGACATCCTTTAACCGCCAGCCGGCCAGTGGTACCTGTTCCAAAGAAAAATCAAACAAAATACGGTTATCGGTTTTAAACATGACCTCTCCGTTTTTTGCAAGAATCTGATGGTAACGGGCAAAAAATTCCGTGGAAGTAAGACGTCTCTTTGCATGACGGTCCTTTGGCCATGGGTCGGAGAAGTTTAAGTAAATCCGCGCAATTTCTTCCGGAGCAAAAATATCAGCAATATTTTTTGCATCTTCACAAAGATAAAACAGATTTTGGATTTCTTCTTCCTGCTCCCGTTTTTCCAAAGCACGTACCAAAACGCTGTCATAGCGTTCAATGCCGATATAATTAATATCCGGATTTTGCTTTGCCAGTGCGGTTAGGAAACGGCCTTTCCCCATGCCGATTTCAATGTGAATCGGATTTTGGTTACCGAATACCTCCTGCCAATGTCCTTTTTTTGAAGCTGCATCATGAATTACGAGGCTGCTGGCCTCAATGGCTTCTTTTGCCCCTTTAACTTTTCTGAGTCGCATGGTTCCTCTCATTCTGCCGGTTAGGCGGTATGTGTAAAATAAACAAATAAGTCATGGCAGAAATATGACTCTGCTCTGACTTATAATGATACCTTATTTTTTGTACTTCGTCAATTGGAAAGAAACGTTGTATTGTAATGCGTGCTGCTTACATCCGCAATGCGCCTCTCGTAACCTACGGCTATTCGGTCGCAGGGCTGTGCCCTGCGCAAAAAAAAGCACCGACCCCAACGCTAAACGTCAAAACCGATACTTCATAGTGCGCGATCAGGGGCTCGAACCCTGGACACCCTGATTAAGAGTTTTGTGATGGATTTGTAGGTTTTTGTAATTCTGCTTTTGGGAACTTTAGTTCATCGAATGCATAGTTGATTTCTTTAATATAATCTGTACCGGCATAAATTCTTATTAATGGAATTTTTACAGTGAAAAAAAGGTCGTTTTTGAATTGGTCTGCTTTGGTAGCTTTTTTTGTGGTGTGGCTTGGGTCATCTAGTTCGATGGCTGCTACTGTTTCACAGTTTGCATTTAGTAGTACAAAGTCAACATGTCTTGATTTAATATATCCCCGGTATTTATTCCGGTTCTGTTTGTCCGTTACGTATATAATATCTTCCAGGCGGACTTTTGGGCAGACTAAGAGACGGCGCTTTAATGCTTCTCTTACCAGGGTGATAAAAAATGTGTGTTCTGTTTTTGTTAAAAGGTGTCCTTTGGCGTATGGCAAATAATTTGGATTGTATTCAGTAAGGTCTTTTTTTCTTATAATTGGCTCAAAATCTGCTTCGTATTCTGCTTTATGTTTTTTATATTCTTTTCTTTGTTTAGCATCTTTTATTAAATTGCTAATAATTTTGTATATTAAGATTAGTAGTAAGATTAGAATGAATTTTATAAATTTCATGTTATTTTCTCCTGTTTATTCAATCTTGTATTCGGATGATTTTCCCCGTTGTGGATATTTTGAAGCAATAAATTCTGCCTGTTCCAAGATACGGTTCTTGCCTTCTTGGTTACATTGGTCATAGTAATTTAGGAGCAGCTGCTTATCTTCCGGAATTTGTTCTGGAAGCTCTTCTTTTCCGGTGATAAGATAATTAATTGATACATTTAATGCTTTTGCAATTGGTTCCACATAAATACTTCCAGGATCAGAATTACGTTTTATCCAACTTTGTATGGTTGAATATGAAATATTTAGTTTTTTTGCAAGATCAGCTTTGCTGATTTTTCTTTCTGTCATTATTTTTGACATTCTTTCAGGTAAAGTCATAATTTCTCCTAAATTGCGCAATTGAGCAAAATTATGGTTGACATTAATGCAAAAGCGTGATATTTTATAATTGTGATTGTGCAATTGCGCAATTGCTAGTTTCGGTTTTGTTTTACCTTTCATTATAACGCAAAACGTGCTGATTTGCAAATGGAAGGGCTATAAGAAAATCCGCTGCAGTGTCCTTGCTGCAGCACTCCGGTAATCCTCCTGCAGTGCAGGAATTACATAAAAGCGAATAGCTAAAAAAATGCGAATAGCGGAAAGAAGAGGTAGAGAATTATGGTAGTTGTTGGTAAGAATTCCTTTTTAAAAAAGGACAAAACAGGTATGTGCTATGTACTAGTTTGTATAGTTGATTTTTCAAATAATCAATTGTCTAGTGGTGCGTTAGGACATAATGCAAGAAATATTTTTGTTAGTAAGGATTTCTATGATCGGGTTCAAGAAGAACATTTTAATAGAGAATGTGTTTTTGATTATGGTACAAATTCTTTCGGTAGTCCGGAACCTGTTGGGTTTATTTTTTGAAGAGAGTTAAATTATTGCTTTTAACATATTCCCAGAGGGAAGTGTTCCAGCGATGGGATACTTCCCTTCCCTATTTTGAGGTGTATATGAATAGATTTGCTTTTAAGAGATTATATAGTGATTTGACTGTAAGAGTAAAGGATGAAGGTAAAAAGAATTCCTCCTGGTTAATGGGTTTTTTGCAAGGTCTTGGTAATCGTAAATTAACTGGTTATCAATGCGCTGCATTTGTCGATCTTCTCCTTGTCCATCCGGAGGAACCGGAGTTGGATATTCTTCCTGCTCCGGAAGTTCCGGAAATAAAAAGACCTTAGCGCAAAGGTATAAGTGTAACTATAAAAATTTGTTTGAAAAAGTGAGGTAGGAAAATGGCTTTTATGGTGTTAACTGAAACTGCTTCCGGTATTGATGTGACTGTTGTCGACTCTATCCTGGAAGTAACTAGAACTATTCTTGGCATGTTTACAGTTTTCCCTCTTAATGTGTTTTTAACTGCTGCTGTCGTTGGTATTGGTATCAACGTGTTCAGAAAGTTAAAGCGCAGCTGATCGGGGGCACATTGCCAGGGTGTACTTCGTAGAAGTACACCCTTTTTTCAAAGGAGATTATCTATGAAGTATAGATGGAAATTGTTATTTATGGTTTTTGCAGTAGTGGCTGCTGTTTTTATTGAACCGGTTTCTTATGTCCGGGCGGATGAAACATCCGGAGAAAATTATGATAGAACTTTGTTTCCTCGTTTGAATTCTTCTGAGGTATTATTTGAGAAAAAGGAATTTTTCGATTGGTTTGGGTTTAAGGAGTTACCTGAAGAGAATTGTATTCAAGAATTGGTATTGGCACATAGGAAAACGGCCGGTACTGACTATACATTATATAACTTGGTTTGTGATTTTGAATTGAAAACAATGGGTATTGGTGAAGAGGTTACTACTTCAAATTATACCTACACTATAGATATGGAAAACTATGAGAAAGGCTTTTTTGATAGTTTACTTGTAAGATTTAATTTAAAAGAGGATTATTTTGAGCATGCATTTGATTATTTTGAAATTGTAAGGAATGCGGATGGCTTTCAGGAGAGAGATATAACCGGTAAGGAAAAATATTTTACTTATAATACGGTTATTTCCCAGGCAGATTTTTATTTTGTAAGAAAGAGTGACGGAGAAAAGGGAGAAGCTCGTCGTTTTACATTTACTTGGGATGCTAATTTTTGGCTGCAGAAATGTACTAAAATAGAATTTTCTTGGTATGATCATGAAACTGAAATTGAAAAGGAAATTAGTTCGGTAGAAAGTGAAACCGGTGTAGATGGTTTTACAAGTAATACTACGGATTCTTATTTGGATATAGAAACATCTGTCTGGGATGGAATTCTTGGTTTTCTTATAGATTTACCAGCCGCAATAATTGCTTTTTTTTCTGGTTTTATTGAAATATATTCGTCTTTAATAGATTTATTTAAAGTTATTTTTTCTTTTTTGCCTGGGTTTATATTTGATATGTTGGGTGTTGTTTTGTTTGTCATGTTAGCTATATCTGTATCAAGGATAATTAAAGGAGACTAGCTATGAATTTTGTCGATTCTATTAAGGATTTTTTTAGTATGATTCTTTTTTATATAACGTATTTTATTGAGTATTTTAAAAAAGATGAATTACATGATTTAATACAGTATCTTTATAATTGCATTCCTGTTGAAATTCGTAGTTTATTTATTATTATTCCTCTTTTTCTTTTGTTTACTGGTTTTTTTAAAGCATTCAGGCATTAACGGAGGTTCTGATGAAGAAATGGATTTTTATTATAGTTCTTTTTATATTTGTAGCTGTGGCGGAAGTTCTTTTTGTCTATGCTGAAACATATGCACCGGGAGAAGAGGGATACTTTGAATTTAATTATACGGCTGAAGTAGGAAGTACCAGCACTAAATATTATTTTGAATTTTCTGCTTTTGGTTATCCAATTGGTAGTTCCAATGTAGTTCGTTATTATGATTCTAATGATGATTTACATTATGTTTGTACTCTTGAATCTAAAGAATGGAATTCGGATTCAGAAGGCCATTTTGTAAGTTGCATATATGAGGGTGAGGCAACTCTTGCAAATGATTTAGATATTAAAGATATTGTTGTCTGCTTTCATTATGAACAGGATGCTGCAAATTTAAGTGTTTCGAAAGCTCTTTCAGGTACTTTAGTTGATTCGACTGTTATTCCGGAAATTACTCCGGACATTGAGGAGCCTGATCCGGAAGAACCTACTCCGGAAATTACTCCGGATCCTACTCCAACGAATACACCAACACCGACACCAACACCGGGACCGATTCTTGAATTGAATGCATTTGTTAATTCAAAAGATGCAGTAGCTCAATATCGTACCGGAGGATGTACACCGGTAAAATCATTAATTGAATTTTATGAAGTGAATACTTCTGCAGATATATTAACTAAAATAAATAGTGAGCAGTTTTTATCCGGTTCCGGAACTATGAGGAATACTATGACGCCCGGAAAGGTTTACCGGTATAAGTTGACTTATGTGTTCCAGCGCGATGGAATTCAATATGAAAAGTTTCTTTGGTCTGATGATTTAACTATTGTGGATCAGGAGCTGGAAGATTATCGAAGTAACAAAAAAATAACTAATTTCAGAACGTTGATGCTTTATGTATGGGAAGAAGTCATGTCACTGGAATTACCGGTTGAAGGTTTTAAGATTGAATATAAACAGATTTTTATTTGGACTATGTTAGCAGCTATTTTAATTTATTTTTTTAAACTGTGGACTGATAAATAATGGTAGCGGTTGCTCTAATTTGGTTTATAAAGAGATAAAATAGTTAAGGAGGGTGTTATGAGAAAGAAAATTGCTTTGTTACTTTCAATTTTTTTATTAATAAATTTTATTCCTGTTCAAAATATTTATGCTTCTGATTATTTATCTCTATCCGATGCTCTTAAAAATTTTGGTATATCATGGAGTTCGTCTTTAAATTCTTATATTAATGGCGGATATATTTCCGAATATCCTTATTTTACGATTGTTTCCTATTCATATAATTCAGGTGGTTCGACGGGTTATTATGTTGTTTTACATAAAAATATAGGATATTTTTATAGTACTTCTAATAATGTAGATATGTATGGTAATAATAAGTCTAATTTAGGTTCTTATAAATATGTTGACTTAACTACATCAAAAACAATAAGTAATTTTAGTTCTTCATCTGGAAATTATTTTTATTTTAGTGTATTTGGATCTGGTTCAGCTCGGTTAAGATATTGTAATTATGTTTATGGAAGTTCTTTACCGTCTAGTAACAAATTTTTGAGTTTAGTTAGTTCTTTTCCGCAACCTACTCCAATGGTTCATTATTGTGATTTTGTTTCAAATATGTTGGAAGCTACATGTACAGAATCCGGAAAAACCTGGGAAGAGTGTTCTTGCGGTAAGATACAAAATGAAGTTATTATTGATCCTTTAGGCCATACATACGAAATTGAAATAGAAGAATCCTCTTGCTCTGTTGCTGGTCGAACTTGGGAAGAATGCTCTGTTTGCGGAGATATACAAAATGAAGAGTATTTGGAATTAGCACCTCATACATGGGAGCAGAAGGATGAACCTGGTTCATGTATTGAAGATTCTAAAACATGGGAAGAGTGTTTGGTATGTGGAGCAGTTCAAAATGAAGTTATAACTCCTGCATCAGGACATGTGTGGATACTGCAGGAAGAACCGGCAACATGTACGGAATCCGGTCTTACTTGGGAAGAATGTGGATGCGGAGCAGTTCAAAATGAAACCGTGCTGGATGCTTTAGGACATAGTTGGGAAATTAATACAGAACCGTCTACTTGTACCTTACCCGGAAGAACCTGGGAAGAGTGTTCTGTTTGTGGTGTAGTGCAAAATGAAACATCGTTAGAACTGGCAGAGCATTCCTGGATTTTGAGAAGTACCCTGGCAACATGTATAGAGCCGGGACAAGCTTGGGAAGAATGTTCCGTTTGTGCTGCAGTGCAAAATGAGGAAGAGATTCCTGCTTTAGGCCATGGTATTTTAATTTATCAGGTAATTCAGCAACCTACGGTTTCTGAAGAGGGTATTTATGTCCGGAGATGTTCAGTATGTAATGAAGTTGTTGAAACCGGTTCTATATCTACTATTCGACCAACGGCAACACCTCGTCCAACATCGACGCCTCGACCAACGGCAACGCCCCGTCCGACAGCAACTCCGCGGCCGACGGCAACGCCTCGTCCCGGTGTAACATTTACGCCTCGACCAACAGCAACACCTCGACCGACTGTTACTATACGACCAACATCGACCCCTCGTCCTACAATGGTGCCTCTTCCGGAATCTCCGGAATATGATGATAATTCCGGTGATTTGTTATCAGTAACAACTGTAATTATGAGTTTATTTAACGAGTTTCCTTTAAACATTATTGTTATTGGCTGGGTTATTGTTCTTGGTATTAGTATTTATATTGTTTTAAAGAAGAGTATTAAAAAATAGGTGATTGTATGATTTTTGATAGATTTTTCATTTTATCATCCGTGGAAGAGCCGGCAGAAGTGATTGAAGAGGTTCTAAAATATACTACCGATGATATTTATCGTGTTATTTCAGAATGTTCTGATAAGCTGGGTGATATTAGTTTACAATTGGAAAAGCTGCAGGAAACCGAAACGGAACTGCTGCATTTGCTCCAAAGCAGTTTTTTAGATTCTTTGGCCGCGCTACTGCTTATATTAGTTTGCTATGAAACCATGAAAATTGTTAGAGGATGGATGAAAGGAGTGATTTTACATGGACGTAATCGCTAATTTTATATTAGGATCTGCGAGTAATCCGGTAGAAATGGCAGTATATTTTATACTTTTTATGATCTTGATAGAATCCATTTTTAATATAGTAATTAGCCTGGTTAATGGAGTAAGGGGGTAACGGATGGTTATTTTTTTGATAATTATCTTTGTACTGCTCTTGATATTTATACCAAATATTCTTATATGCAGTATATCAAACTTTCCTTCAGTAATTTACTATGCAGTTAAAGATACAGTTGCTTATTTTAAATATAAAAAGAGTAGATTGGTACGTACCGGAGAAATTGTTGGATTTCTTGGATTATTTGGCCGCGGTAAAACCTTAAGCGTAATCCATTATGTATGCTCGATTTATCGAGCTAAGAATGGATTGCGCGTGTATTGTCCGCGCCGAAAGAAGTGGGTTACTCAGAGAGTTAATATTATAAGTAATGTACATATCAATGATATACCATATGAAAATTTAGTTTCTTTGGAACAGGTAGTTTTATCAACTGATACTGTAAGAGATTATGATGATGAACATGATACTTTAACTGTTACGCTGGTTGTTATCGATGAGGCCGGTAGTGAATTAAATAGCAGAGCATTTAGATCTAATATTGATCCTTTATTACTTAATTCAATTCTTACTTGTCGTCATTGGAATATTTCTATATTCTATACTGCGCAGCGGTTCGGGCATGTAGATGCTCTGATGCGACAGGTTACGAGCTATGTTCTTTCTTGTGAGAAGGTTTGGAGATTTCAGATACAAAAGAAGTATGATGCCTGGGAATTGGAACAGGCATCAAGTCCGGCTTTGGTTGCTTGTAAAGCTATTTTATGCTGGTTTGTAAAGGATAAAGATTATAAGGCTTATGATACATATGAGTGTGTGGATAAGCTGAAAAAGGATATGAAGGAAGGCCAGATGATGAGTGCTGAAGAAATTCTAGCCTTACGTGTTAACCCGGAATCTTCAAATATGGATGGTGTAATGAATTACTCTAAAAAATATTTGAAGGCAAAAAAGAAAACAAACAGAAAACTATTTTAAAAAACGGAGTGCTGCAATATGGTTGATACACAGAGGATTGGGAAAAGTGTTCTTTTCCAGGAGATGAACGAGGACAATCGTTCTTATTGGTTTGAATGTAAAACTAAAAAATTCCTGCATAATATAGATACTTTTTATTATAGTGTGAAGCTGCAGGAGGATTTCACAGTAGAAAGCCAGGACAAAAATGTGCTGGCTTTTCGTCGTGCTGTGGAACGCCTGCAGCTGCAGCAGGCAAAGAAACAGTTTACCGGTAAGGTTATGCAGCTGTTTGTTCCTGGTATTGGTGACTATTTGAATTTATCTAATTTAAAATTTAGTAAGTATTATAACTTTTGTTTGGAGCTTCCGGATATGTTTGATATTATTATGGCAACCATGGTACCGGGAAATGAAGATGAAATATCTGTTACAAGTGAAATTATTGTACAGATCCGTTCTGAAATGTTATGGCTGCATGGCGTTACAGATGCTTTTGAGAAGTCTTATGAATGGGTAAGAGCTTTGTGTGATATGTATCATCTGACTATTCAGGAAGTAAAAGAGAACCGAACTGATTTTTGCTGGCATTCTAATTATTTGGAGGATCCTAACCGGTTCTTTACGAAAGAGAATATGGATGCTATGCGCTGCACTCGTCTTGGTAAACGTACAATGTATATTTATAACGACAGAGGTTCTTCTGATTCGGATTTTTCATATTATTCTCGCGGTGAACGTGGCGGAAAGACATTTTTACGTATATATAACAAAACTATGGAAGTTGTTCAGCAAGGTTATAAAGCGTTTTTCTTAAAGACTTGGTTATTCCATGGTCTTATTAACCGGTATGATTTTGATATTTATGAAAGAGCATATTTAAAACAGTCCTGGGATTATGTGACAATTGGACGGTTAAATTTTTACGTGCAGCATGGTACAAATGAATTGTACCGGAATGAATGCATTAAATTAATTAAGCAGCATGAAGAATCCGGAAGTTATACGGATGCTATGATTGCCCTTGCTGATCAGCTGACGCCTCCGGTGAATATGATTATTAATGTGGAGTACCAGTTAACAAGAAAGGCATCTAAAAGTTATAAAATATTGCCTATTAAAGATAATACCGGTACAGGGGAAGCAAAGCGTATTTATGATTTTCTCGATAATCATCGTCTAATAGTTGATTATTTAACAGATTCTGTTTTTCGTATGGTAGAGAAAACCGGTGATAGTAATAAATCTAGAAGACCGAACTGTGGTTTTTGGATTGCTCTCCGGAGGACTAAACTTGTGGATGCAGCTCCGGTACCAAATGGATTAAAGATGCAGCGTATTTATAAACGACAGCTTTCTGCAGAAAAGATGAAAAAGGCAGTTATTCATAAAGTTGTTACATATGGCCTTTATATGAAAGGTCTAAATAATGATAGTCCGGTATCAGATGCCATGGAAGCAATTCTTCGTTTAAATGATAATGATATTAAGGAAGCAAAACGTTATAAAGAGATCCGTGCAAAGCAGTTAAATAAAGAAATGCTTTCTGAAGTAATGCCGGAAGAAAATTATGATCATAACTTTTTATTAGTCGATAAATTTACCGGTGAATATGTCGATCCGGATGATTGGTTAGGGGGTGTTGACGGTTCTGCAGGTAAAGTATCATGAAGCTGAAAGAATTGGCCGCAGAGTTCCTGCAGGATAAGAAGGTTTATTGTGCTCCAAAAACAATAGAGAATTATTCGGAACATTTGGATCGCTTTTTGCAATTTGCTCCGGAAGAACTGGATGAGATCAGTACAGATACTATACGTAAGTATATTATAAAAATGCGTGATGATAATATACGGAGTGTTACAATACAGACTTATATGCGAAGCATTAAGGTGTTTTGTAGATGGCTTTATGAAGAAGGTTATCTTGAAAAGAATATTTCAAAAGGTGTTAAGCTGCCGCGTCCGGATCCAAAAATTAAGCAGCCGTTGTCTGCAGAGGAGGTAAAAATAATACTTCGTGAATTATATAGTCCTCGAGATAGGGTTATTTTTCGTTTAATGCTAGATGCCGGTTTACGTGAATCAGAGGTTTGTAATTTAAAATATGAAGATATTGATTTGGAAAACAATCTGATTCGTGTTAGAAATTCAAAATTTAACCGGAACAGAATAGTTCCGCTTTGTCCTCGTCTTAAGTTATGGGTGAATTATTATAAGTCAGGTGGAGAGTATATTGTACTTGATAAATCCGGAAATAAGTTAAAACCGGAAGCTATTAAGCAGATATTTTCCAAATTAAAGAAAAGAACCGGTATTACCCGGGTACATGCTCATTTATGCCGGCATACATTTGCAACCAGCTATATAATGGGCGGAGGCAATATGGAGAAGCTGCGAGTTATGCTCGGTCATTCAGATTATAATGTAACAAAGACATATCTGCAGCTTGCTGCGGAGTATGAGATTGTAAAGTATCCGATTTATCAGTTGGATTCGGTATTTTTTGAGAAAGGATATTAGTATGAATGGATATGATATAGAATTATGTGATAATTTGGAGCTTATTGCTTTTATAGCAAGTGAAACTGAATATTATTGTGCAACCGTAAAAGATTGTGGAGTCTGTCCATGTAAGTATGATGATGATACGAAGTATAATTGTAGAAAGGATCATTTAAATGCAAGAAAATCGCAGTTAGAGAAGGGAAGTTCAGGAGAATCTATAGATGTAGATTGTAGAAAGGAGTAGTATGAGTAAACCAGAAAGATGCATAGATCCTATAATTAAATTTTGTCAAGGATGTGAATATGGATGGATTGAATATCCGGAGTGGGTTGAAACATATGAAGATACGTTTAATTGTAGAATTAGATCTGGATGTATTTTTGGATATGATAAAGGAAGACCAGAAGATGAACCGACAGAGGAAGAACTGAAAGAGTTTGATGATTGGTGTAAAAGAATGTAAATAGACCAAAGGACTAAGTTAAGCGATGCGTAGCGAGTTTATCGGTTAACTGTATGTCCGCGGTAGCTCCGGAACGTGTTCCGGATATTGAGGCCTGTTTTGTAGGCCTCTTTTTTATACTTTAGCCCGGGGAAATGGCGCCGGCAGCGCCTGCGACCACCTCCGTCTACTAGGTGGTCTAGAAATACCTTTAATTTTTGTCCTTAACCCTTTTATTTACTGACATTTTTGGAGTTTTTTTCGTTTCCCTGAAGTGCCTTTTCGGGAAATTTTAAAACAAAAAAAAGCACCGACCCCGATGACTTAACATCAAAACCGATACTTCATAGTGCGCGATCAGGGGCTCGAACCCTGGACACCCTGATTAAGAGTCAGGTGCTCTACCAACTGAGCTAATCGCGCAGATTATTAAATTTTGTTCGGATTTTCCTGAACACGAAAATGATTATATACCATGATTCGATAAAATGCAAGTACTTTTTTAAAAAATTTTGAATTTTTTCTTCACTTCACAAAATAAGGGAAAAGGATTGAGAAGAAACACAAAATGTGCTATAACAGTTTTAAGAGATGCAGTAAAAATGCGGAAGAAGGAATTGTTTTATGAGTCTGAAAATTACAACACTTATTGAAAACATGCCGGACAAGGATGGAAAACTGGCGTATGAGCACGGCTTTTCTGTGTGGATAGAACTGGAGAATGAAAAAATTTTGTTTGACACGGGTCAGACAGGAGCATTTGCAAAAAATGCAGAACAGTTAGGAATTGATTTGTCAGTGGCAGACAGGATTATTGTAAGCCACGGGCATTACGACCATACCGGAGGAATTCCGGAGCTCCTTGGAAAATTGAAAAGTAGAACTCCTTTTTATATGGGAAAGGAGTTTTTTATACCAAAATATAAGTTATTGGAGGACGGAAGCTATAAATATAACGGAAATCCGTTTGAAAAGGAACTTTTGATGGAAGATTCGGAGAAACACCCGAAGGCAGAACTTCATTATATAGAAGAAGATGTAACAAGGATTTCGGAACAGCTGCTTTTGTTTAAAAATTTCTCCCGGATGACGGAATATGAAAAGCCCAATCCAAAATTCTATGTCAAGGATGCTCAGAACTATATACCGGATCTGTTTCCGGATGAAATTGCCCTGGGAATTATTACAAAACAGGGAATTGTGTTAATTGTCGGCTGTTCCCATGTGGGAATTGTGAATATCTTGAATGCAGTACAGAAAACAACCGGACTTCCGGTGGCAGCAGTCCTGGGCGGAACCCATTTGGTTGAAGCGGATAAGGAAAGACTTGATAAAACCGCAGAAGCGATGAAACGATATGGGGTTAGAACCATTGCCGTGTCCCACTGTACCGGAGAGGCAGGGATGGAGCTATTAAAAAGGGAGTTTCCGGAAGGATTTGTTCTTAATACCACCGGAACCGTGCTGGAATTTGATATATAAGGGGATAAAAACTCCCGCGGCAGTATCGCTGCGGGAGTTTTTGTCATAGTAACAGCTATTTTAAGAAAGTCTTATAATCTTCGTAATTTCTCTTAAGCAAGGCCGGAGTATCCAGACCGTACGGGCACTTGGCTTTGCATTGTCCGCATTCGAGACAATTCTCAATCTTTTTCATGTTGTTTTGCCATTCCTCCGTTAAAAAGCCGGCGGATGGGGCGCGGCGGAGTAACAGGGACATTCTGGCACAGTTATTGATTTCAATATCGGCCGGACATGGCATGCAGTAACCGCATCCTCGGCAGAATTCACCGATGAGTTCGGTGCGCTCTTTGGCAATATAGTCCAGGCGTTCTTTGGTCAGTTCCGGCGGATTATCGTTATAGGAGAGGAACTCGTCCAGTTCGTGCTCCCGCTGGATGCCCCAGATTGGTGCTACCGGGAATTTTGCCAGATAGGCGTAAGCTACATCAGAGCGGGTAATGAGACCGCCGGCCAATGCTTTCATGCAGATAAAGCCCACGTCCAGTTCTTCACAAAGACGGACCAGTTCTTCTTCTTTTTCACTGGCCAGATAAGAGAACGGGAACTGCAGCGTGTCGTACAGGCCGGAGCGTACGGCTTCCTCTGCTACGGAGAGGCGGTGGTTGGTCATGCCGATGAAACGGATCATTCCTTTTTCTTTTGCTTCCAGCATGGCTTCGTACAGGCCGGTGCCGTCTCCCGGTTTTGGACAAAAGGCCGGATTATGAAACTGATAAATATCAATGTAATCGGTTTTGAGCAAGGTGAGGCTCTGGTTTAAATGCTTCCAAAAGTCCTTCACTTTGGTTGCACCGGTTTTTGTGGAAATGATAATCTTTTCCCTGACATCGGCTAATGCATTGCCCAGCTTTTCTTCACTGTCGGAGTAGGCCCTGGCGGTATCGAAATAGATAATACCGTTATCATAGGCTTTACGTAACAGCCGGCAGGCGTCCTCCATGCCGACACGCTGCACCGGCAGGGCGCCGAAGCCATTTTTACTGACAATTAAATTGGTACGTCCCAAGCGGATAGTTTCCATCGGTGTCCTCCTTTGTGGTTTTTTTATAGTAGGAAGTGTTTTCTCTATTATAAAGTAGAGAGGCGGAAGCTTGCAAGGTAATTTACGGAATTTCTTGACTAAAATGCCGAAAGTAAGTTTATGCTGCCGGCATAACATGCAGCAAAAAAGATGTCCTATAATAAAGCCATAAGATAACACAAAAACAAAACATCCAAAAAAGGAGGAACAAAACATGTTAGGATTAGTAGCATCAGTAGTAGCAATGGAACAAGCAGGTGAGATGATGGATTTTCTTTTCGGACCATCCTGCATCGTTGATGAAAACGGTAAAATATGGGGTCCGGAAGAAGTGATGGGAGTTTTTGATACCATTTTCAAAAAAGCAATGGAAAAAAATCCATCGTTAAACATCGCAGATTCCGGAAAGCTTCAAAGAAGCATTATTACCGGCCATAGGTAAAAGAAAGGTATTATTCAGAAAGGAGGAAATCAGCATGGCAAGTCCAAAAGATACACACGGCCCGGTCGTAAAGACAGGTCCAACTGCGGGTCAGAACCGCACACGCAACCAGAACGGACAGTGGCGCAAGAAGCGCAGCGACTCCGGTCAGAAGCGTAAGTAACTACCCCCAAAAGCGGTACAGTAATTCTGTACCGCTTTACTTTTGCGCAACAAAAAGAAAGCGCTTACTTTGAAATTTCATCAAAAACAACAAAAAAACCTGAAAAAGTAAACGTTTAAGTAAGGCGATTGTGCAAAATAACCTATTGACGAATCAAAAAAAGGCTGTTATTATGTAAATGTGATGAGCAACCGATTGCGCAGACATTGCGCAATTTGTGCAAAAGGAAAGAGAGTAAAAACGTGGAAACGGTAGAAAAGAAACTTACAATTGCAGATGTGGCTGACTATTTGGGTGTGTCCAAAACTACGGTATCCCGTGCAATTTCCGGAAAAGGAAGGGTCAGTGAAGAGACAAGAAAGCGAGTGCAGCAGTACATAGACCAAATGGATTATAAACCGAATGTCATAGCCAAGGGGCTGGCGCAGTCCAAAACCTTTAACATTGCGGTGGTAATTCCTGCGGACTGTGACATGCAGGAGCTTCCGTTTTTCCAAAATTGCATGTGCGGTATCTGTGATGCGGCAGCAAAACGGGACTATGATGTTTTAACTGTGTATTCAACTGCAGGTGATCCAAGCGGCTTAGAACGAATCATCACCAACCATAAGGTGGACGGGGTTGTACTTACCCGGACATTGGTGGAGGATGCGGCGGCAGATTATTTAAAACGAAGAGAAGTTCCGGTGGTGGCAGTGGGAAGCTCGGCAGATACTTCATTAATCCAGATTGACCACGATCACAGAAGTGCCTGTCAGGAATTGACCTCGCATTTATTGAAACAAGGGATCCGAAAAGTAGGCATGATTGGCGGCAATGAGTCCCATGTGGTAACCAGAAACCGCTTTGGCGGGTTTGCTGATGCATTCCGTATGGCAGGGCTTCCGGTGGATATGAGCCTGGTATATTTTGGAGCAGAAAAGGCAAAGGAAATTGAGCAGGCAGTGGACGAGCTTTTGGAAAAGAATGCAGAATGTATTGTTTGTATGGATGATATGATTTGTAATCATGTAATCCGGAAACTCCGGGAAACGGATGTGAACCTGCTGAACACCGTCCGGGTGGCTTCCTTTTATGGCGGTATTTCCGGTTCTGTTCTGGCAAGTCAGGTAGAAACAGTAGAGTTTGATGCCAAAAAGCTTGGCTTTGTTACCTGCAATACTTTGTTGGACATCATCGAAGGAAAACAAATTGCGGTGAAGCAGTTGTTGCCGTATAAGTTGCGGACGATAGAGCAGACTGTAATAGCCGGATAAAAGAAAAAGACGAAACAACGCGAAAAAAATGTGCAATAGTACCATGGAAAAAGGACTAAAATTTTCGAAAGTTTCGAAAAAACCAAAACAAAAGTTCGATAAATTGTGCAACATGCACAAAAAAATAAATAACAAATGTACAAATTAAACATTGACACCGGGAGACCCCTTTGGTAGACTTGATGTGTACTATCGGAACGGTTGCGCTAGAGTTGCGCATCCTGCAGTCAGCACAAAGAGACTTCCGGAACTTTAATGAGCTTGTACAAGATAAATTTCGGGAGGAAATGAAATGAAAAAATCAAAAGCTCTTTGTGTGGTGGCAGCGGCGGTATGTGCGTTAGCATGTCTGGCAGGCTGCGGCAGCAAAAAAATCGAAGTAGAACCGATTCCGTCAGATACTTTATTTGTGGAAAAGGTAGAAAACTTACCGGAAGATTTTATTCTCGGTATGGACTCTTCCCAGGTTCCTGCATTAGAGGCAGCCGGTGTTAAGTACTACGACTTCGATGGTAACGAAAAAGACGTTTTCCAGATTCTTGCAGAAAGCGGCATCAATTACATCCGTGTCCGTGTCTGGGTTGACCCGTTCGATTCCGAAGGCAACGGCTACGGCGGCGGTAACTGTAACATCGATACCGCAGTAGAAATCGGTAAGAGAGCAACCGAATACGGCATGAAGCTTTTAGTAGACTTCCACTATTCCGACTTTTGGGCTGACCCTGCAAAGCAGATGGTTCCAAAGGCCTGGGCACACATCACAGACATTGATGAAAAGGCAAATGAAGTTTACAAGTATACCGTAGAAAGCTTAAACAAGTTAAAAGATGCCAAGGTTGACGTCGGCATGGTACAGGTTGGTAATGAAACCAACGGTGCGCTCTGCGGCGAAAAAATCTGGATGAATATTTACAAGATTATGGCAGCCGGCTCCAAGGCCACCAGAGAAGTTTATCCGGAGGCACTGGTAGCAGTACACTTTGCAAATCCTGAAAAGGCAGGCAGCTATGCTGACTATGCAAAGAAGTTAAATTATTACAGCTTAGATTATGATGTATTTGCATCTTCCTATTATCCGTTCTGGCACGGTACTTTAGAAAATCTTACTAACGTATTAAATCATGTGGCAGATACTTACGGCAAAAAGGTAATGGTTGCAGAAACAGCATATACCTATACAGATGGTGATACTGACTTCTCCGGCAACTCTGTTTCCGGTGGCGGCGGTGTAACCCTTGACTATCCGATGACCGTTCAGGGTCAGACAAATCACGTACGTAACGTGGTAGATACCGTAGTAAACGACATTCACAACGGTATCGGCGTATTCTACTGGGAAGGCACCTGGATTTCCGTTGGTACCAACTCCTGGGAAGAGAACTCCGCTCTTTGGGAAAAGTACGGTGCAGGTTGGGCATCCTCTTATGCAAAAGAGTATGATCCGAACGATGCCGGCAAGTACTACGGCGGTTGTGCATGTGACAATCAGGCATTCTTTGATGCAGAAGGTAAGCCGTTAGAATCCTTAAAGGTATGGAGCTTACTCGGAACCGGTAACAACGCACCACTTAAAGCAGACTCCATCGAGCCGGTGGACGTACAGTTCGACTTAAACGGCACTATTGTTCTTCCGGAAAAGGTGAACGCCTTCATGACAGATAACTCCAAGCAGGAAGTTGCTGTTACCTGGAAGGATGTAGACTACGACAAAATGTACAATGGCGGCGTAGCAAAATACGACATCGTTGGTGAAGCTGATGGCATGGAAGCACATTGTTATGTTTCCATGATTGAATTCAACTTCCTGACTGACTACAGCTTCGAAGAAAACAGTGAAGCATGGGTAGCAACCGCGAAGGGTGCTATGGATGAGCTTTTTGTTGAGGATAAGAAGACAGACTCCTTAACCGGTTCTCTCCATTATCACTTCTGGAGTGCAGCACAGAACACGGTAGACTTCGACTTAGAGCAGGAAGTAAAGGATTTAACAGCCGGTACTTACAAGTACGCCATCTCCATCATGGGCGGTGACTGCGGTGAAACAGACATTTACGCTTACGTAAAGATCAATGACGAAATCGTTGCAACTGCTCCAATGGGCATCAGCGGTTACGGCAACTGGGACACCGGATTAATCGAAGAATTCGAATACAACGGCACAGATAAGCTGGTTGTCGGTATTCATGTAAAGTGCAGCGGCGAAGGTGCCGGAGCGTGGGGTAAAATTGATGATGCCCTGTTAAACTCCGTAGCAAAATAAACCGGGCACAGGATAGAAACTAAGAGATAAAGGCGGATTATATGAGACGTATCGGAAAAATAAGTGTTGCAGTTCTTCTTATAGCGACCATGCTGCTTGGCGGATGCTCCGGCAAACCCAAAGCTGCACCGGATCCAACCGATGATAACTACAGAGCGTTTTACCAAATTTTCGTAGGTTCCTTCTCCGACTCCAACGGTGACGGCACCGGCGACTTACGGGGTATCATTAACCGGATGGATTACTTAAACGACGGCAACATGTACTCGGAAGACAGTCTTGGTGTGCAGGGCATTTGGCTTTCCCCGATCTTTGCCTCTCCGTCTTATCATAAATATGATGCAAGTAACTACTATAAAATAGATGAAAAATTCGGAACCGAAGCGGATTTGGTTGAACTGATTGAATTGTGTCATGAAAGAAACGTAAAAGTTATCTTAGACCTGGTGATCAATCATACCTCCACCAGTCATGAATGGTTCATGAAATTCAGCAATGCCCATAAAGAGAATAATGAAAATGATCCATATTACGACATTTATTCCTGGGCACCAATCGATGGGCGTACGGCGGGATTGGCCTATACCGGAATTCCGGGTGCCAACTTAGAATATTACGAATGTAATTTCTCCACCGACATGCCGGAATTAAATTACGATAACAAGCTTGTCCGTGAGCAAATGCTGAAGGTCGCAAAATATTACCTGGATTTGGGTGTTGACGGCTTTCGCTTTGATGCGATTAAATATATATACTACAATGATACCGAACGAAGTGTAGACTTCTGGAAGTGGTATATGGACGAATTAACAGCGTATAAGCCGGACATTTACTGTGTAGGTGAATGTTGGTCAGGTGACGCAGAGACCCTGCAGTATGCGGAAGCATTAAACTGCTTTAACTTCCAGGTGGCACAGGGTGAAGGTTATATCGCCAACGCAGCAAAAGCAAAAGACATTAACGTTTACACCAAATATGTGGAAAATTATCAGGATCAGGTTTTGGCGGCCAATGCAGAAAGCGGCATGATGACTTCCTTCATTGCGAACCATGATATGGACCGCGCGGCCGGATATTTAACACCATCCACGAAGCAGGCTCACATGGCAGCAAACCTTTATCTGCTGTGTACCGGTTCTCCGTTCATCTACTACGGAGAGGAAATCGGTTTGAAAGGAACCAGAGGCGGAGCCAATACGGATGCCAACCGGCGTCTGGCAATGCTTTGGGGCGATGAAGATACGGTCAGGGACCCAATGGGAACCTCCTATGATAAAAAGAAACAGACCAACGGTACCGTAGCAGAGCAGCTGGCAGACGAAACCAGTCTTCTTCATTACTACGGCAGGCTGATGAGTCTCAGAAAGCAGTATCCGGAAATTCCGAGAGGTGATTATCAGGCGCTTGATTTTGGCGATAAAAACTTCGGTGGATTCCTGATTACCTATAACGGAGAACAAACCGTACTGCTCCACAACACATCTGCAGAAGAAAAGGTCATTGACCTGACAAGCTGTTCCGTTTTTCCGGCAGACCTTAAAAAACTTGCCGACTACATCGGACAGGGTGAAGCGGAACTGAAAGGAACTACTTTAACCGTAGGACCACAAACCAGTGTTATTATTAAATAGTACTTAAAGATTTACCTTAGGGGGAATCTTTAAAATAAAAAATTTTTCAAAGAAAGAGGAGACAAAAATGAAAAAGAGAATCACATCTATTCTTGCTCTTGTTATGGCTCTCATGCTTTGCTTAACAGCATGCGGCGGCAAGGACACAGGCAACACAGATGCAGGCAACAACAATGCAGGCACAACAACAGAAACATCCCTTGACGGTACATACGATATTACCGTATGGGTATCCGAAGTTGACGGCGTTAAGGAATTAACCCAGCAGCAGATCGCTAAGTTCTGTGAAGAGAACCCTGGCATCGTAATCAACGCAACAGTTGAAGGTGTATCTGAAGCAGAATCCGCTACTCAGATGATCAACAGCGTAGAAGATGGCGCAGACATCTTCTGTTTCGCACAGGACCAGCTTTCACGTCTCGTTATGGCAGGTGCTTTAAACAAGCTTGGTACTCAGACTGCAGCAACAGTTAAGGAATTAAACGACGCAGGTGCTGTTAAGGCAGCTTCCGTTGGTGGCGAACTTTACTGCTACCCACTTACTTCCGATAACGGTTACTACATGTACTATGATAAGAGCGTTGTTAAGCCAGAGCACATCGACAGCTTAGAAGACATCATCGCTGACTGTGAAGCAGCAGGCAAGATGTTCGCTTTCGAAATGGAAACATCCGGTTGGTATAACGTTGCATTCATGTTCGCTACAGGTTGTGTATCTGAGTGGACAACAGATGCAGATGCTAACTTCGTATCTGTAAACGATACTTTCAACTCCGAAAACGGTCTCATCGCTCTTAAGGGTATGCAGAAGCTTCTTAAGTCCCCTGCATACATCAGCTCCTCCGGTGCTGACGCTTTAACAGCAGGTGTTCCTGCAGCAGTATTAGTATCCGGTACTTGGGTAGCTAATGATGCTAAGGCAGCTCTTGGCGATAACTACGCAGCAACAGATCTTCCATCCTTTACAGTAGATGGTAAGTCCTATCACTTAGCTTCCTTCTCCGGTAACAAGCTCCTTGGTGTTAAGCCACAGGTTGATGCTAAGAAGGGTGCAGTTCTTCAGAAGTTAGCTCTTTACTTAACAGGCGAAGCTTGCCAGAACGAAAGATTCGCTCAGTTTGGTTGGGGTCCTTCCAACTTAGCAGCTCAGGCTACAGATGCAGTTAAGAACGATGCAGCTCTCTCCGCTTTAGCAGCTCAGAGTGCATATGCAACTCCACAGGGTAACATCCACGGTTCCTGGTGGGATTTTGCAAAGGTATACGCAGTAGCAGCTAAGACAGCTACAACAGATGATGAATTAAGAGCAGCTCTTCAGGCTTACGAAGACAGCATTCAGGGCTTATTCAGCATGTCTGATGAAGTTAAGAATGCATTCACCGTAATCGGTACTGTAAACGGTACTAACTGGGATATGGACTTCCCAATGGAATCCACAACAGACGGCGTTTGGATTACAAAAGATGCTTATGATTTAACAGCAGGTACGGAATTCAAGGTTCGTCAGGGTCTTAACTGGGATATCGCTTTCCCTGCAGCAAACTATGTTGTAGAGACAGACGGTAAGTTCAAGATTCAGTTAACCGTTCACGGCGAGCAGGGTACTGTAGAACTTATTCCACAGTAATTTTAGAAGATTTAGAGAGTACAATAAAATTATAGTCAAACTAATATCCCGGGGAGGTAAAACTCCCCGGGTAAGTTTAAGAAACTAAGAAACAGGCAAGGGAAGGAAGGTCTTTAAAGTGAAGAAGCTTACCAGATCGGAATACTTTAAATTAAATGCCGTACAGAAGCTGTTCTATAATATATTTTTATTCTTCTGTGCGATTCCTCCGATTCTTGCAAGCATTGGTAAAGCCATTTGGGGTGGCATCAAGGGATTTTGCAAGGGAATTAAAAATGAAATCGTAGATACAGTAAAAACATTTGGAAAAGGTACCTGGCAAACTAAGGTGTCCTACCTGATTATGGGTTTTGGTAATTTGTCCCGTGGACAGATTATGAGAGGTCTTTTGTTCCTGATTGCAGAAATTGCATTCGGATTTTATATGTTCGGTCCGGCTAAGCTGTCGGTAGACAACCGTGCACAAAACGGTGCTTATTGGCTGGATAAATTTAAAACCCTGGGTGATATTCAGCCGGGTGAAGTATATGACCCTATTTTAGATACTTTCGTACGTCAGAATGGTGATAATTCTCTTGATATTTTACTTTACGGCGTACTTACAATAATTCTCATTATTGCATTTGTATGTGCATGGAGAATGAATATTAAGCAGAGTAAGGCAGTAGATGAATTGGTTGCCGCAGGTAAAAAGTTACCTAAGGCAAAGGATGATATTAAGGATTTACTGGATAATCAGTTCCATAAGACATTACTGTCCATTCCGATTACCGGTATTGTCTGCTTTACCGTTTTACCGATTATTATCATGATTTTCGTTGCGTTCACCAATTACGGACGTGAACTGGACGGTTATTCCAACCTGTTTACCTGGGTTGGTTTCCAAAACTTCAGTACTTTATTTGGCGGTTCCAACAATGATAGTAACCTGCCATATGCCTTCGGTCAGATATTAAAATGGACCATGACATGGGCACTCTTTGCAACCTTTACCAATTACTTCTTAGGTATGCTGGTAGCACTTCTTATTAACAAGAAGGGTATTAAGTTTAAGAAGCTTTGGAGAGGCATCTTAGTATTAACCATTGCTATTCCACAGTTCGTTTCCCTGCTTTATGTAGGTAAGTTATTTGCGAAAAACGGACTGGTAAACGGTTTCCTGTTTAAGTTAGGATTAATTGATGTTCCGATTGATTTCTGGGGTAATTCCGATATCGGTCGTGTGCTGGTTATTTTAATCAATATCTGGATTGGTATTCCTTACTTAATGTTAATGGCAACCGGTATCCTTATGAATATTCCTGAAGATCTGTATGAGTCTTCCCGTATTGACGGTGCAAATGCAGTTCAGCAGTTTACAAAGATTACATTACCATACATGCTGTTCATTACAGGTCCTTACCTGTTAACCAGCTTTATCGGTAATATTAATAACTTTAACGTTATGTTCCTGTTAACCAATGGTGCAATTACAAATCCAAAGCTGTCCACCTACGGTATTGCCGCGGGTAGTGCTTCGGACTACGACCTGTTAGTTACCTGGTTGTTTAATGTAACCACCGGTGCAGAAAGTAACTATAAGCTGGCAGCCGTTCTTGCGATTATGATTTTCGTTGTAGTAGCAACCCTGTCTGTAATCGTATACAACGTAATGCCATCCAATAAGAATGAGGAGGATTTCCAGTAATGAGTGAGAAAACTTCCAAACCTAAAATGGGCTTAAAAGCAAAAACCGCGTTAGGCAATACCGTTACGTATATTATTATCATCACCATGTGTATCGTATGGCTGATTCCTTTTGTCTGCATTTTATTGGAGTCCTTCCGTATGGAAACAACGATGCAGGTTGGTTACGTAATTCCAAAAGAATGGGGTCTTGGCAACTATATCAATCTGATTAAGAATACTAACTTTGTAAAGTGGTATGCCAACACTTTGATTATTGCCATTGCAGTTTCTGTGATTCAGACCTTTACTGTTTTTTGTGTCAGCTATACACTGTCCAGAATGCGTTTTAACGGAAGAAAGCTTCTTATGAATGTCAGCTTGGTACTTGGTATGTTCCCTGGCTTCATTACCTTAATCGTGCTTTACAACATTTTAAGTGATTTAGGTATGACAGGTCCTGGTGCTGTACCTGGTTTGATTCTGGTATACACTGCAAGCTCCGGTATGGGCTTCCACGTAGCAAAGGGCTTCTTTGATACAATTTCCAAGTCTTTGGACGAGGCAGCAAGAGTAGATGGTGCCAACAGAGCACAGGTTATGTTTAAGATTATCCTGCCTCTGACCAAGCCAATCGTTATTTACACAATGTTAACTGCATTCATGTCCCCATGGGGTGACTTCATGTTTGCAAAGTATATTGCGCATAATACCAGTACCGGTATGAACGTAGCAGTAGGTTTACAGAGTTTAATTTCCACACCACAGATGATTGCCGCTCACTACACAGAATTCTGTGCCGGCGGTGTTTTGGTAGCAGTTCCGATTACCGTTCTCTTCATGTGCTTACAGAAGTACTATGTAGAAGGTGTAACCGGCGGTGCTGTTAAGGGTTAAAAAGTGAACGAAAAGAACCCTGGAAATGCTTTTTTATGGTGATGCATTTCCAGGGTTCTTTTATTCTAAGGTACGGGAAGTAAGTCGGGTAGGGAGAGGCTTGGTACTTTGTCAGAATTTCTTAAGATATTTTGCCGCAATCTGTGGTATAATGGTGCCGGGAGAACTATCATTAAGAAGGTATAGAAAAAATTGCGGGGACTTAAGTTATGAGTATACTAATTGTGGATGATGAAAAGGAAATTGCAGACCTGGTGGAAGTTATTTTAAAAAACGAAGGCTACGAGGTTTTAAAGTTTTATGATTCCCGCTTGGCGGCAAAGGAAGTAGAGAAAAATAATGAAATTGACCTGGCAATTCTGGACGTAATGATGCCGGGTATCGACGGGTTTTCTTTGTGTGCAAAAATCAGGGAAAAATATACCTACCCGATTATTATGTTAACAGCAAGAGTAGAAGATGTGGACAAGATTATCGGACTTACCATCGGTGCGGATGACTATGTGACCAAACCATTTAATCCTTTGGAACTGTTGGCCAGGGTAAAAGCCCAGTTACGCCGTTATCAACGGTATTCCGTGATGGGACAGGCAAATTCTGAGATATTCGAAGGACATGGTCTTTGTATCAACCGTCAGGAGCATACCGTAACCCTGTTTGAGGAACCGGTAATTCTTACGCCGACAGAGTTTGATATACTTTGGCTTCTCTGTGAAAACGCAGGCAGTGTGGTGTCTTCCGAGAAAATATTTGAAACTGTCTGGAAAGAAGCATATCTGGACAGCAACAACACGGTTATGGTACATATCCGCCGCATCCGTGATAAATTAAAGGAGCCGGCAAGAAATCCGAAGATAATTAAAACAGTGTGGGGAGTGGGATACAAGGTTGAAAAATAATATTATAAAACGGTATTTAATCTGGGTACTAATTTATACAATGATTTGCATCGCTTCTGTTTTTGTGCTGGATCATGTATTTAATGGTGTAGTGGTGGATTTTTTACACGCACATACAAACGCAAAGACTTTTTATTTTATTAGCTATAACCGGGAGTTGGCAGTATTTATCGTCTACTGCCTGGGTATGCTTGTTTTGTCGGTATGTTATGTATTTAAATTTAACCGTCTGCTGATGTTGGCAGGTGCGTCCATCAGTGAAGAGGAACCGGAAATCTTTGGGGAAAACTGTCCCCAGGAATTATTGGAATTCAGTCAGAAATTAAAGGATTTCAAGGCAAGTCTTAAGGAAAACGAGCAGGCAAGAATTCAGGCGGAACAGCAGAAAAATGATTTGGTGGTGTATTTGGCCCACGATTTAAAAACGCCGCTTACCTCCGTGGTAGGGTACCTGACACTATTAGAGGAAGCGCCGGAGCTGCCGTTGGAACAGCGGTCAAAATATATTGGTATCGCCTTAGATAAAGCATATCGCCTGGAACAGCTGATTAACGAATTTTTTGATATTACCAGGATGAATTATCAGACGCTGCCGGCCTATAAAACCCCGGTCAACCTGACAATTCTTTTGGTGCAGATTATTAATGAATTTTTCCCGATGATGGAAGAAAAAAACATTACGGTGCGGCAGGAAATTGAGCCGGAACTGATACTTTCCGCCGATGCGGATAAAATGGCGAGAGTGTTTGATAATCTGTTCCGCAATGCGGTAAACTACAGTCATGCGGGTACAGAGATTGTGTGCTCCGCGAGAAAAGGTAACGGTTGCATTTTGGTGAATATCAAAAATAAGGGCGACCAGATTCCGCAGGAAAAACTTGCTCATATTTTCGATAAGTTTTACCGTCTGGATTCTTCCCGTCAGTCTTCCACCGGCGGCGCGGGTCTTGGACTTGCCATTGCAAAGCAGATTGTGGAGCTGCATGATGGTACCATAGATGTCATGTGTAATGACGGGGTGACGGAGTTTCGGATTGTTCTTCCGGTGTAAAAGAACCGAGAAAACCGCAGGTTATGTGGATAACTTTCAAACTTTAAGAAAATCGTAAGAAAAACGACAGACAGGCTTAAAACAAAAGAAGAAAAAAGAAGTTACAATACCCTCATTAAAACAAAAGATGGGGGTATTTCTTATGAGAAAAAGAGCCGGAGCTGAAAACGGAATTATCGCAGTACTGATTATATTGGTGTTAATTACGACAATATTTTTTGTCGTCAAGGTAGGCGATCGAATTTGGCTGTCCTGGAAAGACAGTACAGGACAGGGGGATGTTCTGATAATAACAGAGAAGAAACAAGAAGAGGAAACTCTTAAAGTAATTGAAAAAACAGATATAATCGATGCTTTTGCCAAAGAAAACGGATTACAGCGAACTGCCTGGCCAAAGGAACTGATCGAACTGCTGGAAAACAATCCGGATACAGAGGAGTTTGTTTTATATTATCCGGTAAAAAAAGACCAAAATTTTGAAATAGATTTATCCGAGTATAAAGATACCGATTCTGTGCCTCTCTTCCTTCAGTGGGATGAGCGTTGGGGCTACACAATCTACGGCAGCAATGTTATGGGGCTGACCGGCTGTGGTCCTACCTGTCTTTCCATGGTGCTGGTGCATCTTTTGCAGGATGCCACCTATACACCCCGCTACGTGGCGGATTTTGCCGAAGATAACAATTATTATGCCAAAGGAAGTGGCAGCAAATGGGCACTGATTTCCGAGGGAGGAGAAACCCTGGGATTAGATGTGACAGAGCTTCCTCTGGATGAAAACCGCATGAAGAAAAATCTGGAATTAGGTAATCCGATAATTTGCATTATGGGCCCCGGGGATTTTACTGTAGCAGGACATTTTATTGTGCTGCGGGGATTGGAAGACGGCAAGTTTATAGTCAACGACCCAAACAGCAGGAAAAACTCGGAGAGGTTGTGGAGTTATGAAGAGATTAGCGGACAAATTAAAAATTTGTGGGCATGCCGTGTACCGGAATAGAGAAAAATTGAAAGAGGACCTCCAGCAGGCTGATATGCTTAATGGGAGGTCCTTTTAGGTGTTATTCTTAATCCCAGGTAGTGGTGTTCAGAGCATATTCACTATGAGTGGTTTCCTCCTCGCGAAAAAAAGCCTTTTCGTACAATTCTTCATGTTCTGTGTGTTTTACCTGCATCTGCGGTCTGTTTTTCCTGAAATTTATGACCGGTTCGTATAAATGAGATTGGTTTTCCATATGCTAACCTCCAAAGGATTTTTAAAAGAAGTTTCTATGATTAGTGTTTCAGAAGTCGCAGGATTTATGTTGGCAGTTTTTTATAAGAACGTGACAATATGCGAGTAGTATATCTTGGAAGTTTCTGATAAAATAAAGGCAGGATGTTTGAATGTTCAGAAAGGAGCTTCTTATGAAAAAATCAACAAAACCGATTTTGTTTTTTGCGGCAGCAGCCGTTAATATTATTTTCTTTTTATTATGCGGATACGGAAAGATACAGCAACCGGATACCGCCAGCTATTTGGATCCGTTTTTGGGAACTGTCGCGGTGGCAGTGTTAGCTTACGGCGAAGTGAATCTGCTGATTCAGTTATATTTCAGAAGTAAATACCATATGTTGAAGCGCCGCACCTTTGATATGAAGTTCTGGCGGCAGTTGATTGTTATTGTGGCATATTATATAGGGACTTTGGTATATCTGGCAACGTCTGTCATGATATATAAAGCGGGTTACATATCTGTCTTTGCCATCGTACTCTCTCCGCTTTGGCTTATCGGTGGCAGCCGCACTCTTTGGACCGATCACTCCGGAGAAGAATCCTACTATCTGGATGAATCGACCAAGTGGTATAAGGTCAGTAACGTAATGGAAAATGATGATGTGGTAGAGATTACATGCAAGGCACCGGACGACAGGGAGCGTACTATTTCCATTGCAAAGAAAAAGCAGCAGTTAGACCAGTAGAAAATGTGTATTAAGTGAAAAAAGAGAAGGGCTCTCATTACTGAGAACCCTTTTTTAGTGCGCGATCAGGGGCTCGAACCCTGGACACCCTGATTAAGAGTCAGGTGCTCTACCAACTGAGCTAATCGCGCAGATCTATGTGAACGCTCTAGAGTGACTCGTCAGTCGTCTCTCAAGCGCAAGGCATACTATAATACATTTCAAATCAGTTGTCAAGTACTTTTTTGAAAATTCTTTAAAATTTTTTCGTAATCTTTCGGGTGGCACTTTTTTTTGGTATCTGAAATTTTTCCATGACAGCGGCGTAGAAATATGTTATACTGTATTATACTATGGATATTTATGTGCAAAAGTACATCCGGAGGAACTTAGCATGGGCAAGATTTTTGTAGTCATGGGAAAAACTTCATCAGGAAAAGATACGGTGTATAAGCGTGTGTTAGTCAGTCTTGGGGCAAGTGCCGGCTGTGCGGCGCCAAAAACCGTTGTCATTTATACTACCCGCCCGATGCGTCCAGGTGAAACCAACGGCGTGGAGTATTTCTTTGCCACCGAGGATGAACTGCAAAAGCTTCGGGAGGAAGGCAAGGTAATTGAGGAACGCTGCTTCCATACGGTGCACGGTCCATGGTACTATTTTACGGTAAACGACGGACAAATCGATTTGGAAAATCACAGTTATTTAATGATAAATACGCTGGCGGGTTTTGAGATGATCCGTGATTACTATAATAAAGAACAGGTTATTCCGGTTTATATCGAAGCCGATGCAAAAGACCGGCTCATCCGCTACATCAACCGGGAATCGTTGCAAAAGAATCCGAATTATAAAGAGGTTTGCCGCAGATTCCTGGCAGATGAAGAGGATTTTGCAGAAGAAAAGTTACAACGCCTCGGCATAACAAAGCGTTATTTCAATAGGGATTTAGACGAATGTTGTAAAGAGATAGAGGCAGACATTGCAGCTCTTTTGGAAGGGGGGCTTGTCGATGGATAATAATTTTGATGTAAAGATAAACCAGATGCAGCAGGTTACCCAGGTGGAGGCAAAGGCTCCGGCGCCACAGCCGTCAGACGGAAGCT
>JAGAQI010000096.1 GCA_017622795.1 Lachnospiraceae bacterium
CATTCTCATTCGTGAAATCGGAGAACACATGAAACTGTCTTTTGATATAAAAAGCCTGCTTAACTACGACAATATCAAAGATGATATCCGTGTACGGCTTATAAACTATGAAGCTAACGAAGAACTCCTTGAAGATCTTCCGCATTTTCGCATGCTGGATTTAGCTGCAATTTTTTATTATAGCATCAATCTCCCGGATAATTCTATCGGAACTATGAATATCACTCATCAGATGTTAAAAACCTGGGAAATGAGTCCGGAAGATTTCATAAATACCTGCATGCAAAATTTTTATACAAAAGATTATGTCATGATTTCTGATATAAGGGACTCTCTTTACATGCTTGCTGAGAAAACCGGTGCAAACTTTTTTCTTAATGAATTAGAAAAAAGCTTCATGCCTAAGGGCCATCTTTTTGTACTGACAGGAACAAACTGCATCCATGGTGCTTGCATGCTCTTACACACACAAGCCTTACACCAGTTTGCAACAGAACATAATGATAACTTGATTATTTATCCATCCAGTGTACATGAATGCCTGATTACCTTTGAATCCGATGCAAAAACAGTAAAGATTTCGACAAATGAAGTCGCTGACATCAATCTTAATATATTAGAACCGGAAGAACGTCTTTCCAACAACGTGTATCTGTACGACCGTCACCTGAAGGAGCTTCGAATTCTTTATCAAGGAATTTCTTTGGCAGAACTTAATGATAGAAATAGCACAATAGAAAAAATCTACGACAGTTTAGGAGGAAATTGATTTCCTTCTTTTTTTCTGTCTGAAAGGAATAAACAATGGATTTAAATTTGAATTACAAAGCAGAAGTTGTTGTTGATACGGATACATTAAGCCATGAGGACTGGCTGAAATATAGAAGGCTTGGAATTGGTGGAAGCGATGCCGCTGCTATCATGGGGGTATCTCCATTCTGTACTAAACGGGATTTATATTACGATAAGTGTGGTATTACTCCAGCCATGGAGGAAGAAGAAAGCAACTGGGTAGCCAAGGAGGTGGGACACCGCCTGGAGGATCTGGTGGCAGAAATCTTCTCTAAAAAGACTGGCCTTCGTGTATTTCCAATCCGGAAAATGTTCCGTCACCCTCTGTATCCGTTCATGCTTGCAGATGTGGATTTCTTTATCAAATTCCCTGACGGTTCCATCGGCATCTTAGAATGCAAGACGACCAACTACAACTGCCAGGATAAGTGGGCTAACAACTCCACTCCTGTCAACTATGAGTACCAGGGACGGCACTATATGGCAGTCATGAATGTAAACCGCGTGTATTTTGCCTGCCTGTACGGAAACAATGAGGACGAATTCTTTATCCGCCATGCAGAACGGGATCTTGATTTGGAAGAAGACTTAATTGCCGAGGAAGAATATTTTTGGAACAACCATGTTCTCCCACGGGTAGAACCTCCATATACAGAGAAACCGGACATGGTACTGGAAAGCATCCGTAAGCATTTCGGTCCTGCTGACAAAGATGCAGACAAAATTAAATTAAACCGGTCTCATCTTAGCAGTATCCAGAAATATCTGGAACTGAAGGAACAAAAGTCTGCCCTGGAAAGCGAAGCCAAGAAACTGGAAGAACAGATGAAAGACTCCTACACAGCCATTGTAGAGGAGCTCGGCATTAGCTGTACCGGAATCTTACGGGATGGCGCCACTGAATATGTTGTTACCTACAATCCGGCTTACCGTACCGGCATAGATAAAAAGAATCTGGAACGGCTAAAAATCAATCATCCGGATGTCTATGATGATTATGTCAGTATTTCCGAAAGCCGGCGTTTCTCCATCAAGAAGTGTAAGGCTGCCTAATTACAGAAAGGACCACAAATATGAAATGCAGATTTGTAAAACCAATCTACCAAAACAGGGACGATGGTTACTGTATCTTCCTTTACCACACGGAGGATACCGGTGTCCCGGCTCAGGCACAGAATTCCTTCTACAAGGGACGAGGATGCCAGTTCACTGCCATCGGCAATAATCTGCCGGACACCGACAAAATAGAAATAGACATTCAGGGAAAATGGATAAAGAACAATCACGGTATGCAGCTTCGGGTAGATACCTATGAAGAAATCCTTCCCCATACAGAGGAAGGTATCATCGGCTATCTTTCTTCCGGTATGATTAAGGGCATCGGCCCAAAAACTGCGCAGCTGATTGTGGACAAATACGGCACACGGACATTTGAAATCCTTGACCGTTACCCGAGCAGCCTGCTGGACATCAAGGGAATTACCCCCGGAAAGCTTGCCACCATTCTTTCTTCTTACCAGAGCAGTCATGCCCTCCGTGACCTGGCTGCTTATCTGACACCATTCCATGTTACCCCGAACAAAATCAAAAAAATCCATGAGGCCTTTGGCAGCAATGCACTGGATACGGTTAAGAACCAGCCATTTACCCTCTGCCAAATCAGCGGGTTCGGCTTCCTTACCGTGGATGAAATAGCAAAAGCGAACCGCTGCCGTTTAAATGACCCAATGCGGATTGAGGGATGCATCCACTACTGCATGGAGCTGGAAATGCAGGAGGGACATTTATATCAGGATAAGAACCTGTTCCAGAAAAAAGTCTACGAACAGTTAAACCATGGTTACAACACCGAGGTCGTTTCCGAGCGTGAAGTTTACCAGGAGCTGTACCGTCTGGTACAAAGCAAGTCCCTGTATTACGAAGACAACGCCCTGTACCCGGCAAAGCTTTACGGTTACGAATGCAGTGCTGCAAAAAAACTTGCCACACTGCTTACCCAGGAGTCCATCCCTGCCACAGGTATTGACACCCTGATTGCGGAAGCACAGCGTGAACTTGGTATCTTATTATCAGAAAAACAGGCTGAAGGTGTCAAAAAGGCATTCACCCATTTAGTAAGCATTATCACCGGAGGACCCGGAACCGGAAAAACAACTATCCAAAAGGTTCTTTTATACATCAGCGAAAAGCTTGGAGATAAGAACGTACTGCTGACCGCCCCAACCGGGCGGGCAAGCAGACGGATGGCGGAAAGCACCGGTCATCCCGATGCCGTTACCATGCACAGTGCCATGGGGCTTACCAATGATGAAGACTGCGAAGCTCTGCCCGATATGCTGGAAGCTGACCTGATTATTGCGGATGAATATACTATGGCAGACATGCGGCTGTCCTATGAGTTCTTTACGCATATCCCGCTTGGAACCCGTCTGGTTCTGGTCGGGGATGTCAACCAGCTTCCGAGCGTGGGACCGGGCAACGTCTTCCGGGAACTCATCCAGTGCGGTGTTATTCCGGTTACCGTCCTTGATATGGTCTTCCGGCAGGCAGAAAACAGCAGGATTGCGGTCAATGCCCACCGCATGCAGGAAAACAATGCCATGCTTGATTACGGTACAGGTTTTGAACTGGTAGAAGTTGCGACAGCTGAAGAAGCTGCAGCCATTGTTGAAAAAGCATACCGCGAAGAAGTCACCCGTCTTGGTGTAGACAAAGTTCAAGTACTGACTCCCTTCCGTAAACGCGGAGATGCCAGTGTGGATTCCTTAAATGCAAGACTCTGGGATATTGTAAACCCGGCGGCTCCTGACAAAGCGGAAATCAAAACCGGCAAACGCTCCTTCCGCTCCGGCGACCGGATTATCCATAATAAAAACCGGAACGAAATCAGTAACGGTGATGTCGGCTATCTTGGCTCTATCTATGAAGATGAGGATGGAACACCTCTTGTAAAACTAACATTTTCAGAAGGACGTATGGTAGATTACACTACGGAGGAACTTGACATGATAGAACATGCCTATGCCACTACAGTACATAAAAGCCAGGGTTCCGAATACCCGGTTGTTATTCTCCCTTGGCTTCCAATGTTCTATAAAATGCTGCGCCGCAATATTCTCTACACTGCGGTTACCAGAGCCAAAGAAAAGGTTATCATAGTCGGTAGCAAGCGGGCCATTTACCAGGCCATCCACAACACGGGAAGCGACAACCGTAATACACGGCTTGGTGAACGTATTTCGAGGGAATATTACCGAATGCTTGCTGAGAAAAAGATTGCTGTTTAAAAAGCATTATTGATATCCTCGTACAAAACAAGACATCCCAAAAATATAGAAGCTGCCCTCGCCGAGAGAAGCAGCTTCTATTATTTTATCAAGAAAACTATACTATCTACTATATCATATGCATATGTATGCAAAAAGAAACCTCGAAGTTACTCATGCACAAAGAAAAACTTATCGAGTCAGTGCAGTAAAACCAGCTGCAGAGATATAAAGTTATTTTTTTTCATTAAACAACCTCCTTGTATTATTTTATTTCAAATTCTGTGAAAAACTCTGTGGACTTTCCTTTCTCATCACATAATGTAAACACTAATTTATATGTTCCCGATTGTAAATTAGCAGCGCCAATTCCAGGCACAGTAATGCGCCCTGTTTCTCCAGGAAAAAAACCATACCCCATCAAATTTGAAAGACCGCCTTCGCTTGGTATTACTTTTTCCCAGGAGTCTTTATTGAATCTATATAGACTGCTCTTTTCACTCGGCAAAATATATGTATTAATGGTTTTATTTTTTAGCAGGAGATAAAAATCCCCATTAGCATTATAAAATACAGTGCCTTCAAAATTTACCACTTCACCTGTTACTGTATCAATTGAAACAGGTATCTCTTGTAGAAACTTGTGTTGCTTAACAGAAAGAGTTTTCTGGTTTATAATGATGAAGAAAACTAACAGGATAGCTAAAAATACGATTGTTGAAATAACTTTTAAGACATGTTTTTTCGTTGATAACACCTCTCTTTTCAAGTATGTATTTACTCAAATATCTTCCCATTCATTATAAATACTTCTGTTATATTCACTCGTCTCATATTTTCAAACATTTGACAGTTAACAAAAAGTATAGAGTTCCATTCCAATCAATATATAATTTCAACCAATATAACTTCTTCTACTGAATAGTGCTTTTCATAATTGCTACTTAAAAAACTTTCTGCAAGGCTTGAAAATGTAATATCGTCTATATTACTTAGACAAATTAGTGTAACGCCCGAAATAGCATTATGAGTTCTTCCTGATAAAATAACTCTATCTTTATAATACCAATTTTCTGTTTTCCATCTTCCATCTGAAAGTTCATAATATGTACGCACCCGTCCATCTTTATCTGATTTTTCATAGGTCTGAATTATGTCATCTTCTGATGTGTTCGTACTATCGCTATCAGACATTTCATACGTATAAATTACATCGTCATCTTGTTTGTCCGTATTATCATCCATACTGCTTCTACATCCAGACATAGCTAAAACGCATACAATCAAGCAAATAACTATTATTTTACCAGTCATGATTCATTAGTACTCCCTTATTCATAAAATTCAAACGGGTTTGCTACAATAGCATAATAATATAAGCAATTTTCTCTGGCATGCTCAACCAAACTCCATTCGCCCCATTTTGAACGAATCGTATTTCCTGATGTAGATATCACTATGCTCGTTTCCGGGCATTGTATAATAAATGATTTGTCCGGGTTGCATTGTTCTTCCTGTACCTACCCTTGTATATGACCCATCTGTCATAAGAGGAGTTGGGTCATTTAACCAGTAATACGAAGACCCCAACCATGCATATGCGTGGCAATTATATACAGATGTAGCATCACCAACAACATTGGATCCTATATATTCCGTTTCTATATATTCCTCAAGACATTCTCGAATCTAGTATGCTTCGTCAACACCAGTAAATATTCCCACTTCTACCCATGAGCCTCCAGGTGTTAGTATTAAAATCCACTGATAATCTCCCCTCGAATCATTAATCCTTCTTTCTGTCGCTAACGTCTCTGTATTTTCACAGCATAACGCTTCTCGCACAATTGAATTATTGTATTGCATTTGTGCACTTATATAAGCAACTTCATCATCACTCATTTGTATACATAAAGTTGACTAGATTTAAAAATTCATTTTCATACTATTCACAAACCAGTTCATAAGTATCTTCGATTTGCTTCTTAATCTGTTTTGCTGAAGTGTCTTGATATTCTATTATTGATTTTGCAACAACTTCTGTAACTGTTCCATCCACCCAACTTTCCATGCTATATTCAGCAAGAGTTTCTACTCGTAATAATTCCCATTTTTTTGAATAACAAAGAGTTATTTGATTTTTTTTATATTTCTGTGCACTTTCTATAGGTAAAGAGCTAAACTCAATGTAATATTCACCATTTTCTTCTTTCCAGGAAACAATTGAATTCTCAGAAAACTGTTCTGCAGTATCCTTTTTTACGCCAAACGGACCAAAAGCACCAATTTCCTTTGTTTGTATCCAGTTTTCATTCACAGAAGTTTTTGTATATACTTTATCATCGTATTGAATGCGTGTTGTTATAATTCCATCACTCTGTTTTCCTACATACAAACAATTACCGTCTACATACCAGCGCTCAATTTCCACAGTGTCGGTTCCTTCAGGATAAGTAATTGCGGTAGTTTCCACTGTATGAAGAGCTTCTCCGCTTATTTTTTCTAACGCCGACTGGGTTTTCTCAACAATTTCTGAAGCCTCCATGGAAGAAAAATCTTTTTCAGCAGAGCAACCCACTCCTAAAACAAGCGAAAGCACAATTACGCTAAAGATTTTTTTGCTTTTCCCCATATTCTCAATCCATCCTTCTACACATAATTTTCATGTTTAATTTGCAGAAACATCATAATATCCCGGCCCCACTTCCAGCCGCAAAATTCCAGTAAAATATACAGGAAGTCCTCCTAAATTTTCATCATATATCTCTATACCAAATGAAGCTGAATACTCAATATAGGCAGGTTCTGTTTCTGTTCTCTGAACACGGCCTCCCAAATACGACCACATAGCAACAGAGACTCCCAGCCCTGGAATAATTGTTTCCGGCTCATACACCTCACCTAAATTAATAATTGATCCTGGCGCATTTTCTCTTACAATAAAAGACACATCATTCACTATAAAAGTATCTTCACTAGATGGACACTGTAACCACATATTTATACTGTAAATTACAACACCAGAACCCATATCGTATTCATAGGTCTGGTTCTTACCCGCCACAATGCCGAATGCATAAGTAGACATTCCATTTGCATATTCCGTATAGGAAACAACCTCGTCCTCAGATAACCAACGGGTCTCACTAAATGTAATCTGATTGTCCGCCACGCCTCTTGACAAATTATTATTTATGGCAGAAATATTTTCTCCACGTATTTTTACACTATACTCAGGAAAATGCTTCTATTGCTTTGGACATTACATATTCTTTAGTTATTACATCTTCCATTGTTTCAATGTTTTCAGCTGCTAATACCTTTACTCTTGGCGAAACAAGAAACAACATAAACCTAAACATTCTTTTCATATAATCGCCGCCTTTCTTTCGTTAAACATATTTTGGGACTTACTGAATATTGTTCCAATCAAGTTCCTCAAGCCAAGGATTGTCTTCCCAATTCTTTTCAATTTCATCAAAAGAGTAATCCTCACCATTAACATTAATACTACTTTTTTTCGATATCTTTCCATCCATATACAACTTATATGCTCTTCCTAATTCAACAATCTCCAAGGTATCTTTTGTATCTTCAGTCAGATATCTTTTAATTTGTGCAATCATATCCTCTGCCCAAGAATACACTGGCTTTGCAAAAAAAGCTGTCAACAAAAGTATTGCTATAATTATTGCAAACCGTTTCATTTTCTTCAGTTCCTGCAAAGCACGATACAATCGCTTTTTTACTGTAGTTTCTTTCACCCCACAGTTTTCTGCAATCTCCTTTAAGGTCTTATCTTGAAAATAATGTTGATAAAATATATCTCTTGTCAATTCATCTTTTGTAGCTAAATAATCCATAACCTCCTTTGCAGTTAATTTATCAACTAGCATATCCTCCCACTCTTTTTTATGAGAAAGTTCCTTTGCAGCATAAGTACTACCTTGATTTGATGCTTCCACCTGCAAATAAGCGCGCTGTCGCTCTTTCTCACTATAATAGCGATACACTTTACTTCTCGCCAGTTGCATCACAAAACCTTCCGGAGCGGATATGTACTCAACACCCTTGTCTGACAAAACCTTGAACAGTTCTGCATAAGTGTCCTGTAAAATATCCTCTACTTCTGGGATTCTCCCGCACTTTGTCACAATATAAAAAACTACTTTGTCATAAGTCAATTGATACATTTGCACAAATACACTATCTACATTCTCCAACGGAGTCACCACCCTTTTATTTATATAAGTGTTATTTTATAGAAAAAAAGTTACATAAAAATAATTATTCAGAAAAATTTTTCATTTTTATTCGCTCTTTCGATTAATAATACCATATTTTTAACCTCCAAAAAACTTTTTCATTATTTTTATCCATTTGACTATTCCTCTATCCAATGCTATAATTAACTTGTTATTTTATTTGTGCAATCCGTAAGGACACCACACGCAGTTTATGTTTGTACGCAGTCAGTAGGTATCAGGTAATACACCTGTCCATCTGGCTGTTTTTTATTTACAGCAAAGCTGTACGTAAGCAGGAATCGAAAGGGAACTATAGCTTCCCACGGCTCCTGCTTTTTTTATGTTCAAAAAGGAGGATTGAAGTACCGGGTTGCACAAGAACCTAACAAAATTACAAGAAAAGAGGTTTAGAAAATGAAGGAGGAATATTATTATGGAAAGTAATGCTATTGTTTACATCAAAACGAATAATCTTTATCCGCACCCACAAAATCCAAGAAAGAATCTCGGGGAACTGGAGGAACTTGCGGACTCTATCCTGAAAAATGGTATTATGCAAAACCTCACTGTCATTCCGCTGTCTGCACTTACTGATGAAGTTGACCAACAGCCGGAACCGGATAACATTTCCCTGCTCAGTGATTTCCATGTCTTGATTGGGCACCGAAGACTGGCTGCGGCAAAACTTGCCGGTGTGACAGAACTTCCGTGCAAAATCATCAGTAAAATCTCAGCCAAGGAACAGGTTGGTATCATGTTGGAAGAAAACATGCAGAGAAACGACCTGACTGTATACGAACAGGCGCAGGGTTTCCAGATGATGCTTGATCTTGGAGAAACCGAAGACTCCATTGCGGAGAAAACCGGCTTCAGTAAAACCACTATCCGGCGCCGCTTAAACATAGCCAAGCTGGATCAGACGATTTTGCAGGAGAAAGAACAGCAGACCGGATTCCAGATGACTCTCACTGATTTATACGAATTGGAGAAGATTGCAGACATCGAAACAAGAAATAAGATTCTCAGCGAGGCTACGGATTCCAAAAATTTAGCCTTCCGAGCTCAGCGTGCAGTAGAGGCTGCAGAAAAGAAATCCAAAGAAAAAGCGATCATTGATTTACTGTTCAAGAAAGGAGTTCGTATCGCACCCGATTCCTATGCCAAGGAAATGTATTCTTCTAAATGGAAAATACTTAAAGAGATTTCTTTTAATGAAGAGGTTCCAAAGAATATCAAACTTCCGAAGCAGGATGAACCGATTTATTTCTCCCCTTACTGGAACGGCATCCGGGTTATTACAAAGCAAAAGCAGGAAAAGAAAGCAAAAACACCGGAGCAATTGGAACGTGACCGAATTGAGAAAAACAAGCGTACCATCAAAGATATCGTAAAAAAGATAGATACCACACGCCACGCTTTCATTTGCGACATTCTTTCCGGAAAAGCCCCTACTTTAAGCTCCCAAGCAGTTTCCGAAGTAAAAGATAGCATTTGGCAAATTTTCATCCAGTATGGTGCCAGCGTATACCCTTCTACTTTACGCAGCTTTTTTGCAGATAAAGAGGAGTACCGTCTTACTACGGAAGAACGCGACACCATCCAGAAACAAGTTGACCAATTAAGTGTACTTCATCAGATGCTGATCATACTTGACCATGTCATCAGTTGCGAAGAACCCTTTGATTATTACGGAATATACCGGGAATCATACGGTCTGAAAGCCAGACAAGTCTATGGCATATTTGAGAAATATGGCTGGTCATTTGAAGATGAAACCGAACAAAAGATTATCGACGGTACCAGCGAACTGTATGTAAAAAGGAAAGCACCGGAGCAGGAAGAAGAACCTTCTGCTTCTGTTGCTCTTGCTGCATAATATCTCACAAAGAACTGAAGCTGCCCCTCTACTTGAGGGACAGCTTCTTTTGTTTACCACTCGGTTTTTATCTCAGCTACAGAAATATCATATTTCTCCAAAAACTCATCCATATCCTTATCAGATTGAATGAGCATAACTTCTGTAAACTTTCCTGTCTTAATATCACGGAAGCCTGCCACTTTTTCTCCATTACAAATGCTGCTGCGGATTATAGGTTTCTGTGTCTCTTTATCATATGTTTCTTTCAATTGCTTCTTATGAAACATGCTTCATCCTCCGAATACCATATACCGTTATTTTACCATACTGCCATCTGCTTTTCCACTGAAAATCTGATTATTTTAAAGTTAACACCCAACGACTTTCCGTCTGGTAAAAAATGAGTTTTGCATGGAAAGATTTCTCAAGCATCATTATCGTACAATCAAATTCCACCGATGGTATCCCGGCATATTTCTTTTTGTCACTGCTATGCACTTCAATCTTTTTAATAATATGCAGTTCACCATCTGCATCCTGCACTTTTAGCATCAGGGGTATCATCTTGCCGGTACTGGTAAACCAGCATTCACAAGCAACTTCTATTTGTGTCCCGGTTACTTCGCCGGCATCCGGTTCTTTTGTATTTGTACCAATACCAAAAGCCATAAGCCCCCTCCTTCCTGCTACTGAACCTCTACTTTACTATAATCTACCGTTCGTTTCTCTCTGGAAATACCGCCACTCATATGGTCTATCGGCTGTCCCACAAACACTGCCCTTTTCACTGCATCAATTCCAAAGCGTTCCCTGATACAGTCTACGGTATCGTCTACTTTTGCCAGCTTATCATAGTCAGTATCATCAAAAAGCAGCATCTGCCGGATAAAATCATCTTCCTGCACTCGCGCAGTATGGATACCCAGGTGCCGTACCGGGCAGCCGTTCCACAACTCCATAAACAAATCACATGCTGCCTCATAAATTTCCAGTGTCAGATTCGTACCGGAACGGAGCCTTTTCTGGTGAGATACATAGGATAAATCCGAATAACGGATTCCTACCGCCACAACTTCTATCTGTACCTGGTCATTGCGTAACCGGGTACCTACTGTTTCTGCCAATGCCAGTAATACCTTTTTCGCATTTGGAATGTCCATTACATCGAAAGGTGTTGTTGTGCTGTTTCCATATCCTTTATTCGGGGCAGGCTGCGACAGTACAGGTGAACAGTCAATGCCGTTGGCGAATCCCCAAATAATTTCACCCTGCTTCTTAAGAATTGTTTTAAGCCATTTCGGATCCGATGCAGCTAATTCCCCTATCGTCCGTATTCCCATGGTTATCAGTTTTTTAGCCGTTGCTCTCCCGACAAAAAACAAGTCAGATACCGCCAGCGGCCACATTTTTCTTTCAATCTCTTCCGGATACAGTGTATGAACCCGGTCAGGTTTCTTAAAATCGGATGCCATCTTCGCCAAAAGCTTATTGCACGAAATACCAATGTTTACAGTAAAGCCCAGTTCCTCACGGATCCGATTCTTTATCAGTTCTGCCGTTTCTTCCGGAGTTCCGAACAAATGGCAGGTAGAGGTCATGTCAACAAAAGCTTCATCAATGCTATACTGCTCCACTGTATCAGAATACTCTTTCAAAATATCCATAAATGCTGCTGAACACTGTTCATACAGTCCATAGTTTGGAGGAACCAATACTAATTCCGGACACTTCTGCTGTGCCTCTAAAATCGTTTCCCCTGTCTTAATATTATATTTCTTTGCCGGAATGGATTTTGCAAGTATAATCCCATGCCGCATGGACATATCTCCGCCGACGGCTGAAGGAATTTCCCGTAAATCCAATTTTCCTCCTTTATGAAACAAACGATAAACAGCCTCCCAGGATAGGAAGGCTGAATTCACATCAATATGAAAAATAATCGTTTCCAAACATGTGTTCCTCCCTGTGTTTTTCATTATACCAAACACTTGTTCTGTTTTCAAGAGGAATTTTCTGCCCTGCCAACATTCCATATTACATTAAACCCTTCATATTGTGGGTATATCCACAATATGAAGTTGTGCACAATAAACCTATAATTATTTTGTAATCAGTTGCCAAAGGAGCGTGGTTCTATATGATAGACTATCAACCGTTATGGGATACCATGAAAAAGAAGGGCATTTCCCAATACTTCCTGTTAAAATCAGGAATCGACCACAAAACATTAGACAGCTTGAAGAAAAACAAAAACATTACCCTGCTTACCGTTGAAAACCTCTGCGACATCCTTGATTGTACACCAAACGACATCGTAATGTTTAAATGAGCAGAGACGCATCCAAAAATGCTTGTCTCTGCTCATTTTACTTTTGGCATTCAAAATACTCAAAACAGTGTCAGCTGTTCAAACTCGGATGATCTGTCGAGCTGGCATGGTACCTTGCATAAAAGTTCTTCTGCCCTGTTCCTGTCTTCCAGCCAAGGTACGATTTCATTGTCATCAAGAACCAGGGGCATTCTGTCATGTACGGGACTCATAGATTCATTAGCGGACGTAGTAAGAATCACAAACTTGTCCTCATTTTCCTGCCTGGTGTAAATACCGGCCATGTAAAGAATCGGATGTCCGTTCCGTGTGAAGGTGTTCTTTTCCTTATTCCTATTCCATTCGTAAAAGCCTGCAGCCGGAATAACTATCCTTCTGTGTTCCATGCTTTCACAGAACATCTTCTTTTCCATGACGGTTTCGCTCCTGGCATTGATTATAAGCTGTTTGCCCATAAAACCTGAGAGACCCCATTGTTTTAACTCGCAGCGAAGACCAGCTTCGGTTAAAACTAAAACCGGCGCATACTCTGTCGGGTGGATATCACCAGCCCGGAGTTTGATTCCGCTTCCTGCTTCCTTTTTCAGCTGTTCGTCCACGCTTCTTACAATTCTTTCTATCTCTTTTGCCGTTTCATCATCTACATAATATCTGCCGCACATGACAATCTCCTTTCGCAAAACTACCCCTGCAAGCCCTTCTTGGCTTCTCATCCGTTTCTATTTAGTTTCACCAAAATCAGCACTTTCACTCCTATAGTGAAAACTATTATATCAGTGAAACCTGGTCTTGTCGACTGTCATTACATGATTTGATTTTTTAACAAAGCACTTCTACTAAATAAGTACCAGATAACCCTTATTTTCTTGGATTAATTTTGGAATTCTCATGCTTTTTTACTAACCGGTAAAAACTGTCCTTTTTAAGGTCCATCAATTTCATAGCCTCTTTCGCCGTAATTCTGCCTGACTTCCATCGCTCATAACACTCTTCCCAGTTTTCAGGAAATTCCACCCTTGGTCTGCCCAGGTACTTGCCGGATTTCTTTGCAACTTCGATTCCCTGGCGCTGCAGCTCATGCCGCTCCGCCCAGTCACCTTCTGCCACATAAGATAATAAGGCAAGTACCACATCCGTAATCACCTGTCCCAACAGATCCTTGTCCTTCGATGTATCAAGAATCTTGTTGTCTGCAACACGGATATCCATCTGCAGTTCCTTCGTGATGTGGTGCCATTCACGGTAAATCTCCATATAATTACGGCCGAACCGTTTCAGCTCGGTTACTGTCAGCCTGTCACCGGGCCGCATGATATGATTTATCAGCATATCATACGTTTCCCGGTTAAAGTTGTGTCCGGATTTCTTCTCCACATAAATATTTCGCTCCTCGATACCCATGTCCAACAGAATTGCAATCTGTCTTTCTGGGTTCTGCTCTTTTGTGGATACCCTTACATAGCCAAAATCCATGATTTAAAACTCCCTTGCGTATGAATTCTGTGTCGCAAAAGGTCTTGTTCCTTTCTTGCGATGTCTGAAAATAAAATTCCGACCTTTAGCGACAGCAAACAGGTAGTCGATTACCACTGAAGAAAACATCTCTAATGGTATACCTTTTGCGACACATTATTCTATACGAAAGTAGCTGCTATGTTACAACACCGGCATCAGAACTTGAAGTTCTTTATACAGAATAAAAGTGTTGCAGATAATTCCTGGTACAAGTCCTCATCAAACACATTGTTATCCATGGAATTTTTAATCAGAAGCGGACGATACATACGGAAGATTTCTTCCTTAGCATCCTTATCCCCCTCCTTAGCTCTTTTAAGGGTTAATCCAAAATCCATTCTATTTTTTTGCCTCCAGTTCCTTGCGAAGCTTTCGAAGTATGTAATAATAAGACATCTCCGCCTGCTTCGGTTTCATCCCAAATTTCCTGCCCAGTTCTTCAAAAGTCATTTCGCCAAACACCCTGGCAAACAACAACTTATGTTCCTTGTCCTTTAACTTGTTCAGTGCCTTCATCAGGTTGTCACTTCCCAGGGCAAGTAAAAATTCACGGAACTTCTCCCAATCTTCCAAAACGGCATACTGTGGTTCACCGAAAAAGTTCTGGTATTGTCTTTCAATATTCAGATACTTTTTTATTTCCTGCTCGGTCAAAAGAGTTTCCTTTTGCAGCATATTTTTGCGTTTCTCCATGTAGTTGATTCGTTTATTCATTACTGCAGAAACTAAATATGCTGTAAAGCGGTTCTGAATAGAATCCGTATTGTGCTTTGTCATATATAACCTCCTTTTCTGTTGAATTTCACAGAAAAGAAGAGGTGGACTACGTATTTTCATCCCATTCCAAAGCCTCATTATAAATAAATTATTTTGTAACGTATTGCGAAATTCCCCTAAAAACCAACAAAGAGAAGTTAGAACCAATTTGTCTAACTTCTCTTTTATTTCAAATTCATTACCTTTTTAGCAATCACTTAATAATTCTCTAAGATTGCTATTCTTTTTCTTCCATTCCCTTTTAATCCGGTACATCTCTTCATCTGCCCTGGCACAAAGACTATTAAAGCTTTCTCCCTTACGGTATTCTGCCAGACCAAAAACAAGATATTTACTATAACAAATAAATAATTTTGAATAGACTCTCGAAACATGAAATAAACCTTTCTTTAGTACTCTGTTTACTTTCAAAAACCTTCTCGATATATTTGAAATTCTTCTCGGAACTTGATGAAAAATAAGACTTGCTAACGTATCATCAATTCTTTTAGTGGAATACAGAGGAGGCAGACGCACAACAATCATCTGCCCCCTTCCGCGGAGAATATTAACAGTAAAAAGAAATTCTTTTATCCTAATTAATTCTGATTTACCTTTTCTCCTCAAGATGGGGCAGAGAACACTTCGTCATCTGCCCCATCTTGAGGAGAATAAAAAAGTATGTACACTTACAAATAAAGTTAATTTACTATATTCTTTACGGCTGCTTTCCGATATAAGCAAGAATACCGCCATCTACATATAAAATATGACCATTTACGAAGTCAGAAGCATCGGATGCAAGGAATACTGCAGGACCTTCCAGGTCTTCCGGTGTTCCCCAACGCTCTGCCGGTGTTTTTGCAATAATAAATTTATCAAACGGATGACGCTCTCCATCCGGCTGAATTTCGCGGAGAGGTGCTGTCTGCGGTGTTGCAATATAACCAGGTCCGATACCGTTACACTGGATGTTATATGCACCGTATTCAGATGCAATATTCTTAGTCAGCATCTTTAAACCGCCTTTTGCAGCTGCATAAGCAGATACTGTCTCTCTGCCCAATTCGGACATCATGGAGCAGATGTTAATAATCTTTCCATGCCCCTTCTTAATCATAGAAGGAATAACTGCCTTAGACATGATGAACGGAGCATTTAAATCCACATCAATAACCTGTCTGAACTCTGCTGCGGACATCTCACACATCGGGATTCTCTTAATAATACCTGCATTATTAACTAAAATATCAATAACACCGATTTCTTTTTCGATGGTTGCTACCATAGCGTTTACTGCAGTTTCATCGGTAACGTCACACACATAACCGTGTGCTGTAATATTTTTGGCAGCATATGCTTCAATACCTTTGTCAACCAATTCCTGCTTAATATCATTAAATACAATTGTTGCACCGGCTTTAGCGAATGCCTTTGCAATAGCAAATCCAATACCGTAAGAAGCTCCAGTAACCAGTGCGACTTTTCCTGTTAAATCAAATTTAGACATCTTTCATTTCCTCCTTATTTCCTAACCATTTAATTATTTTCATCAGATTCTATATTCTCATCCTCAATCTCACTATCCTGTGGCAAATATTTATTTAATACACGATTAAATACTATACCATTCAATGCCATATAGACAGCTGAAATCAATAAACAGAAATGAGGGTACATATACATTAAGTACAAATGTCCCGCAAACATAGCTATCAGCAGTAATGACCACGGAATATTTCTTACCATTATTTGTCCGCAGTTCTTTAATACAATTTTTGTTTTGTCTTCAATGCAAGAAATGTACGGAAACCAGAACCTCGTCCAATTATAAACAATTGCAATACATCCAAAAAACACTCCACATAAAACATCATTAAACACAGTCCTAAATAAAAGTAAACAATAACAATTTAACGCAAGTATAGTACCTATAACAATCTGTAGTATAAACATACCGGTAGCCTGCTTAAAGTTATCTTTAAACGAATGAATAAAAGAACGCCATAAATAGCCTCTTTCCTTTATAATGACTTTACGGAATGTATAATAAAATGCACTCGTTGATGCTCCAAAGGTTACAATTGGTACCGAAAACAACAACCATAAAACGAACAGGCAAACGAAATCAGTCAATTTATTAAGTATATTTATCACTCCTGAATCGTAGTTAAAAATTCCTACCATTATTATGCACCTTTCCCTTCTATCGCATACAAAATAACTCCTTAAAGTACTTCCACGATAAACTAAGAAACCCAACGTTCAACAGCTTTACGTAACTTTTCAAATAACATATTGTCCGGAATTTCTTTTAAAACAGGAGACTCCGGAATATATGACAAATCACACACGCTAATTCCGGTTAATTTTCTAAGCCATATACATGCCAACAGATAACGTCCATAATCAAAAGTCATATGAAAACCATCTCTGCAAAGAGAACGTCCTCCTTCTTGTACATAAAACTCCGGTAATTGACGTACTTTTTGAATGACTGTTCCTGAAGGAATTACTTCTAACTTGTACTTATCTGCCATCTCTTTGTAACATCTGTGAAGTTTTTCATACATTTCCTGCTGATTCCTGTTATAACGTGCAAAAAACTTATGAGTAGTTTTTACTTCGTAAGCCCATGTCTCATGGATCAGAATTTTCGCGGCAGGTACTTTTTCTTTTACATGCTTAATTATGCGGCCCAAAAACGGCTCATATGAATCTGCCCATCCGCTATCCGGACTTGCTTGTTGAACCGTGATATAATCCCACTCTTCTTCCAAAAGCACTTCATCAATAGAAACTTTTCTTTCCGTAACATAACCATTTAATTGATATTGATAAGCTACTTCGTCGGACTCAATATTTAACCAATGACTTTTCAACGAACAACCCCCAATAAACAAATTAACTACCTTACTGTTAATACCCGCATTTTCAGCAAGTTGATGAAGATACCGTGTTGCATCTTCTGAAAAGCTGTTTCCTATTGCAAGAATTTTCAAAGACTTCATAATCGATTACATCCTTCTCAAAAATCACTAATTACTGTATCAGATTATATGTAACATTTCTGCTATCTGTACAACCAGCGGAATTGTGACTATCGAAAAAAGAGTAGAAATAATAATTGACTCAACCGCATAAGTATAATCGCTGTCATAAAGTTGCGCATATATTGCAACATTCGTGCCTGCCGGACATGCCGCTACAAGCAACAATGCTGTTTTCATTTCTACATACTGATCCGGGAAAATACACAAAACCAGCATTGATACTAACGGAATCACTATAAGACTTATTAACGACATCTTATACAACTTCACTTTTTTAAACATCTGGGCCGGATTGGCCTGTGCAAAATATATACCGATTGTGAACATTGCAAGAGGAGTATTCAATCCTGAAATGCTTTGAATCGTCTGAAGAATCAGTTTTGGCATTGGTACTCTGGTAAGAAAGAAGAACATACCAATCAGAGTTGCAATCATGAATGGTGCTGTTAAAAATCTTTTTACGATATTTCCCGGAACTGTCTTCTTATTTTCTTTTGTCAGAAGAGCTACACCATATGTCCACTGAAATAAATTTGTAAATGCGATAAATGTTGCCACGTAAAATACTGCACCATCACTTAAAGATGCCACAATCAGAGGCACCCCAAAAAATCCCGGATTAGAGAATGCTGCCGCAAAATTTAAAACAGCATCTTTTGAAAAAAACAATCTGGAAATAATAATAGAAACCAGTATTACAAGCAATGCTGCAACTGTACTAAAAACAAGTCCTAAGAGTTTTTCTTTAGAAAACTCAGTCAAAAATCCATTCAATATCACACATGGCAGGGATAAGAAAATCAGAATATTACTGATTGTACGACAACCTTCCATGGTTACTTTTTTAGTTTTAAAACATATGTATCCTACCGCAGACAGTAAAAACATACTTAATACTTTTTGAATAAGAAGTGTAATCATATCCGTCTCCCCTTGTTATTGAATAGAATTCATGTATTCCAGTAGAATATCAGCAAAATCTTCTAATTTGTCATATTTACAATGGGTAAAACCTTCCATCAGCTTAAACTTCATCTTCTCCTCAGGACAGCCAAATACACTAGCAGTCTTCAAAAACATCATATTCTGCTCCAAACGGCATGCCATATCGTTATCCGATACAATAACTAATGAATTTGGGAACACTGTATCTTCAGAAAGATGATACACCGGTGCAGCTTCATCAACGATAATACGCTTTGCGCTGATTCCTCTCTCGTTAAGGACACTAAAATGAGTTGTCATCTGGGAAGAATTAATAATATATCCATTTATATCATTTACATTAATCCCATGCGCCCCTAAATAATGCGTATCAAAAGCTAACATTACCGCCATATATGCTCCGGCAGAAGAACCACCAACGAAGGTTTTTCTTACTTTCATATATGTCCCCATGTTTTCTTTTGCCCAATACACAACAGCTGCAGCGTCTTCCAGAAAGTCCGGAAATTTTGCAGTTGGATACATACGGTAATTTGCAGAAATGATAGCAATTCCCTTATTTACAAAATACTCAAAATTAACGCCATTGTTCTTATCTCCATTTATCAAACCACCGCCATGAAAATATATTAATAAGTCCGTTGGTTTTTCACTTGCTTCATCAGGAAGATAGATGTCCAGCACCTGATTTTCTGTATCCTGAGTTCCATACATAAGATCTTTAATAAGTTTCATATATTTACTCTCCTTGTAAAATAATAATATATTTGCACATTAGTACCTACTCATTTCAATCGGTTTGCTAAAGCCCATGATATAATTTGTCTTAGTGTCAATCAGGCAATAGGTCTTTTGCCTCCTGTTGAACCAGTCATTGTTGCTTCAAAACGAGTCATTCCTCTGAGCTGGAAGTTAGCTTCAACCCAGCTGGCTGTTTTCTTAAGCACATCCCTAGGTTCTTAAAATAATTTTTTCATAAACTCTTGATCTTGTTTTGCCATTGTAGGTATTGCCTCCTCTCGGAGTACAGGAATTTTTTCCTGTGGTAATCCTTTCATGGCATCAAAAGCTACCGCATAATCTACGATAGATTCCTCCAACGAACACGACCTTCGTTCACTTTTATCGTAGCATACACCTTTCATATGAATAGCTGCTATATCTTCACCCCAACTATCCACTGCACGACCAAAAAGTACATCTTGTTTCTCTACCCATTCCGGTCCCATGAGATTAGCCATATCTAAGATAATCTTTAAATTCGTACTCTGTATGTTATCTAACACTTCTCGTGTTGTTTCCACCGAATTCATTGTATGTTCATAAACCGGTTCCAAAGCTACAATCACATTATATCTTTCTGCCACAGGCATAATTTCTTCCAAACTATTTAACAATGCCCTTTTTGCATCAGCATGTGTCGCTCCCTCTCGCCACCAAGCGGTTGTTTCGCTACCCATACAAGGAATATTTAATTCCTTACATACTGGGATTTGACTGATAAACTCTTTTACTGCACTCTTTCGTTTTACTTCATTTGCAGTTCCAAGCTCCACATATGTCCCTAACACCGCAATATCTAACGTCACTTCATGAGCGACCCTCTCAATCTCTTTTACTAATTCAGGTGTAACATCCTCATAACTATTCACACCTTCAATCAGTTTTTTAAAGGCCAGTTGCGTGCAAGACCAGCCTCCTTGCTTAATCTGAGTAAATATATCCTTAACTCTTCCCTTTCCGTAATCGTGGCCCCTGGCCCCCAAAACATATTTAGGCATTCAAAATCCCCCTTATAAGTTAAAACTAGAATCCATGCATTTATTGTTACTTCATTAGTTACGATTGACAAAACTATGATAGAGGATCCTCTTGCTCAACAATCAATTCAGCGGTCATTACTAATCATGTGTTTACTGAATCATTTCAAATGACTGTAATTCTTGAAATCCCATAAAAATATCTACTACCTCGTCCCTTTTATAATGTGCCGGAACCATCACCTGACATTTTAATAACATTGTACTTTCGGACTTACTTTCCCACTTAATCCTAGCTACAGAAAACTTATGTGTGGTCAATTCCTTCATTACTTTATTATACATATCCTTATTATGTTCTATTTCAAAAATTAATCCAACTCTAGTTGGATGCTTTGAAATACCTACATTTATATGCAACAACAATTGGATAACAACTACTAAAATCATAGCTCCAACACCTAAGACATACATTCCCGCACCTACTGCCATACCTATGCCAATAGTAACACATGTGCCAGCTGCTGTTGTAATACCACTAATGCTACCTTGTTTTCCGGTGAAAATCAAACCACCACCAATAATACCAATACCTGTAATAATCGTCGATGCTACTCGCGACACATCACAAGTTAAACCATTAGAACCTGCCACATCAACAAAACCATATTTTGATATAATAATAAGCAACGCAGCACCAATACATATCATAATATGTGTTCTGACGCCTGCAACCTTTGTTCTAAGCTGACGCTCAATACCAATGATCCCACCACAAATACAAGCTATTGCCAAACGGATAAAGAATTCCCCTTGGCCTACAAAAAACTGCTCCATTTCTCTCATCTCCAATGTTTATTTACTTTTTCTAATAATCGATTGACCAACTTTAGCTTTCACTTCTTTGTCTCATACACATAATTTGCCACAAACAAAGCCAACACACCTGAAACTACTTTCCCAATCAGCATGGCTGAAAGGTAAGTCTCATCGAAAGCCATGGTAAATGCAAGATGGCTTCCGAAAACAAAAGCTGCTGATACTGCAAACGCAGAATTCATTACAACCCCCTTTTCATCCATTTTGTTCATCACTCCAAATGTTGGAGCGTTAGATACCAAAGTGGAGGCAAAGCCTATGGCAGATACTTCATTGATTCCAAACTTTCCTCCGATAAAGCGCAAAGGTTTTACCAACAGTTTGGATATAAGATACATTAATGGAAATGCACCAGAAAGCACCACACTAGCGTTCAAGCATACCATTGTGCCCTCTTCAAGGGATGCAATGGGACTAAGCAGATATTTCCCAGTTAGAAATTGGACTACACCAACAATCAGTCCCACCGTTATTAAACTCCGTACAAAAATTGCAAATCCATTAAAAAGCCTTACACATATATCTGTAAATTTCAAAAGCCCTAAAGCAAGAAGCAAAGAAAATATAATCAGTGGGAACAAATCAAATAACAATTTTCCAATTGGGATTTTCAATACTATTCCAGAAACCAAACAACCTAAAGGGATAACTACAATTCCACATAAAATGCCCAAAAACATGTTCTTATGTTGTTCCTCTCTTACTACACCTAACGCATATGGTATAGTAAATGAAATAGTAGCTCCCATCATAGAGGATACAATCAAAGCATTGAAGCCACCAATCTGACTATCCACTGCAATCTGAGTAGCCATCGGTGCCCCACCCATATCATTGGCAAATAGTATTGCCGGAACAACAGAAGGGTCAATATGTAAGTATCTCCACACAAAAGAAAAAACGGGTTCTAAAATTTGGGCTAGCCATGGTGTAATTACAAGCATTCCTGTCATGGATAAAGACATCGCTCCAAGCAACAAAAATCCTTTTTCAAACTCTTTTCCCAGCCCGAATCTATTGCCGATAATACGATCCATTGCTCCTAATATTGAAAATATTAACATCACCGTTGTTATCAAACCCATGATATTGATCCTCTCTATTTATATCTCGATTCCCTCAAATCCGTTTTTTGTTAAAACAAAACGTTCCTTGAATCCACATTTTTTGAGTAACATCTCCGCTTCTTCATAGCCATAATCCAAATTCCTTTTGTCATGGCAATCCGTTGAAATCACTGCTCCAAATCCAAGCCGCTTTAACTCTTTTATTAGAAAGATGTCTGGATAAGGAGTAGTACGGTATCCTCTTGCCATCGCCCCTGTATTAAGTTCGAAATACGGAATCTTGCCCGCAAGTTTCTCGGCTGCCTCCACAGCAAACCGCTGATACTCTTTGGAGCTTAAATCAAAAAAAGCTTCTCTTTCACAATGCTTTGTAATAAGATCAAAATGGGCAATGATATCAAAATTTCCGTATCTTGGCAACTGTGCAAGATCCTGATAATATGCTCTGGCATATTCCATGCCGTCGCCATTAAAATACTGTTCAATGACCTTTCTGACTCCTTCTGAGTCTATGTCAAAGTCTACAAAATTTTCTTCAATCCGAAAATAATGTAAAGCTCCTATTACATAGTCAAAATCCGATATCTCTGCATTATCCCGCATTTCTCGTTCCAAACCACAATATACATCTATCGTTCCTGCATATTTTTTTCGCAACACTGCTATCTCATTCTTGTAAGCCTCTATCTTCTCACTTGGTACCGAACAGGAACGCAAAAAAGAATGCATGGAAAAGCCTACGGACTTAAAACCTTTCTCACATGCTGCAATAACTACTTCTTCCGGTTTATCTAGTCCATCGCAATATTTTGTGTGAGTATGTAAATTTTGTTTATACATAAACGAATGTGCCCCCTAAATTTCACATTTTTCATATAACTATATGTATGTTGCAGCAAATCACTTTTTCATTTACAGTTTATGGATAAAGAGGAGATGGACGATTTTCATAAGGCATTTCAAGAAGATTAGTTCCGGACGCACCTCCTATAAAGCTGCAATTATAAAATAATGTCCAATAACTCCATCAGGTTATTTGCTCGATAATCACATAATTCTGCAACACCGGCATCATCTATATTGCCTCCTGTAATACCTGCACAGCAAAAACCCGAAAGCTTTACCGAAACCACACCCGCAGCACTGTCTTCAATACCAAGCACTTTATGTCTTCTTTCAAAAGGTATACCTAGTCCTACCCTTGCGGTTTCTGCATAAAGCCATGGATGTGGTTTTGGGGCAAGTTCTCCAAGCGTACCCGTCTGTCCTTTTCGAAGTGCTTGTCCTGCAGTAATAATTGCATCATAAAACTCAATCGGATTTCCCATATCAAGTTGCTTAAAAGCGGAGATAATTTCCGGCATTGCTTTTTCATAAAGACCACTGGTTACAAGCCCTATCTTAATACCTTCTTTTTTTAATGTGTTCAAAAACTTTTTTAAATTCGGTGCAGGAGTAAAGGCATCCTGCTTTCCTCTGCCTTTCATGATTTCATCCATTTCATAATTTACTATTTCAAAATAGCACTGTCTGGCAAGTTCCAAACTACTACCCTTTGCATATTTTTCAATCATGTACTGTAGATGTTCGGAAACACTATGACCGGAAATAAATGGTTCATCCTCCACTTCTCTTTTAAAGCCCGGCTTCCCAAGTAATTTTGCAGTTGTCTGCTCAATCACCCACATCCAAAAACTTTCTGAATGCACACTTGTACCATCAAGATCCATCAGAACCGCTTCTGCCCTTGGTTCAAAATAAGTTTCGTACATAGGATAAATTGCCGGATATCCCATACCGCTTTTAACATAGCAAAGGGTTTTATCATCAAACTCAACTATGTCTATCTTCTTATCTTGGGGAGTTAGAATTTTTCTAACTCCCCCTTTTCCCTTTTCAAACAAGTCAGACTTAGTAATCTCAATCATTATTAGTTCCTTCCCAACAATTGCAAAGAAATTCTTATTACCTTCTTTGACAGCGCTCTTTACAAATTCATCATTATGCTTGAAATTTGTTAATACTTGAGAATAATTCCATTTTAGCCATTGTTTCAAGTTTAACTGCTTCAACAGTTGCAGGGATCAAATCAGTTATTCCTTTATTTGCATCAGTAAAGTTACTTATCATTGCCTGTGCCGCAGCTACATTTATATCTGTGAAAATATTAACTTTACTAATACCATAATCAATTGCTTTTTTAAAATCATTATCGGTAAGTCCTGAACCACCGTGAAGGACAAGTGGAACATCCACTGTATTGGCAATTGTTTTTATTCTTTCAAAATCAAGTTTTGGCGGCAGTTTATATGCACCATGAGCATTCCCTACTGCAATGGCTAAAGCATCAACTTTTGTTTTTTCAACATAATCCTTCGCAACTTTAGGATCTGTAAAAAATTTTGATGGATCCTCTAATCTTGAATTTCCTTCTGCAGATCCTTCGTTATCACCAACATGACCAAGTTCGCCCTCTATTGTTGCACCATAAGAATGTGCAATTTCAGCCATTTCTTTTACTTTCTCAACATTCGTATCATAATCATCCGTTGAACAATCATACATAATTGATGTAAATCCTAACTCCAGGGCTTTTAAACAAGTTTCCTTTTTCAGGCCATGGTCAAGGTGTATAACCACCGGTACATTTGCTTTTTTAGCCATAGGAAGTAAATAGTATGATACATCCTCTAACGGGCCATATGGGAAAAGAACTTCCGCGGTTCCCATAATAACGGGAGATTTCGTTTTTTCTGCTGCAGCAATGATGCCTCTTGCAAGTTCAATATTTACTGCATTGAATAACCCTACAGCATATTTACCCTTTTTTGCCGGTTTTAGTACTTCATTTAATGTAACTAACATTCTTTCTTTCCTTTCAAATACATCGTAAAATAATTTCGATTTATTCTAAATCATTCTTCGATTTTAGTTTCTCTCACAATTCTTTTATCCGTAAACACATCTGTTTCATCAGTACTTTTTGTTGAGAATTCTGACACAACAGCGCCCTCTAGACCAGCCTGGAACCAATGAAGAGTTTCAGGCATAATTGTATACTGTTCTCCCGGATTGAGAATTATTTCATGGTAGACCGTTGTATCGGTTTCAGGAAGAACGCCATTAATATTTTCTTTCTTTCCTTCACCAGATACATAAAGATATACTTTTCCGTATCTGCATCTAAAAGTTTCTTCTTTTCCTTCCATGCCATATGATGCAATATGTTTATGTTCAGGACAGGTCTGATAAGGCAAAAGTACCATTTCTTTTGCACATACCCTTTCTGTATTAATATAAACGCAAAGCTGAAGACCAACTTTTTCTACCATACCGAGATTAAAATCTGCAACTTCTATCTGCTCATCTTCTCTTACAACAATTCCAGCCTTTTGATAATATTCTCTTGCTAGAGCTGTCATTTTGTTATATGTATCAATATTCATATCTTCTACCTCCAAAATTATTTGTTCTGCATGCCAACCCAAACCGCTTTTTCAGCATCATATTTCCAATAATCGCCCGAAATTTCAACCTTATTTTTCTTCCAGTTAGGAATCATCGCAAGTGTTTCATTCCAAGTTTTAATTCCTGACAAGGCATCATATGTCTGCACATTTTGGCCACCAACCGCACACGCAATTCTAATCGTTTCTTCAATAGACTTTCCGTTTATAAATGCGGTTAAAAATCCTGCAATACTACTATCACCGCTACCGGTGGCTGCGGCTATATTTTCAACATGAAAACTTTCTTCAAAAAGTTCTCTGTTTTTCCAGTTTTCCATATCAGCAGGTTTTACCTTGCCCATACCAGCAAGGTTGTTAGTTCTTATGTAGTATCCTCTTACGCCGCATTTAATTACAGCAACTTTTGCTCCCATACTCATAAGCTTATCACCTAATTCCTGCAGCTTGTTTATATCAAGATTTAAAAGCAAATCTCCACCATCAGCTTTTTCATTAAGAGCATTGAAATCTTCACGACTAATCATAAACATGGTTTCTTCAACGCTTGGAATATAAATATCTACATAAGGCAAAAGTCTCTTTAAAATTTTTTCCCAGTTCACTTTACCACTTTCCGAGCTTGCATCAGGAAGACTCATATCAAGACTTGTTGTAACTCCAAGTTCTTTCGCACGTTTGAAAATCTTGATCAGTTCCTCTCCGTCATTTTCATACATCTTTTTCATAAGAGGAGGATATCCAAAATGGAAAAGCTTTGCTTCTTTAACCATCTCATAATCGATATCATCCGCACAGAAAGTATCATTCGCCCCTGTGTGATGCAGAAAAATTCGGTCGTATCCAGGAGGAACAATAACTATTGTATAGGATGTATTTTCACCTTCGGCAACAATCATCCCCTTATTGTGTCCCGACTTTTCAAGCTCTTTAAGAGTAGCCGAACCAAACATATCATCACCGATTTTGCCCATTAGGCTAACATCTGCACCAAGTATACTCATTGCGATACCTGTATTAGAAACAGGACCTCCTGTGGAACACTTAACTTTATCCATATTAATAAGCTTACCAGGGACAAAAAGTTCCTCCATGGTTTTATTCTGGTTATAAAATGCAGGTATTACATCCAAACAAATATGTCCTGCAACTATTACTTCGCTCATATACACACTCCTTAGAAATTTAATCGATAAGTCGATATTTTCTTTGCAGTAACGGTAACTTCCGGCGCAGCTTCCGCCTTAAATTCTTCTGCCATACTGTTAATTTCAACAGACTTACATTTGTCACCAAAACTGAATTTTTGTTCTTTTTCTGTCGGGTTATACAATCTAACTATAACCCCATTGCCGTCATTAGCTTTCTTAATTGAGGTAACATGTACATTTTTGTTTTCAACACTTAATACACTGTTTTCCTTCGGCAATGTTCCCTTACCTCTTCCACATACTGCGCATTTAACCGGAACAAAATATTCAGCGGCTTTATTTGGAAGTTCATTATAATTATCCTTATAGAATGTAAGCGCATACTCAAATGTCTGCTTTCCTGGGCACTGAACACCCTCGTCCGAAAGTTCTGTTATCTTTTCTTCTGATACAGCCAGCTTGATTCTGCACGCTCTGATAAGAGTTAATGCCATGACACTGTCATCAAATACTTCGTATTCAAAAAGACCTTTTGGCATAACCGCAAAACCATTCTCATTATCCGTTACAGACGCAAAAGTTCTTAAAGGCTGGGTTCCAAACGCCTGCTCTACCCAACCTGTAGAATCAGGAATTTCTACACTTCTCTTAACAATATCAAAGTGGCTGTCTGCTATAGATACTTCTGTTTTAATATCTGTCGGGAAATTTGCTCTGAACCAATGGTCTTTGATATTATTATCCACTTCAACTTTCACTTTCACGTAATCTGCGCCGGCATCAAGAGTATATGTAATCTTAACAGGCATTTTTTTGTAAATATCACTTGGATTAACTTCACAACTTTCAGGAAGTTCAAAATCATATTCACAAACGATTGAACCAGTAAGCGCTCCACTTTCTGTAACATAAATCTTTGCATTTGCCCCAAGGGTATTATATTTCCTGTCAAATTCAGGAGCTTTGTGGTTCCAAGCATTACCGATTTCACCCTGAGATGTCATGTAGTTCAGGTTCTTATATACCTTCCCTGTTTCTTTATAGATTACATCTATTGTTCCATTGCCGTTAACAGTAACCTTAAGCTTATCATTTTCCATTACATTACCAAGTGCAATTCCTGGAGTCTTTAAGAGCTTATTTGGATTTTTCTTAATCTCGAATGTCTTATAACCGAATGCAGGAATCTTTTCAAATTTCGCATAAACTCTGTGATTGACACTTTCAAGGATTGTAGGTACATCCCAAATGTTATCAACAAAGATACTTGATTTTTGACTTGTAATTAACTGCAGTTTAACACCATCAATTTCGATTCCGTTACCAAATTCCTTTGGAACTTCAAGATCAAGAGGAACAACAACATCTCTTTCGAAAGGAAGTGTGTTATAAACTATCAATTGAAGTACATCTTGTGCCTGTCCTTCAGGAGAAAGATTTTTTGCAATTTCAACCATTGCTTCATCTGCAACAATTTCACCAATATCACTTGCTTTTCTATATCTATATTCAATATCCTTGCATACACAGTCAGGTGCGCAGCCCCCATTTGCATCGTGTGTATGATTGGAAATAAGATACTTCCAACCTCTCTTTAAATATTCGGTACTGTCATTTCCAGCCATTGCATTAAGTGGTTCCGCATAATAAGCAAGATTGGTATACGCATTAAAATCTGCCTGTTTAAGGTAAGTTCTTGCACTGATTGTAGCCGGCATCAGGAACGTCCATCTGCCTTCTTTGAGATAGGCTCTTCTTTCACCTTTGAGAACAGTCATATTATCCTTGTCAAGATACTTTTCTGCATCCTGCCAAAACTTCTCAAGGTTTGTGTGTTCAAATTCAATTTCACCATTAAAAATTGCATTAGCATCTTTAATAACCTGACTTTCTTTCGGGAATCCAACAGAAATATCATGTCCATTCATTCCTAAGAAGATCGGTGTTGTGAAATGTCCTTTTTCTTCTTCAAGCATATCAAGGATTGCTTTTTTTAAATTTTCTTTCTCGTAATTTGCAACCGGTGCTTTCAAGTCATAGTTAATAGCTGCACCAACAAAACCATCTGCACGTCTGAACGGAGCCTCATCGAATTCGCCCCATTTATAGTCCTTTGACCACACTCTGTTTCTTGAAACAGCGCGATGTACCTGATAATACCAGTTATAACGGCAGTAAAGTGCAAAACGACTTGCAAGCATTCTTGTGCCATCAACACCCTGCCAGATATATTCAGCAGGCGCCTCGTGGTGAGAAAGGCCACGGTAAAACATCATCTTATCAAGACCAAAATCAACCAAAATCTGTGGATACTGACCTGTCTGTCCCCATGATGCAGGTGTATATGCAACCGTTCCTGTTTTTCCACCATATTTTTCTACCGTTTCACGACCTAACATAAGGTTTCTTATAAGTGCTTCATGAGAAATTGTAAATTCTTCAGGAAGTGTGTAGTAAGGTCCAATAATCAATCTACCTTCCTTTACAAATTTCTCAACTTGTTCCCGTCTTTCAGGTCGCATCTCAAGATAATCCTCTATCATAATAGAATGACCGTCCATTGTGAAAGAATGATAATCCGGATCACTTTCCAAGATATCTAAGGTCGTATCAAGCATAACCAAAAGATTGTGCCGTGTTTTTTCAAAACTAAATCTGAATTCTCTGTCCCAGTGCGTATTAGACACTACGTCAATTTTATTTACTTTCATTTTGATTCTCCTAAAATATATAGTTTTTATACAGTCTATCATTCTAACTCTGTTACATATCAGCTAATAAGCCATCCACCAATCTGTATGGATTATTTCAGACAAGAATATATTACATTGCGAATTCGTGGTTGGTAGTAATTCTCTCGAGGATTTAAAGTATGCTGCGCATAGAAAACTCCCAACCCAATATCAGGATCAACAATTGATAAAGCTCCTGCCGCACCATCCCATCCAAATTCACCTAAATTAGAAATCATTCCAGACTTTACTTGACTAATGTGAGTTCTTACTCCAAGTCCATAACCATATCCTGCCAAATGCTTCCAATTAAAATCTTCTTTCTGTACATCACTTAAACGATTTGCCCGCATGAGATTTATAGAGCCAGGCGAAAGAATTCTTTCTCCGTTAACTCCTGTGCCATATCCTGCTAGTGCTGCCATTAATTTTGCATAATCAGATACAGTAGTAATGATTCCAGCCCCGCCACTATCATATTCTTCTCCTAAAATATGCTTGACTGCTTTTCCTACATTTTTGAAATAGCCATCCTTAAATCTCTCATCTCCTTGGACATTTCCGTTATTTTCATCATTAGATTGTATAAACAAATATTGCTGTGCCATTTTTTCCAACACCTCTGGCGTTTGATGATATACACTTTCTTTCATTTCTAATGGTTCAAATATATTTTCCTTCACATAATCCCTAAATTTATGTCCTGATACAACGCTGATTAGTGCAGCCAAAACGTCATGACAAATACTGTACTGCCAATGAGTTCCCGGCTCAAAGGAAAGCGGATCCCTAGCAATACACTGTATTGTTCTCACTGTATCCATTTTTCCTGCTGTTACCTCTCTAGCTTTTTGAAATCCAGGCGCTTCAAGGTTATATGTAAATCCTGCTGTCATAGAGAACAAATCTCCAACAGTTATATAGTTATTCGCTCTGGTTAAGTTACCTTCTGCGCTCAATACGAACATATTGCGAAACTCTGGCATATATTCATACAATGGATCTGAAAGTAGTATTTTCCCCTGTTCTAATAATTGAACACCTGCAACTACCGTGGTTATTTTTGAACATGAATAAATATTGTACATTTCATCTCCAACCAAAGGAATTGCATTTTCAAGATCTGCATATCCAGCAAAATATTGAAAGACTCTCTTACCTTTCAGAAAAACCTCAATACTATTTCCTGGTGTTCTTTCTTCAGCCATATGATTCATAAACATCTTTAAGTTCGTAAAATCCATTATTCTTGTACTCCTGTTACAAATTCAGAAAATGTAATTAATAGCACTTTTTCACTGTATACTTCATTGTTTTTTTTCAAAAACTAGTATTTCAGAGTTAAACTCCTTATTATTATCAAAATACAATCCAACATTCATAAGATAACTTCCGCTATACGTTCGACCACTCAAAGTTTCCACATATTGTACGCTATCTTCCAGTCCTTGTAACTTAACCTGTATTTTTCCTAGTTGGCTTCTGGTAAACATCGTAAAATACATTAGCACTACCTTATCTTTATAAATATATTCCCAAACAGTATTTCTTCCTTCAAATGGACTCTTTAAACGATACATATTGCCATGATGAATAACTTCTCTTATTTTCTTATAGTCTGTTATTTGTTGTTTTACCAATTCCAACTCATCATCATCTAAAGTATTTAAATCGAGTTCATATCCAAATTGTCCAGACATAGCCACATTCCCACGCATTTTCAGTGGAGTACTTCTTCCAACCTGATGATTTGGTATCGCTGAAACATGAGCTCCCATAGTAGAAACCGGCATTACCATACTAGTTCCATGTTGTATGTAAAGACGTTCAATTGCATCTGAATTGTCACTGGTCCAATACTGCGGATAATAGTGAATCATTCCTGCATCAAATCTACCACCTCCTCCGGAACACCCTTCAAATAAAACGTCCGGAAATGCTGTGGTTATTCGTTCTAATATCTCATAAATTCCCAGTACATATCGATGAGGTAATTCCTGTTGTCTTTCCACCGGTAATCCTTCTGAACCTATATCAGATATATTCCTATTATAATCCCATTTTACATATGAGATTGGCGCAGCTTTTAATATATTAGATACACTATCAACAATATAATCACGGACATCTTTTCTTGACAGATCCAATACAAGCTGATTTCTAGCTGGATTTCTTTTACGGCCTTCCACATGAATACACCAATCCGGATGAATTCTATATAGTTCACTATCTTCAGAAATCATTTCTGGTTCAAACCATAGCCCAAACTTCATTCCTAATTCTGTTATCTTAGTAGCTAAGCTTTCTATTCCATTTGGTAACTTATTTCTGTCTGCAACCCAATCTCCAAGAGAACAATTATCACTATTTCTCTTGCCAAACCATCCATCGTCTAGAACCATCAGTTCAACGCCTACATCCTTAGCTTTCTTTGCAATATTTAGAATTTTTTCCTCGTTAAAATCAAAATAAGTTGCTTCCCAGTTATTAATCAGCACCGGTCTTTCAATATCTCTATATTTTCCTCTGCACAAGCGAGAACGATAAAGTTCATGATATGTTCTCGACATTTTACCAAATCCTTCATTTGAATATGTCAGAACAACTTCTGGTGCTTGAAATTCTTCTTTAGGTGCCAATATCCAGTTAAATCCAAACGGATTGATTCCCACATTTATTCTTGCCACGTCATATTCACTGACTTCAACTTGTTCAATATGATTACCACTGTAAACCAGACTAAACCCATAAACTTCACCTTGAATTTCTGTTGCCCAAGGTCTCGCAAGAGCCAAAAACGGGCTATGAGTGTGACTGCTTGATACTCTTTTGCTGTCAATTTGCATAATCCCATTCATTAGTGATTTTTTCTGAATATTTCTTTCTCTCGCCCAAGAGCCTTCCAGATGTACAAATTCAAACTCTTTATCAAACAGATATGTCGTGCTACTCAATACACTTTTAATACTAATATTTTGATTTCCGGCATTTTGAATTTTTACGCTTTTAGCTATTGCATCTATTTTGTTGTAGGCAGTATAAGACAATATTGCTTCTATCCCAGTTAATTCATCTCTCAATGTTATGTATAATGTATCCGCTTCGTTGTCTTCGTCTACATATGTAGCAGGCAAACCGTTAAGTTTCTTTTTTCCTTTTGCTATTTCATGCCCCACATATTCAAACCTTGTCAATGTACTCCCATTCTCATATTCAGCATGAAATGCAGGGGTTCTAAAATCTACATTTCCATAACAAGGATATTCCATAGGCAACAGATTCGAACTCGCATTTGTTTCTTCTATATCAATTGGAGAAAATGGTAAGTCGACTGCAACCGGAAGATAATCAATAAAATTAACAAATCTATCTATTTTCTTGCCATAATACAAATGCAACAATAGTTTTCCACAATATATCCCCATCACATAACTTGTATTTGGCGTATTTAAATAAAATATTTTTTCATTTGGATCAAAACATATGCTCATTATTTTTCCTCCCAGAAATAATATTCAAAGCCAGTCAAATACTAAAATATGTATTTTACATTTAAACAAAATATATTAAATAATCTATTAGCACAATATAAACTAGAATCCGCTCGGCTTATCTGTATATAATTCCTCCATATATTCTACTTTTTCATCAATACCAAGTGCCGGAAGAATATAAGAAAGTACTTGCTCTGTGAACACCCGTGTCCCCATTGGCGTATAGAAATGCACTTCATCTGAATGTGCATCTGCAGGCAAAGAAAGCGATGCAGCATATAAATCATTCACTTCGAATCCATATGAAGTAACCACTTCTACCGCAGCAGCATTATATTCCTCTATCTCTTCGTTATATCGAATTTTATCAAAAGACATTCTTTCAGTCTGTACACTAGTAGAAGTAGCAAAAATCACTTTAGCTTCGGGAAATGTATTTTTAATTCTCTTACATATTCTATCAATATAATATGTGTAAATTTCTAATGGTGTATGCGGCTCTTCTCCGAACAAACGCAAACAATCCCACAGACCAGCATTCCAATGTAACACATCAACCGGTTTATCTCCCATTACATATTCCTTATACTCATTTAGATAACGTAAAATATAAGATGCAAATCGACAATTATCATCTGGAAAGTATACATTTGCTTTTCCCTCTAACGTATTGCGAATCGCTTTATCGTATCCTATACGAATAGAATCTCCTATTAATAGTACATTCTTCATATCTTCCCTCCATCAGTAATAATTCACCATTCTTTTCTATTATTTTGGTTCTTTATTCTTTTCCACTTCAACCATAGCAAGTAAAACAATGCCTGTACCGTGAGTATCATTCAGAACCCATGGTAATTCATTCTTATAATACTCTTCTCTATAAGAGTAGCCGGAGCCACAACAAACTCCATAAACATTACCTTGATTATCAACGCAATATCGTTTTAATGCTTCTACACATCTCTCACTCGCTAATTTATACGGTTCTTCAGGTAATATTCCCATACGTACTCCTCGTGCGAATGCAACGGCGCACATAGATGTACATGAAGCTTCTCCATAAGATTCATGATCCCAGAGAACTTGATGTAGCATTCCATCATCATCAATCTGATTTAAAAATCCTTGTGAAATCTTTACAAAAAACTTCAGTATTTCATTGTAGTCTTTATGATCTGTTGGAAGTACCATCAACAACTCTGACAAAGAGAACAGAACCCATCCATTCCCTCTTCCCCACGGAATACGTGTAGGCAAACCGTAGGTTAAATTATACACATGACTCATCAACCCACTTTCTTCCATAAATAACTTTTCTTTAAAACATAAGAACTGATTGACAACATCATCTATCACATCTTTATCACCTTTAATTTTGGCAAACCTATTCATAAATGGTGTACTCATATACAAATCATCTGCCCAAATAGAATTTTGATGTAAGTGTCCTGGCTGTTCTCGATAGAACATACCATTTTCGAGTCTTTCCTGTTTATTTAGAATATATTCTGCCACATATTCCGCAAATGACACCACCGCTTCATCTGCATTGTGATATAAATAATCTTCTAACACAGCGGACGCAAAAGAACCACAGTCGTCAAGCGAGGCAAGTCCTACCAACTGATGATTAATGCAAGGATAACCAAACATTTTTTCATCCCATAAAGAATATTCCATAGCGGCATAACAACTTTTTAAATGCTCATGTGCATATGTTAATACCTCTTTATCATTTAAATATTCTCCTGCTTTTAACAATCCGTATAACACAACACCAACTGGGTAATTACTCTTACCAAACAAATCTTCTTCTAATACCGGCCTTAAATGTGTATTTTCATCACATAAAAAGAAGGTTTTCTGTTCTGGTTCATACGCATCATACAATGTATACATATCGAATCCTAATTTAGCTTTTTCGTCTTTACTATGCAGAAATAACCAATTTCCTCTGATGTCTTTAATACATTCTGGCAAACATAGTTTCCCTCCTTGCACAGTACAATCAAATTCTGTTCCACTCAAATTGCACATACGAAGCGATAATGAATGTTCACCCTTCAATAAATTCAAATTGATGTTTATATTGTTATTTCCGCTAGCTACTAACGAACCATTCACATATAATTCCATATCTGCGGAGACATTACACGAAATAGCTACCTCAGCATCTTCTTTACACAAAATCATAGAGATTGCATATATTTCTTCATTGCTATGTACCTTCGGCAGCCTATTTTTGTATGGCTGCGGCAGCCAAAACTCCTGCATGGAATCATTTAATTTAGGACTTTCCTTAATGATATCTTCTCCAAACGGACCACAGTAATTCCAACCAATTTCTCCATCGTTCTCGGCAAATGCCGTATAAAAATTCACAGGATCCCATTTGTTTCTATGACTTCCTAACTTGCATTGGAATCCCAACGCAGTTTTTTTGCACTTTACAAATATCGTATTAGTACCTTCCTCAACTGGTATATCAACAAATCGCTTATCGTAGACAACTTCATCCCAGATATTTGTCTGGGTTATCTTGATCCCATTAATGTACAATTCCATATAATTATGCGCTGTTACTGATAGTGTCAGCGTTCTATTTTCACGACTATGAAATTTAGCAAATGCATAGGCGAAATCTCCATTTTTAGCATTTGGAAACTTCTGAGCAAAATCCAAAACACATCTGCCATCTGCATCCCTATTAAACCCTTCTCTTGAAAACGCCCTGTAAGAAAATGGTCTGGCCGGATTAGCTTTCATGTATCGATTAACAATTGTTCTGATCACTTCACATGACTTTCCGGTAATACTACTTCCTTCTTCAAAATATGGCTTCATACAATAATATCCTCCTTTTCGTTACAGTTTAAAGCTCTACTTCACGATTTGAACCACTAACACCATAGCGTTTTATCTGTAATTTTCTTCTTTTTTTATCAATGAAAACACAGTCCCATCCGCCATCAATAGTTTCATTGATATCGTCCCAATTCTTTTTTACATTACCAAGTAAATTTTTAGTTGCTATCGCTGTAATACCATCTAATACAAAAGACAGATCCACATGTCTGTGACCAAACATATATACCAATACATCATTCGATTGATTGTTAGTAAAATCAAATTGAACATGCGCTTCCAAATGCGCTTCTTCTGAAGTCACACTACCCTTTTCGTTTCTTTTATATGCTTGAATAATCTTCCAGGCCAAATCACCATTTCTAACTATTTTGTCATTTTGTTCATTAGTAAGAAATTCATGAGACATAAAAACAACTGACCATCCATCTTCTTCAAAACTTAACGTTTCAACAAGCCACTTCAGCTGTTTTTCACTTATTCCGAAATTCCATTGTCCACAATATTCTTTTCTTAACTTTCCTTCTTCATCCATAACAACTGGAAGATCATTTGTATTTATATTGATTACTCTTATTTTATGTAAAGGATAATCTATGTAATAATAACCACCCGTAATATTTTCAGTATCTACAGTTATTGGATATTGAACACGGATAGGGTTCACTACATATGAATACCAGGCCTCTGGAGAAAGAACAGCTTCTATTCCCATACTATTTTTATACGCATACCATGAACAATCATCATGATTCCCTTTAGATATAAGTACAGCCGTAGTCTTTGCTTCGCGAACTAAACTTATCAAGTCACCCAAGTCTCTTTTTTGCCTCTTTAATGTTGTATTACCATCTACCAGATCTCCAGTAAGAGCAAGCAAATCAAAACCTGCAAACTGCGAAAATTCTACCATTTCCTTCACTTTATAATATGCTGGGACATACATAGCAAACTTACGTATATAATGTATATCTGTTGCATACAAAATACTAAATATATCTGGACCTTGAACATCTTTTATTTCTTGTGAAAATTCGTCCCACTTTGTATTTATTTTTTCCATATGCTGTTCAAAAACAAAACTCTCAATTGTGTTCATCGAAATACCTCAATACTATCCTTTCTCATTTACCTGTTGTTCTTTCTTACGATACTCTGTCGGTCCCATACCATATCTCTTTTTGAAATTTCTACGAAAACTAGATGTATCATCATATCCAACCAGGAGCACAATTTCACCAATACTGTAATCTGAGGTTCGCAATAACATACATGCTTTATCCATTCTAACTCTTGTTAAATACTCAATATATGACATTCCTAACTTTGCCTGAAATATCTTACTTATATATGTTTTACTTACGCCTCCAGCCAACGCCACCTCTTCATAGGTCAAGTCACTACGCATGTAATTCTCTCCAATAAATTCAAGCATCTTCGTAAAATTATCGTCTTCTTTTTTGTCTAAACATCGCTTCAATACATTAGTCACATTTTTCACAAAGATTTTCTCGTCTGTAATATCTATATCTAAACAATATTTTAAAAGTATCGGCTTATCTATACTTGTCTCCTCATTTAAAAACTGTACAATACACTGCATAATAGTATATCTAATATACTGTTTATTCTCTTGAGAACATTCTTGTGTCGCATACTGATGCAAAATATGATAAAACCACTTCTGAGCAGTTTCTAAATTATGCTCCTTCAATGCTTCCCGAAAATTGTTTAAAATCAGCGTATCCGGAATCAAAAAATGGGTAAACTCTACCATGTTTTCTCCACAACCACAAAAATCGCGGATTTGTCCTGTTAATATATATTCCAATACATCGATTGCCTCAGTAACGGCACTCTTAATCAGCATTACATCATTATACATTTGACTTAATCCAATGCGAACTTTTCTAATATTCAGGTTGTGAAGATAACTTCTTATTTCATTTGCTACATGTTTTCTCTGTACTTGATTTTCATCATTACTGGTAGGTAAATCATATAAAAAAACAAGCAAACTCTTCCCTTCATTTATCACATACGTCTTCAACTTGTCATCTAATATTGAAGGTAATAATATAGACTCTAAGTCAGTATCTGAACTAACTACTCCTACGAAAAAACATTTGGGACTTCCTACAAATCCAAGCTCACGAAAAGTGAACTCCATATTTTCTATATCCCTTATCGCCCCATGAAAAATCATATCAGCTAATAAATCTTTGACTTTTAACTCATATGTAGTAACTTTACTTTCATATTCCTTCTTCTCATGGATACCGGAAGTAATTATTCCTTGAAGCCTGCTATATACATTATTATTCTTAAGGAAGCGTTCCATTTGCCCGCGTGCTACATTCTCCAAATAAACGACCTCACTAATTCGCTTTCTACTAATAGACCAAGAAATCAAAGCAGATAATATAATCCCAGCAACAATTAGTATCATATTTATCATTTGTAACTGTTGCAGACCTCTATTGACGCCAAAAGAAGATTCTTTATAGTATAACGCAGTAGTCATTCCTAAGATCTCATTTTCTACCTCCTCCATTATATATTGAGCATCATTCGTTATTTGCTCCCATTCTTCCTGCGGTACTATTACAATTTCTCCGCCGAAATCACGCCCAACTATCAATACAGCTCCATCTTTCAGTTCCATTCGATAGAACTGCCCTTCCTGCAAATGAGCAAACTTATTTTTTATCTGTTCAAATGGAATCAAAAAACTCACCGAAGTCTGATTTAAACGTATATCTTTTGTATAACATGTATACATTAAGAAGCCGTCATCCTTAGATGTAAACAAAAACGTAAGCGCATTTTCACCTGAGTCAATAATATCTAATCCCCTATTAACACTTTCATCTTGACACTTTAAATCTATCCCAAAATATACTTTTTTCGTTGCTACTCCTGATGAAGTATAAACATAATCTGTACCATAACAAATAAGTACTGCATGAATACGATTATCAAATTGTCTTTTTAATCTTAGCATGTCAATTGCTTTTATAGTATCGCTCGCTTTTCCGGTAATATGACTATATCTTAACTCTTCGCGTGAAAATAAGACTATACTTTCATCTACATATTCCTGGTAGTCTGCTTCAAAACTTGCAGCCACATCATTTAATCTCTGGATTGCTGTATTTTTTTCTATTTTTTTAGTTTCATTAGCCACCATATTAACAGCAAAAATACTTATAATAACCATAGGAATAATAAGACACATATTTAATAAAAAGAACCTCATCAAATATCGTTTTTCAAATGTCATACAAACAACTCCTCCTATTTCCTTTCTTATAAATATGATACTGTTATTTTGTGCTAAATGAAAGCACATTACATCGATTAGTTAAAATTTTTATAATGTAAAAATGTCTTTTCGTTGTAACAGAATTTTCTTACGTTCTATTATAACGGAAAGATATTTTAATAGAGCCATAAAAAAGGGAGTCCTCAAGCCATACTTGGCTTGAGGATTACCCTTTTTTTAAGATTACTTGACTCTTAATAAATATCTTGCATAAGCAGCATTCTCAATTTCCATCAATCTGTCCAAACCGATTTCCTTTAATTTTGCAATATGCGCATCCCATTCCTTATCAATATCACGTTCGCCAATAATAAAATCCGCCTTTGCAGTAATTAAGTATGTGTTGATATCGTTATATAAAGAAGCACGTTCTGTCATCTCATCAGCTGTGTACTGTAATGCAGGGAAAGATTCATTGACAACAACGCCATCTTCTCTCATACGTACAGCTCTCATACCATTTAAAGTAGTCAGGGACATTACCTCATCCGATACTAACTGTTCATCTGTTACACGTACAAGTAAATCATAAATTGTACCTTCGTTTACTGTAAGTAATGAAAAAGCATTTAAAGCAATTTCTTGCTTACGATAAGCATCAGCAGAAATACCTTCTGCTTCGCCATATTTAGCATGATCCACCGTACCAATACCAAATACATTTGCATAATCAAAAGTTACACCTTCGTAACCATTTGCTGCAGAAAGTGCTCCTTCTGGTGTAAATAAATAGTCGATGAATTTAGCTACTTCTTCTGGATATTTTACTTCGGAATTTACTGCTACCTTGTATTTTGCATTTACACGATTACTGGTAGTAACACTCTGATTTTCGCAATAATCACTAGTAAATCCAATCAGCTGTGTAAAGTTCTCCCATACCCTGTCTCCATAACAATCTAAGCTACCACAGGAAACACCTACTCTATTGGCCTTAATCAATTCTTTACATTCAGATAAAGTGAGAACATAAGCATCTTGATTCATTAAACCTTCGCTGTATAATTTATTCATATACTTTAAGAAATCCTTATAGTTTTCGGTAGTATCACCTAAAACTACTTTACCGGACTCATCAGCCATTAAATGATAGGTATAATTTTTACTATTGATGCCATGAGCGAATAAGATGTACTGTTCATTACGATAGTAAACTTTACTATCACCTACTGCAATAGCAAGAGGAATTTCATCATTAGGATCTCCATTTCCATTTGCATCCTGTTCCTTAAAAGCAACTAAAACATCATAAAGTTCATCTAAGGATGTAGGAACTTCTTTGCCAACTCTTTCTAACCAAGCATTGTTAATCAATGTGATTTCTGTTAATGCAATCGCATCATAACCATTGAGAGAAGGTAACGCATAAATATGTCCCTCTTCGTCTCTTAAGGCAGCTGCATACTGAGGATACTTCTCCATAATAGCTTTTAAATTAGGCATAATATCTAAATATTTACTGAAATCAAGGAAGTATCCGTCTTTACCATATTTTGCTACCTGATCAGCAGTTAAATCAGCTCCTGCGAGAATATCTGGCATAGTATCACCAGCCAACATTAATGTAAGCTTACTTGGCCAAGTTTCACTGTCATAAGTAGTTGCATCCAGCTTAATTCCAAGACGTTTTTCATATTCTTGGAACTGCAATGTATCATTCCATTCACTAGTAGCACCTGTACTGTACTGACCTGCAACAGTCAATGTGATAGTCTTATCAGAAATACGTCCGGATTCCTCTGCATTATTGTTCTCAGCAGAAGCCCCTGGCGTTGTCTGAGATGTCTGTGTAGTTCCCTTGCCCTCCTCATTAGTTTTTCCTTCAGTTTGTCCACATCCTACTAACATTCCGCATAAAAGAGTTGTTGCAAGAAGTGCACATAAGATTTTTTTTCTCATTATTGAGATCCTCCTTCTTTTTATTTTACCACTTACAAAGTGGTTATTTACTCATTATCCCTTTACGCCACCAATCATTACACCCTTTTCGAAAAACTTCTGAAGTTTCGGATAAATGATCATCATTGGCAACGTACTAACAACAATAACACAATATTTCATCAAATCAGCCCGCTCGGCCATTTCTGCCATTAGTTTGGCTTCTTCGGCTGTCATTGCCATTGCTGCATCCATAGAAATTTTACTTTGAATCAGAATTTCCCGAAGAAACATTTGTAAAGGATACTTATCTCTATCATCTAAATAAATCATGGCATTAAAGTAAGCATTCCATCTAGCAACGCCATAATATAAGATTTGGACTGCAACACACGCTTTTGATAAAGGTAATACTATTTTTAGAAATGTCCCAAAATCACTACATCCATCAATCTTTGCTGCTTCAATTATTTCATTTGGAATTGAATTAACAAAAAAAGTTCTAGCTACAATCATGTTGTAAACTGACAATGCACCACCTATAATCATATAGGTTCTAGTATTTAAGAGACCTAGACTCTTTACGTTCAGATATTCTGGAATAAGTCCACCACTGATGTACATGGTAATCATAAAGAATATCATGAGGATTTTTTTACCTTCTACCTCTTCTCTTGACAGCGCATAAGCACAAGTTAATGTCACAATTAAATTTACAATCGTTCCTAAAACAGTATAAAGAATTGTGTTACCATACCCAATCCAAATATCTTTATGTTGTAATATGTACTCATATCCTTCCAACGTGAAGTCCACCGGAAACAATACTAACTTGCCGCTAGATACTGCAGAAGGTGCACTCAAAGAGGCGCTAACAACATATATAAGTGGATATAATTGTGTAACGGCAAATACACATAAAATTACACTTATCACTGTCTGAAAGAATTTATCACTTCTGATAAACTTCTTAAAAGATTTCATCTGTGTACACACCTCCTTAAAACAATCCCGTCTTTGTGATCTTTTTTGATAATTTATTTGCAATAATTAAAACCACACAGTTAACAACCGTATTTAAAAGGTTAATTGCTGTCGAAAACGAAAAATCGGATTGTTCCAAGCCTACTTTATATACATATGTAGAAATTATTTCCGAACCGACCAAGTTTGTATCTGTTTGTAATAAGAAAACTTTTTCGTAGCCAACACTCAAAATACGACCGCATTGCAATATTAACATTGTTACAATAGTTGGCAAAATTGCTGGGAGATTTATGAATCGTATCTTTTGCATGCGTGTCGCACCATCAATATCTGCCGCTTCAAGTAAAGCTTTATCAACACTAGATAATGCAGCAAAATATATAATTGAACTCCATCCCATCGTCTGCCATATTCCAGTGATAACATAAATCCACTTAAACATCCCTGCATGCTGCATGAAGAATACAGACTCTTGTCCAAGCATATTTAAAAACTTATTAATAATTCCATTACTTGGACTCAAAAATAACAGTATCATACCACATATTACTGCTGTCGAAATAAAGTGAGGTGCATACGAAATAGTTTGTATTGTACTTCGAAACTTAGTATTTTTCACCTCATTTAATAACAATGCTAATATAATCGGAAATGGAAAACCCAAAATTAAATTAAGCAAACTTATTACTAGTGTATTTTTCAATATAATAGGAAACCAATATGACTTAAATAGTCTCGCGAAATGATCAAATCCGACCCATTCGCTTCCCCACACACCTCTTTTAATGCTGAAATCTTCAAATGCCATTAAAATACCGTACATTGGTTTATACGCGAATATGATTGTATAAATAATTGCAGGTAACAATAACACATATAATTGCCAATGTTTTAAAATACTTTTCCATACGACCGATGCAGGTCTTTTTGCTCTCCCTTGTACATTAGTCACAATTTTTTTCTCCTTTCCGCTTCTGTTTACGGCAATTTTAACAAATCCTTAGTTATTCTTCAATTCCTCAATATTTGGCAATAAAATATGTAATTTGCAAATTTTACCCGTTTCACTATGACATCGGAGCTGATTTAAAGAATGAATTACAAATTTCACCGCATTGTATATCCCAAAATCTCAAAAATCACCCTATAACAGTATAACAATTAGAAAGCTTTACTAAGCACTTTTAGTGCCATTCCCTATAAAGTGGTGTAAAATTAACATATGGCTTTTGGAATCAGACAGAAAACTATTGAAGCCAAGAAAAGCATCCATAAAGATTATCATAATATTACCCGGATTTCAGAATTGCTTGGCTATACCAGTATTCATCATTTTACAAGAATGTTTAAACGAATAACCGGAATATCACCGACTGCATATAAGACATCGGTGAGGATGTGAAGATAAAACAATATTAAACTCATAAAACCGATATGACCAGATTGGTTTTATGAGTTTAATTAATTCATTGTTCAAACTTACTGCCCCTGAAACGCCAACATAGAAACCAACATTCCTTCCAAATCTGCCTCATCGAATTCCTGTAACAGATTATTCTCCTCCTGTTGCGCCTCTTTCAGGTCCTGTCTTGTTTCATGCTCGGATGCCGAACTTTGTTTTCCATCCCTCTCATCCAGTATCTGAAAAACCATCCGCCGGAGCAGTTCGTAATCCACCAGCCCTCCGGACAGCATTGGAACTTGACCGCTTTCCTGCACGCTCTGATAAGCCAGTACCGCTTTTACCAGGTACCCGGCCTTTCCCCTGCCCATGGAATTTAGCAGTTCAGCTACCCTCACATGGTCCGGGTCGTCCTTATTAAATCCTACTGTTGTAACATACGGATTCTTTTTCTCCACGCAACATTACCTGCCTCTCTTTTGTACCTGGTAAAGTAACTCATATCCTTTTGCATTGGCACAGATATCTTCAATGAATACGCATTTGCCAATCTTACCGGATGCTTCTAAGTATTCCCTAAGAAGCAGTGCTCCTCCGCCGATAAATACCACACAGCCTGTTTTTAAATCCAGTCCGCGTTCTCTTAAGGTGCCAAGAAGGTCGTCCACATACATCTTTGTCATTTCTTTTACCATGTTGATAATGGAATCTTCATAGTCGGTCCTCTGGTTCCTGATAATACTGTCAATATCCGTATCATCAAGCAGGATGTCATATTCCGAATTGATACGGGAAATGATGGAATTGTAAAGCGGAATTACACCCTTTTCCAAGGAATCACATACGGACAGATCCGGTGCCCCGTTTCTCATCAGAAGATAATCCAGGGTAAAGCCACCGATATCCACGGTAATTACTTTACTGTAATCGGAAATCTGCTTATAGATGGTCATGGCCGCCGCATAATCCTGCGGAAAGGCAATGGCATTATCAATCTGCACATGATATGTTTTTCCGCGGTAGGTAAAGGTCTGAATTCCCCTGTCTGTAAAATATTCCTGGAACTTTTTATGTAATGCTCCGTAATGCTTAGGCGGAAGCCCTACCGGAAGGTCCACGGTAAGAAGTACATTGTCTGCAACCACTCCTCTGCGTTCTGCTTCCATCGCAATCGCAAACAAAGTCAGGATAAAGAATCGGTTGTCCATTGTCTTATCCCTCATATACGGAATTCTCTGTTCAGATAAGGTGTAATAATGGCCATTGTAAAATAAAAACTCTCCCAGCACCGGTCTGCAGTCACTTTCAATAATACCGGAAGTGAATACAAACTGGCTGGTTTTCATGTTTCTGTTGCCGTGATCCACGGCTACTGTAAGCTTCTGATTCATAAAATATCGCTCCTTTTTTCTTATTTACTGTTATATACGCACAGAATATGTAAAAGCCAACATTTATACATAAAAAAAATTCGAAGAAGCACTTCTCAAAAGAAGCACTCCTCCGAAACATCCATGCATTACTTATTCTTTACTTATTCCGTTCCAAATGAAATAAATAATCATCCACACCTTTTAACTGCTCTGCCCAGTCGCCATCCTGGTCCATATCCCAGGTCAGTATTTTCCCGGGAAGTTTCAGCTCGCCGCATATTTCAGCAAGCTTCCTGCACCCGCGCTGAATGTTATTTCGCTTGGTCTGTTTCTTTTCACATACTATGTGAACCCCTTCCCGATAGTTAGAATAATGCGGACAATGTACACATGCCGCATTATAATCTCTGCGGCAGACCGGTTTTAACAGCTTGTCCATATCATAAGCCTCATAAACAAATTCGGTTCCCGCTTCTTTCATGGAAGCTAAGAAAGCCGGAAGATTTGCATACTGGTTTGCACCCGGCACACATCCAAAAGTTCTGCCGGATAAAGCAAATGCCAGATCACCTTTTAACGGACCTTCCGTAATGAACACCGTTTTTGCCCCGGGACGTCCTGCCAGATGCAGGGGGCTTCCCGATGAAGTGCCCATATGGTAATTCACACTGGACAGCCAGATATACTTTCTGCCATCCTGCGGATGGTCCAGCCGTATCTGGGCACCGACAATCAGACCTTCCATGTTGCGGACAGGGATTAGGAAGCCTGCGGATTTAGGATTAAAATGGACACTCCATGCACCATTTTCCTCCTGATAAAATCCCGGCACCCCCTTTACTTCACATCCTGCTTCTATGAGCCTCTTTGTCAGATTCTTAAACCCAAAGACCGGTGTACTCTTATATCCGTTTTTTTCTATCTGCCCTTCCGTAAACCCACGCTGTAATAATTTCTGCTTGTGTGTTTCCGATAAGGTCAGCATGGAAAAGAACATAGTATAGGTTTTATGTTTTACTGCATCCGGTGCAGGCGGAGAATTGGTTATCTCAGGTTCTTCCGCAAAAACAGCCTTTGTCTGCACTTTATACTCTTTTGCATTACGTATTCCATACAGTATATCCTTAATTTCCTGATATGCCGTCTGGTTATCAACACCATAGAGCTTTCCGTATAAAGCAAGCATTCCGCCGCTTTCCCCACACCGGTTACATTTAAACACATTCTTTTTAAGATTAATATTTAGTTTTCCTTTTTTCTCTCCGCAAAAAGGGCAGTCCACATCATAACTGATGGCATTCTTATGCCTGATATGAAGTCCCAGCACTCCTGCAACATCCCTGATGGTAAAAGGAAAGTCCTGTTCCATGGCTTGTCTCCTTTCTGCGGCCCGGTTTTACCGGACCGCCTTAGTTATGCCATGAATCATCCTGCTTTTGCATACGCCTTTTCCATCAGAAACTTAGCAGCTGCACGCAGCAGATTGTCAGCACCGCCATAGGATTTTACATACCACTCCAAGCTTTCCGGCTTTTCAACTGCAATCTGTCCAAGGGTCTTCCCTTTATAATATCCGGCAGATACCACAACTGCCGCAGCCGTATCACGGGTCATCAGCTGCATAATCTCATCCACCGACATGTCTTTTCGGATTTCCCTAGTGCCGGTTGCTGCCGGTGCTGCCGCATTGCTACTTTGCTGCATGGCAGGAACTAGCTGCGTCCGGTTCTGGATTGGTGCTGTCTGCATCATTGCCGGTATACCGTTCTGTTGTGGTACCGGCGTCTGTCTCATAGCAGCTCCTACCTGTGCCGGTGTCGGAATGTATTCTTCAATTCCATACTGGCCCGGGATAGAAGCTTCCTCAAACGGTACTTCTTCCGGTTCCTGCATCAACTGGTTTTCCAAAGAAGCATCCTCCATATAGGTACCTGTAGGAAGCGGATTTATTCCGTTCATAGCTAAACCTACAATTGGAGCTTCCGTTATTTCCGAATCGATATCTCCTTCCGTATCTGCGAACTGCAGACCGAACCCGGCATCTGATAATGCCCGTCCCACTGCAGCGGTTTCTGCCAGTTCCACAAATTTGTTACCAAACTGCTCATCACCGGACTGGTACTTCTGTGCCAGTGCATTGGAAATAAAATTATCCTCCGCATCATTCCGGTTCAAATACACCCTTGCTTCCACAATAGCCACATTGTCAGTCAGCTTAATCAGCTTCTTTACAATCTTTCCTTCCGGGAAACAAAGCCGGAACCAAAGCTTTCTAAACGCAACATCCAAATAATACCTACTCTGTTGTCCTTCATTGGAAATCAGACGCATATACTTTCTTGGATCAAATCCTTTTACTTTATTTAAGTTGTTTACCACTTCTACTTCTTCATACATACCATATCCGGTACTAGCCAATTCACTCATTCTAAATCTCCTTTCACGTTAAACTTCCTCTCAATTAATAAATATCCTGAATTCTTCGATTACTTGAAAATTTCTAAAACTTTTTCAGAATCTTGTTCCGCGATTTTTTCAAAAAGGACTGTTTTACCGTCGGCATATGGCTGCAAAGCCATAATTATCTGTTTACGCAGGTTCTCTATCAGAAGATTGATTTCCTCCATATCCTGTCTTGCAAATACCGCATACGATAATTCCTTCATATCAGCTGAGTTCTGCATGATTTCTTCAATGATAGCAATACCCTCTTTAACAAAATCCGCATGAATCCGGATATCCTTAAGAGCTACTTGTATCACATATTCTGAAGCTTTTTCCTTGATGTCGCTCCTCAGTGCATCATACCCTTGTTTATATCTGGTCTGTAACAGTTTAAGCGGAACCCTGTCACGGTTTGTTTTAAGTGTCTTTAACTGTGATGCCAGTTCATCCCTAAGAAACATCAGGTCCGGACTTAATGCCAGTTCCATCCTACCGTCTCCTTTCCAATCCATCTGCTATGCAGCAAGTTTTACACTCTCTGCTTCCGGTCCATAATAGGAAATGGAATAGATACTGTGTTCTGTTTCAAACCGCACATGGTCAGGATCCACTTCTAAAATGGCCTCCACGGCTGTTGTTCGAATTAAATATCCCTGATACATATATACGGCAGGGACTCCCGGGCGCAGTGCCCTTGCCAGTGTTCCGGTTACGTTTATTACAGGTTTTCTTTTCTGAACTCTTCTTTTCAACATTTTAAATAATTTAAACATCTAACTTTCCTCCTTATGCAACCTGATACGTAAGACGGTATGTGCCGTCTCCGCATGCTATGTACTGGTCTTTATGCTCATAAATCGTCGCACGGATGCGTTCCTTGTAATGTGGATTCTTCTCTGCCTTCGGGTGGTTTTTAAGTCGTACATAAAGCTCTGTAAGGCTCATCCTTCCGCCGGCACTTTCCAACGTCATTCGGATTAAGTGATGCCATGTCAGTGCTGCCAGATCCGTTTCTGCAATGGAAAAACATTGATTCTGCGAATAATGAAACGGAACCATAAACACGTCCTTTTTATGCAGAAGCAGCATATACTCCGTCACAATCGGAATAAACGGCTTCTCATATCTTCTGCCGTCTGATACGCAGTTAAACTGGCCCTTCACTAAGAAAGACTCAAACTCGCCCATCCGCATCATGTCATGCTGTATGGAATAAAACTGTCCTTTGGAACGGATGTCACCCACAAGGACTGCCAGACGGCCATCCTTTCTGAGTGCCATGTAAAACTTCCGGATGCAAAGGTTTAATTTCTCCAAAAAATCATTGTAGTTTTCACAGCGGGATAAATCATCCGGGTGGGGTTTTCCCCACATATTGCCGGAATACTTGATGATATCGTGGTATGGCGGATGGAAAAATATCAGGTCTGCCGAATCCTCTACATCATTCTTTAAGGCATTCCAGTTTCCCTTTCCGGCGGCAGGTGCAGGGTTTAAATCATACAAAACGGAGGTCACGCCGTACCTGTCTGCCACTGCCTTGCTGGTACCGGAACCGGACATAGGATCAAGCAGGGTAAACTGGGATATGTCCTTCCCGTAATACCGCTTAGTATCCAGCACGTATTTTAGAACAGAAGACACCACTTCAGGGGAACAGTTTCCACGCCAGGTGCTGCTTCCGCCCTCTCCGCGTTCCGGAAATGCCAGAAACGAAGTCAGCTCCTTGCCAACCCGTTTCCGCAGATTTTCTGTGCCAAGCTGTTGGGCAATGGCAAGCCAGTCCGGTCCAAATTCACGTTCCAGAAGTTTTGCTGCCTGTGCTATTTTGTCCATACAGTTACACCTCTTTCTGCTTTGTAAGCTCAGAAAGGATGTCTGCCATGTATCTGGCACAGCCGCGTTCCACCGGGGTTGCCTCCCTGAAATGAATCAGGATTACAGCACCCATCGGATTATTCTTGGTGCCAACCGGATACAGGGAATCCACCAAATACTTACTGTTTTCAAATAACCTCATCTGATCTGATTCCGTATACTGGTATTCCGTTGCGTTTGCAATATACCACCGTACTTCTTCAGAAAGCAGGATATCCGTGGAAAAATTCATGCCTCTTGTTGCAATTACTTTCTCTGTACTGCTGACAATGCATATTGTTCTGCAGGACTTAAAGAAAGCATCCAAATAAGTTTTGCACAAAGATTCTAATGTCTGTAATGGCTGAAACTTTCTTACCTGGATCGTACGTCCGTATACACCAATTTCCACCGCATCTTCCGATTCAATCTCCAGCTGTTTTCTTAATTCCTTCGGTATCACCACTCGGCCAAGATCGTCTACATGCCTGATGATTCCACTGCTCATTTCATTCTTCACTACCTAACCTCCTTCATGACAGAAGGTAACACCTGTCGGTATTCCCTTCTTAAACACTTCCTATTAAGCTTTATGCTGCACTACGTTCCGCCTGCCTCTTTGCAATCACATTCTTTGCATGGGTGATTAACTGTGGACCGATGGCTTTTTCCCACGCATTGATGTAGGATGATACCCGTCCAAGCAGCTTAAACATATCCATGTCGCTTAAATTGGCATATACCTTTCCTTCGCTTACAAAAGACTTCGGTTTCATGTAGGTGCCGCCGGTGGCATTCTTAAGCGGAATCCCTTTTCCGTTCTCCACTTCAATATACCACGGAAGTTTCCGGACATTGCCCTTTCCATCCTTGGTTGCCCGTATAATCCGGACCTTGGATACTTTTGCATAGCCGGAAGCATCCACATTTCCAAAGATTTTCTCCTGCTCAAAGGCGTATTCCTGAAAACCGGCAGTCAGCCGTGATAAAATAAACTTCGCCTCTTCCGGCGAAATGTTTGCTGTCACCGTCACTGCCTTATCCCCGGTTCCGTTGGAATAGTCCTTCATCAGTATTCCAATCAGGGAATGCCGCTTCGGTCCTTCCGCAGTTGCTTCCCCGTCTGCATGCAGATGGGCATAGCATTCCAGGCTCGCCGCCTTTAACTTGTCCTGAAATTCCACCAGTGTCTTGTTATTCTTATAAACCGCTATCTGATTTGATATATATACTTCATTCATTTAAATTTCCCTTCTTTCCTCTATGCTGCGTACTTGTTTTTCACCTGCGTGATAATCAGTTTCCCAAGGTTTACCGGAAGCTTCTCAAGATTAGTAATATCAAGAAATCCATCCCCATAGATACGCTGGATATTCTGCTTGTCACTGCCGATTGCCGCAGCAAACAACTGGATTCCTTTGGCTGAATACTCCTTCTTGATTCCCCTAAGGTCTGCTTCTGCTTCCGTTCCGTAATAACCGGTTCCGGCAGGTTGGCCGTCAGAAATAATAATTAACAATTTGATTTCTTCCGGGCGTGTCATCAGACGCTCTGCGGCATACCGAAGCGCTGCCCCGTCACGGTTTCCGCCTCTGGCACTCATGTCCATCATGCGGTACTTGTCCTTATTATCGATGGAATCAAATTCTGCGTAAGCATACAGCTCCACATCTGTTTCTTCCGTATGGCCATATACTGCAACCGGAATATCAAGCCCCCTGCAGAAATCATACAGAATAATGGAAGCAGCTCTGGCATAAGTAATACGGTTGCAGCTGCACATGGAGCCGCTTTCGTCATTTAGAACCACAACTGCGATATCCGGATGGTCATTTGGAAGCCTAAGCTTATAAAATATCTTGCCGTCATTCCGGAATAATGTCCTTGCATTAATACGTTTTCCCATAGGAAGATTATCAAGCTTTCCTCCTTCCTTAAAATCCTTCAGCATCTGCGATATCTGCTTCTGAAGACGTTTAGAAACCAAGAGTAATGGCGGTGCAACCTTACGGTATTCTTCCATGTAGGAATTGTCCACATAAGACATACGGTTCACATGTACATGCATACCCCGATGAGCATTACCATAACGGATTTTATCCGCTTCTTCCTGAAGTTCTTCTGTCAGTTCCTCTTCATATGCTTCGTAAACCGATTCTTCCGCAAGCTGTGACATAATACGTTCCATATCTTCTGCCGCTTTTGATACATAACCTGCTCCCGCATAATCTGCAGAACGGCTGATACCACCATCGCCATCCTCGTTAATCTCTTCCGTCTTTTCCAGCGCTATTCTTCCTGCTTCATAATCAAGAACCTCCTGAAGATAATCCTGTTCTTCCAAAACAGAAGATGGATCAAACTTTGATTTTCCGGTTCCCGGAGCCGCTTTCCCTTTTCCGCTTGGCATTTGGGAACTTCCTGCCATCTGCGAATTAAGGTCAGCTTCTGCCTTGTTTGTCCCGTTCTTAATATCCTCCCGTATCTTTTCCACAAAGCTTTCCATGAAAGGCCATAAGTTAAGCAGGATATGGTTGGCAGCATCATAGCGTACCCTGGCATCATCATCGTAAGCACCGTCATCAATATACGGAATACACTCATATACCGCATCCAGATACTTGCCTTTATAACCGCCCAGATTGTTTAGGTCCCCTGTCTTTGCATACTGGATCAAAAGATTTACGATGATAAAAACATCATGGTGTCCCTTTGTAATCTGCTCCTGTACGGAATCCATATCTTCCGCAAACCGTAGGTTATTGAGCAGTATCCCGGAACGGATACTGCCCGGAAACGCATCACACATGCGTCCTTCAATATAGACATCTTCCATGATGTTAATCAGGTTGTGGGCAATCTGTGAGACCGCCATTATGACAGCCTCATCCTCTGCTTCAAAACCATCAAGGATTTCCTTCAGACTCTTATCCTGCTCCACACTTAACTCTTCAGGTTCATTTGGATAAAACCTACCTCCGGTTAATGCCTGATTGTATGTCGTAAGCATCGTAAAATCCGTGTACAGGATATGCCCGCATTCATGCCCCACAATACCTAAAAGACTGTCTGCCATCAGTGTCCTTGTCGGGAAGCTCTGCGTCAGACAGTTCCCGGTATTCACCTGAATGACCCGGTTATCCGTACAGGCAATCCCCGCTTCCGGACGCTCATCCCAGTAAGTCTTTACCTTACTGGAACGCTTGTAGCGTTTGGTAATGCCTTCCGCAATATCCGTCAGATACGAGGCATATTGCGGAGAGACAAAAATCTGCTCATTGGTCAGCTTGCTTTTTTGTTCTGCAATCATTTTCCGTATTGCCAGATGTGATGTTCTCATTCGTTTTCTTTCCTTCCTTTCCTGCCCGGCAGTTCCGCTGATAGCAAATCATCCATGGATATTCCAAAGTATTCTGCCAGCCCTGCAAGAATATGCAGCGGTGGCAACGTAACTTCATTTTCATATCTGGAGATACTTTTCTGCGTCACTTCCAGTTTATTTGCAAGCATGGTCTGTGACATGCGGGGGCTTCGCTGTTTTCTTAAATACCGCATGTTCTTAGCAAGATTCTTTCTTAATTTTTCTTCATCCAATCATTCATCCCTCCTATGCCGCAAACTTCTGTTCCAGACAGGAGGATAAAATGTCAGCCCTGTTTTCCGGATCACTGGAAACAGAAGACAATACGGTATACTTCGCTGCCTCCAGGGCATTGCCACATACCATATAGGACTGTACCCAGCTGATGAGTTCTCTTACGCCGCAGCTTCCGTCGTTAATCATGGTTTCCCTGCAGCGCTCACTGATTTCCTGTACTGCAGCAGCCATATCCGTTACCATGGTTTTATCTGTACATCCGGTAACTAACATGGTACGCTCTGCAAGGGTGCCCACATCCGGTGTCTCCACATCCAGAATCAGGTTCATTCGAGAAATCACCGACTGGTTCATGTCCCTGCATCCGGCATAACTGTTGTTGGTGGTAATCACCACAACTGTATCCGGGTGCCGGTGGATTACTTCACCGGTAGTAAGAGTAATACTGGCACAACGATCCAACAGGGCATTTAATCCAACTAAAACACCGGGGTTAGCTATTACCGTAGGCTCCTGTATTTCTATCAGGTAACCGTTCCGTATCGCCTGAATTAATGGTGTTTCCACGTAACGGAACTTCTGTCCGCCGGCATTATCGTTCACCAGTGTTTTTGCATCCCGTTCCATGACTTCCATAAGCTTATTAAAAACCTCCACATCCGTCACTTCTTCATCATAGATCCCGGTCAGCTTTTTATAAGCAGACGGCGGATCCATCTGAATATCAGTAAAGGAAGGATACTCTGCCACCATTTCCTGTTTCCCGTCCGTTTCCGGAAGCATCTGTCCGAGGAAATCATAAATTTCCGTATTGGCAGAACAGGTATAATACAGGTATGGCAGACCGAGTCCTGCAGCAATTGCCTTCGCACCTTCCGTCTTTCCGGTTCCTGCAGGTCCGCGCATCATAAAGTTGCGCATCGGCTGGGAGCTGTTCGTTGTCAGGAAAGCATGCTTACATATGGTCACTACTTCCTGCGGAATCAGATACCAGTCCTCAATCTTTGGTATCATCAGCTGCTCCTGCGCTGAAAACATGCGGTTGGAAAGCGGATAATTCCCGATGAAGTCTTTCTTATCTACAGCTGTCCCCGCAGTCAAAACAGCGGTTCCCGTGAATATTTCAAATGTTCCGTATAATACGCTGGATGGGCTGTACGCCTTTTTGTTTAGATTCAGTGTCGTAATCGGTGCAATGTTTCCGGTTGCCGGAATATCCAAGTCAATACCATTTTTCCCATGCAGGTTTGCACCTTCAATACGACGGTACAGATTGTCGCATAAGATAAAGGCTGCTTTTTCTGCCTCTTCCATATCCGAGAAGCCATCATTCTTACAGCGTCCAAGCAGTTCATAATATTCCCTAAACTCATCCTCTGTAAGTGCCTCCGGAATCAGCGCAAAAAACAAAGCTGTACCGGTGTTTCCACCATCCTTTAAGGAATACACCTTAGGAGCCGCTGTCGGATCTTCAAAACGGCCAACATTAAACTTACCGTTCTTTTTGTTGAAAACCACTGCATGAATTTCTTTTGTCCGGCTTCTGTACTCAGCAACAATTTTGTCTCCCTGTGTGCCAATGGCACATGCCGATGTACTGGCCGGTGTGTATGTGGTATCCATATCAAGATACGCCAAGATGGCACTTAAAGTCGGAGAATGCAGTGTTGCTTTCTTTGCCGATGCCATATTGTATCTGGAATAGTGTATGGTACTGGTTCCATTGACCGTTAAATGAAACGGCTCCGGTAATGTCATCCTCCAGGTACGTGAATCATATAATTTGTTTTTCGCCATAACAATCACCCTTCTTTCTTACATAATCCAGGAAACCTGTACGGTTTCTCCTGCAACTCTTGCATTCAATTCATTCTCTTCCAAAATAGCAACCAGCTCATTCCAATACTTCTTTTCCGGAAACGCTTCTAATGTAGTCACCAGTGACTCCTTTTTCTGTCTCTGAATTACAATGTCTCCGTTTTCTTTGATGGAAAGCTTGCTGTGGCCATTGGCATTCAGTTCCACAATCTGTGCCTCCAGTATTTTCTGTCCAATCAGTTCATACCAGGCACGTACATCCACCACAGATGGTTCCGACGAAACCTCCTCGGTTTCTTCTGCAGACTGGGAAGTGCCAAAACTTCCTACAGTCAAAGGTTCCACATGGATGCGACCAAACCGGTCGAAGGTGATGTCCGCATGGCTGTACTCTGCCATATTCTCTACTTTGATACGTACCGTGGTTCCAGAAAGAAGTTCCATAAGGGAAGCTTTTTTACACCACTGCCAGACAGCATCCGGATAAGCGGATTTTAGCTTTTCACTGATTCGAAGCGACACCTGCTGCATCATCAGTTCTAGCCCATCTTCTGAAACCATAGTGTTTCCAGAAATCTTAGCAATCCCGCTATCAGTTTCCGGTTCTCCCGGTACCGGTACAGGACATACCTGCCTCTTCGCATTTTTCGAGCCAAAAACCTTAGCGGGCCTCCCTTTCCTTACCTTTTTCATATACCGGTTAAGGAATGACATACCCATCACTGCCAGCCAGAGCACCATGGTTACTGCCATCATGATTTGTGAATACTGTTTCGGAGCCAGTGCTGCTTCTGCAAGGAGCAGTACAATAAGCACACGGATACTTTTTGTAAATACCTTCTTTTTCATCTTCTTTTGTCCTTTCTCTTGAAATAAAAAAAGAGGAATCACACCCAAAGCATTTTCGCCATAGTTGCAATTCCTCTTGTGCCGCTTAAAACTTTAATTAAACGGTAATCCATTTGGTCCACAGTTCTCATAAGCAGGAAAACCACCTGTATAATCCGGAATGGATTCTTCAGCAGATTCCGCTCCAGTTTCTTCAGAACTCTTTGGACGACCTGTAAGTGCATAGCTCCAGTTCATTACCTGGATTTTTGCCATCCAGCCGGTAGAGTTGTTATTTCTCTTGTACTCCACAAGCTCCTGGTCTCCGATAATCTGGATTGCACTTCCCTTTTTTACTTTTGCATCAATCATTCGTTGTGCGTCTTCACCATAGACAATGCAGTTGTAGAAGTTAGGATGGGTGTTCTCACCATACCCTCTGTTGACAGCAAGGCCAAATGCGACATACTTGGTGTTCTTACCGTTCTGACTCAGTTTCAGCTCAAGGTCTGCCGTTACCCGTCCTGTGGTGATGATAGTTACTGGATCATTCATGTTTCTTTTCTCCCTTCTTGGATTAAATTTTTGTATTAAAAAAAGTGCCAAAAGACTGCCATTTCATAAATGGTAATTCTTCTGACACTTATTTCAATCATAAACAACGTGTGTATGATACCAAACGGTACTTCCCTACGGAAAACACAAAAATCAACTACAGTTCTATAGTAGCATAAGTTTATTCACCTGTCAAACGCAAATACTGCACCGGTTCTAATACCTTACTTGTCATCATAATGTCCTTTACACTGCATTACTATAATAGTTTCATCCGTAACATCATACACCAGTCGGTCTTTATCATTGATACGGCGGCTCCATAGTCCTCCTTTTAATGGCTCAGGTTTTCCTTCACCTGTAAAAGGTTGTCTCTGCACATCTTTTAACAAGGAATTAATTTTCTTTAAGGTTTTCTTATCCTGCATCTGCCAATACAGATATTCTTCCCAGGCATCTTCCGCAAATGTAATTTTACTCAACTTCCATTGCCTCCAGTTCCTCCATGGTCTTTACAACCACGTTTCCAGCCTTTACCTGCTGTTCCGCCCTTGCAAGTTGCGCCATATTGGACTCCGAATAAAATGGTTCCACTGGAGCCGTAATATCAAACGGAATACGGCGGTCACGTAATGCCTTCTTTGCATAAATCGTAAAGAACGTGGTAAGATTCATACCCATCTCATCACACATACTATCTAACTGCTGCTTCATATCATCATCAAGACGTATACTTACTGTTGTCATATTCACTACCTCACTTTCCAATAATAGTATACTTCATTTTGAAGCAAATTGCAATATATTTGCTTCAATTTCTTTCATTTGTATTATAATAGTATATGATATAAAGAAACAATTTATACGTAAGTTAGTTACACCAGTTGAAATACAATCCGCTGTTTCATGTAAAGGTTAGCCACTGCAGATAGTATAGTATATCTGATTTCAGAGAATCTTCCTTCTGTAACAAGTTTTTCACAATCATCATCTTCCTCCGGATACAGGCATTCCATCAGTTCCTCGTTATCCTTCAGACTTATTTTACCCTTTTCTGTACACCGGATCAGTTCTGCGATGGAAAGCGTCTGGTTCTTCACAAGGGCGAGAATCTGTTTTTCTTCCGTTTCCAGCTTTTCCTTATGAAATACTCCTATCGCTTTTTTCCAAGGCATCTTCTTACATAGTGTTAGTTTCATAAAAGATAACACCTTTTCCGGCCATCCGTCCGGCACCGGCTGTACATGCAGATGTCCTAACAGATTATAAAGTGCATCTGCACCGGTACAATCTTTACCGGATACTACCAGTCCACGCATCATCAGTCTGTGCAGGCAATGGTCAAACTCCATCTCATCCGGAATATCAAGCTCCATCATATGCATATAAAACTTTTCTTTCAGTTCCTTGTATGTTAAAATCCGGAACGCAAGATCGCTCCATAGCAATAATTCACATGGAACCAAACCATATTCCTTATTTCCGGACACAATCGTTGGTAACCCTCTGTTTCCCAACTTATATGTTCCAATTGCTGTATATAATGTCATCACACTCATCCTCTCCCTTTACTTATGCTGCGTATTCTGTTCTCATCTTCTGAAGTGCTCTGGATACCCAGGCAGATACATGATTTGGTTTTACGCCGAAATGTCTGGCGATTTCATCCCCGTCATGTCCCTGGTATCTTAACCGCAATGCTGCTATTCCCTTTTTAGCTATACCGGTGAACTGCTGCTCCATCTGGTCAAGCATGAAGTCTGTCTCACGGTCAGATATTCCATGCTCTTCTTTGGCGCATAAAACATCACCATATGTAATATTTTCGTTATCTGCTACAGGAGCATCTAAATAACTGAGAGGAGCCTGAATCCTGCTGATTTTCCTGCAGTGGGATAACAAACTGTTTTTGATTACCACATCTGCAAAGGTTACAAAAGATGCTCCCCTGTCTTCCCTGTAAGTGACAGCTGCTTTACACAGTGCTTCACATCCTGTCTGATATAAATCCTCATATCCTAATCCCTGTATATTTTCATTGATGGACATGGTGCCCCTTACAATCCTGTTTACCAGCTCCAAATGCTCTTCCACTAATCGTTGTTCCTTCTTGGTCATAATCCCCATACTTCCACCTCACTTTCCTCCTGCAACGTTATTAAACCGCAACCGTGATATGATTGTTTCTCAGTACTTTTCTGCATTCTTCTATCAAACAATCACAACGGTACTCCGAAAATTCACCGATATGGGCCTGTGTATCCGTCAGGCAGAAAACATCCTGCATCCACCGGTAAGCATCCTTCCGGGAGAAAACGCCATTCTTCCAGATTGCATCAAATAAACGATGGGCTTCAATTCTCTTATGCCGCAGGTCACCATTTGCCAGTGTTCCTTTGGGAACCAGGGTTCCTTCATGGACTCCAACATAAGCATCACATTCAGGATACCCACTGCATACATAGAGATTCTTTTCGGATGTAGCATCTTTATATACATACCGGGCACTTCTCAATACCGCATTACGTCCACAATACGGACACTTTACGGAATATTTTCTTGCTTTCTTTCCCATGACGATTTCCTCCTTTCAGTCGCTTTTTTGAATACGTATTCTGTAAGTATATTTTAAAATAAATTAAGGATGAATCCTATGGCACTGCCGCAGATTCTTAAGTCATTTGCGTCTATTCTGCCAGTTTCTGGCAATTTTTTAGTTACCAAACAGTTCCGTAATCTCCTGGGTGATACGTGGAATAACCGTTGTATTAAAAATAGTGGTCAGGGCACCTAATAACAGTGCACCCAGCACTACGGCGATGATAATCTTAACACCATCAGAGATGTAGAAATCACCTCTCTCGTTCTTTAATACCGCCTTTACACGGCTGATTACATTCCCAGTTTTTAAAGCTACCTTATTCATCATTTTTCTCATTTTTGTTTTCTCCTTTTTCTCAATCATTGTTTTGTTCTCTATGTCCGGCTGTATACCGGCTTTTATAAGTTACCTTTCCTTCTTTCCCTGCATCACATAAGCCCCGCCTCCTTTCTCTGCAGATACTAAAAGAAGCCTCCTAAAGAACTGACAACTTCTACAGACAGTACTACGACATAAATAAGCAGAATGCAGAACAGCATCATCATGGAATACTTCTGCATCTGTTTTGGCCGTTTGGCTGCCTCCTTCTTTAAGTTGTTCTGTTCAATCTGGCGCATATCAAATACCAGCATCTTAAAATACATCTGCTGGTCGTCACCGCGAAGAGTGCCAATCAGTCCGCGGACAATATCCGACAGCATGGTGCTGCCAACCCTGTTCTGTAACCGGAGCAATGCATTTTCATAGTTTCCGGTCTTCATATCCGCAATCGTAGTGTCCAGTTCCTGTCCAAGATGCGGTCCGGCAATACGCCGGTAGGAAATCAGAAGTTTCAGCACATCCCTGTCAGTACTAAGGGACTGCTGAATACTGACTGCAAACCTTGGGAGCTCTGCTTCAATCAGCTTCTTTCTCTTTTTTACAATGTCAAATACCTGATGATAGGAAGAAAACCACATCAGAACAGAGAGCCCCATGACTGCAAATCCCGCCATCGGAATAAGCAGCAATAAAAAAAGCCCTGCAAACAGGGTCAGTAAAGCCATGAGTATTGCCTTCATGGTGTAGCTCTCCGGTGTCAGGTTCATCCCCGCAATGTGCAGAGCCGCTTCCAGCTTACTCCGTTTAATAGGATCCATTTTTAAGATTGGGCTTAATTTTTCCGCAATCTTGGTGATGTATACTTCCATCAGTTTTTCATCACCGGTACCGGTCTGCTTTTTTGCAAGCATCATTGCCCGGGAGGTTTTTGCCGTCGGTACATCCACAAACGCACACGAGAGATTGTAAATACCAAATCCCACAAATATGGAAGCCAGTATTACTAAAACTGCCATATGTTTTTTCTTCCTTTCTATGTGTTATATTCCACTGGGCGGCTGAGTTTTAGAATCTTGGTAAACGAGAAAAGAATAATAGCCGCACAGATGGCCAGCGTAATCTTTCCCGGTGTGGAAAACATCAAAGTTTCAAACCAGGCTTTATTCAAAACATATAAAAGAGGAATGTTGCCTATCACAAGAAACATCATAGTAATTGCTTCCTTCTTTGGCTCATTTATCATCGCCTCCAGCTCTGACTGCATAATTCTCATGTCAGAAAACTTCTGCACCGTAAAAGTCAGCGTATTCTTCATGCTTCTGTCACTCTGGCACTGGATTAGCGTATTGCACCACTCATGGAAAATACGATTTGGTACTCTCATCTTCAGAGTGTTAATAGTTGAGATCATATTGGCATTTAACATCTCCGACTCCAGCACAAATGCCTCGAAATGATTTTTTACCGGAGGATTTAAATAAGGGATATTTTCCTTTACGGACTTTAATATGTCCCCGGTGCGAAGATATGAAGTGGTAATCACTGAAATTGCTGTTTCCAGTTCCTCATTCAGGTGCTTTTTATAGGACGCCGCTGTGGATCTTAAATACCATACCGGTGCAAATGCAAAGCCGGCACCCATAATCGGTATCATGAACGGATTATCAATCAGAATAGCTGCAATGGCGCCAACGGAGAACAAAATAATGGAAATTCTCTTTACCATATTAAATCTGCCTTCCCTTCCGGTGGCAATCAACAGCTGCTCAATCTCTAATGTCTCCCTGTTAAAAAATCCTTTCGCCGGTTTTCCAAGCAGCACATCCACATCATCCTGCAGTGTACTTTTGGCCTGTGGAGATAAAAGGTTTAGGAAATCAATAAAGCGTACATGAAAGAGTGAAAACAGCCCGCTAACTATCAGCAGGAATACAATAATCTGAACCCATTGCATTCATTGTTCCTCCTCTCATTGCCCCATTCTCATTAGAATCCAAAAATAGTTTCAACTTTCCTGCCGGAATACCGTTATCTAACATCCGTTTTTTCAAAGACTCTGAAATTCCGCCAAGCTTCCTGTGGCTGCCAAGAACTGTAATCTTGCCATTCTCATCCGTGCGGTTATCTTCCACATCATACTGATACAACGGACGGTAATACAGTTTTCCGTTCCGGTAATCCTCACCCTCGATAATCTGCATGATTTTTCTGGATCCATCTTCTAACTGCTTGGTAAATACAACTATCGGATATGCCTCCACCATAATCTGCATCAGGATATCATCCGCCATATTATATTTTCTCTTTGCAAGCGTCATCATACGACGGTAGGTAGATTCCGAGGAATTGGAATGGATGGTAGTTACAACGGTGTGGCCGGTTCTGGAGCTTTCCGCAACCGACAACGCTTCCTTGGCAGAACGCATCTCGCCGACACCGATTACATCCGGATGCTTTCTAAGCACACGCTCCAAAAGAACATCCTGGTCAATGTCCAGTGCCGGGTTTTCATGGGGCCTGGTAAGCAGGTGGACGACGCTGTTAATGGCATGTCCGTTCTCATCCCTCTTAATCAAATCAAATTCCCGGCTTCCTTCTTCAATGGTAATCAGTCGCCGGTTGTCCGGCACCATGGAAAGCAGCCAGCTCATAACCGTTGTTTTTCCGGAACCGGTACTGCCGGCAATACAGACCGACACACCATACCGGATGCAGCAGGTTAAGAAATCTAACATCTCCTCTGTTGCGGAACCCGAAGCAATCAGCTTATCCTTGGATACCGACTGCTGGTTGACAATTCGGATGGAAGCATTGATTCCTACCTCTGCGTCTACAATCGGCGTCTTATCTACGGATATACGGATATTTTTATCTAAGAATCCGATAACTGACGGCATGGTATCATCAATTACCATACCGCAGGTGTTAAGAAGACGTCGGGTTACATCCACGGCATGCTGCGGAGACTGAAACCGGTCCGGAATTTTCATGGAACGTCCACCGCTCATAATAACTTCGATATCATCAAAGGCATTGATGTTTACCTCTTCAATCCCCGGTTTGTAAATCCATTTCTTTAAAAAAGAGATTCCAGCCATATCCTCAAACAGGCTGTCCTTTAATTCCTCCGTTCTCATTCCATCGATATGATAGGATTTACTGAGGATATACTGCAAAATAAATTCTTTTAATAACAGTTTTGCCTCTTCCTGATTTCCTTCCGTGGTTAACTTATCCGCATGGTTTACAGTGCAGTATTTCTGTACATCCTCCAAAATCTGGTCATACGTTACCACCTCCTGCCCGGCAGAAGCAAAAAACATATCATTCAATGACTGCATCCATAGCCTCCTCCTCTTTCTTTAATCCCTGTTGTTCTTCCAGAACTACTTCTGTTCCGTCCGGCAGGTCTGCAGGCTCTTCTTCCTGCTCCTCCTGTGGTTCTTCCAGACGTTTTCTCACCAGTTTAAGTGAACTCAAATAACGCTGATTGCAATACCCCAGTGCTTTAAACATCTGTCCGCTGGTACCGCACCTCTCAATTTCCTTCGAGTAAGGAAGTAACCCATCAAACCCTCCAATCAGATTATCCATCTCATCAATGGCATGGAACGGTCTTGCCAGCCCTGCAAAGGTCAGATGCTTGTCATAATGAAATTTCTCATCCGTCAGAAGAGCCTTATGTGCTTTTAAATAATTCAGGCCTCTGAGGTCCGGTGTAACAATCCGGATGACCAGATCCGCTGCTTCAATCGCGGACGGAGTAAAAAAGTTCAGCATATTCGAGCTGCAATCCAGAATAATATAATCCACCAGTTTAGATGCTTCCGTAATAAACAGTTTGATTTTTTCATACTTCAGCTCCGGATAAGAAAATGGATTTTCACCTGCCGCATACCCCATTACACCGATAAACGGATACTCCTTCAAAATCACCACCCGTTCTGCAATCAATGCATTATTAATCTCAAGTCCGGTCAGTACATTACCAATGGAAGAAGCTGTTTCAATCATCCGCTCCGGCATCCATACCGGAAGCATCGGTGTACTGGAGTCCGCGTTAATAACCAGTGCTTTCTTTTTATCTGCTGTCAAAACTTTTGCAAGATTACAGCAAAACATGGACTTACCGCACCCCGGGTTTCCCCATACTGTAATAATCTTTGACATGATGTACACCTCCTATGGCAGTTCTTCCTTTTCAAATTCCGGTTCATAAACCATGTCCTCCTCGTCCTCAGAGAAAGAATCCTCCGTCCAGTCATCCGACAAATTTTCCTCTTCTTCATTAGGATCCATATCTTCGTCCGGTGTTCCGTAGATTTCCTCTAAAACCTGTTCCTGACGCAATAACAGTTCTTCCGCCAGTTTCGCATTACCACGGCTTACTAAAGCCACATGTAATACTCCCTCATTTTCAAACCGGGTAAGCAGCATTGCCTGCTCCGGTGATGCCAGCACAGTAATTGTTGCTGTCTGCTGTTTTTCCTCATCTTCATTGAGCGGCTTTGTGTAATCTACGTCCAGGCCGTCTGCATCACTAATGGACAACACCTTAATAAATCGAAGCTCCGGTATATCTTTTACCGGTTCTTCTTCCTCCTCTTCGTTATAATGGTAGAGGCGGACAATATCCCCATCCTGCAGTTTATCCGAAAGCGCGGTAGCCAGTGTCTGTGTAGTAATGGATAACACCACCTTGCCATCCGGGATTTCATTTAACATAGGATCCGAAGACACCGGTGTACTGCTTACCTTTTCCGCAAGAATATAGTCTCCCGGATATAAATCAGCAGCTACATAAATTCCTACTACATCCGTTTCCTTCTTGGCAACCGAACCTGGCAAATTATATTCACCCACAGTAACAACCTCTACATCTTCTGCAGTAATCTGCATGCCGCGTGCTACCATCTGTTTCATCCGTACAACTTCGCAGGTTCCGTTCGTCTGCTTTGCTACTGCAGGTACGGCAATGAATGCAATAATGGCAGCCATTATAATACTGAAGATGCCATAAATAAATCTGTTATTCAGCTTCATAAGTTACTCCTTCATATCATGATTTGCGGTAAGACATATACAAGCACTCCAAGAGCCACGTACGGCGCATAAGCAATACTTTCCATGGTTTTCTTCTGCAGTTTTTTCTGAATCCATACATGCAACAAAGCGGCCAGGCAGGAAACAAGCAGCATACCAAGTATTCCTGCTGTACCAAGCGGTATGGCAAGTATCGTTACTAACTTAATATCCCCGCCGCCAATTCCTTCATTGCTCAGGAAATAAATAAACATAAGTGAAAAGAAGGCAGCCATGCTTCCTAATACTGCATGAAATGTCAGGTCAATCCAATGAACACTTGGATCTGACATTGCTCTTACCGGTATATATAAAAGGCACCATACAAAGAACGCAGCAAGGGCAGGATTGCGAATCTTATGGTGCCTGTAATCGTATATCGCAAAAAGTAATAAAAAAACAAGTGTGAGTATCCAGTAAAGAGGAAGCACATTACTCACGTTTAGAATACCAATCATCATACATGCTCCCTTCAATTTCTATAGAATCCGTAAGGTTCATTGCTAGCATACCAACCGGAGTCCATGCATCCAAGATATAGGTATAAACCTGATATGTAGAATCCGGGAACCACACCGGTGTAAAATGAACCTCTCTATTATAGGTGGAAAATGCATTGTTCTGGAAGGTAAAATAATTTGGGTTGCCTCCGCTTCCTTTTAAAAGCCTCCAGTAGGTTTTATACTTAAATTCCGGGAAATACGAGACTGCATTCTGTGTTGGAACATAGTCTCTTTCTTCTGCATTGGTAAAATATCTGGACCAGGCAAACTGCTTGATTCCATACCCGCTTTTCATGGTATCGCCAACGGCAGTCGGTACAATATCATCCGGATGAATTTCCATGGATGTCTGCATGGACATGTTATAGTACGTGGAACTGAACACATACTTACCATGATCCACCCACTCTCCATAGTCCACCCATTCTCCGTGGTCTACCCACTCCCCATAATCTACCCATTCTTCCACTTCAACCCATTCACCGTTGTCAACCCACTGGCCATCTACTATTTCCCAGTTGGATTCCCATTCCTCTTTTGTTTCCAATTGCCAGTCAGATTCCCACTGCCAGTCATACTCCCACTGCCAGTCAGCTTCCCATTCCCACTTTGGTTCCCAGACTGCACTCCAGACACTCCAGGCTGCATTGGATTTCTGATCGTTATGAGGAACCGTTACTCTGCTGTAAGTGGGATTTGAATCTGTCGCCATCGGGTCAGGAGGTACATTTTCGTTCAGTTCTTCAATACGTGCCGTAAAACTGGTCTGTCCCGTTTCTGCACCATCAATGCGGATGTTAATATTTATAATCCCCGGAGAAGACGGTGTGTGCCATTTTACCCAGACTAACTGGGAATCACCTTCCGGCATGACAATATCTTCTACCCGGTAGCTAGCTCCATCAATGGTAAAAGTCACCCTTGCCGGTTCATCCGGATTCACCTCAATATCACTATGTAATGTCACGCTGGTAATTACATCCGTATCCACCCGGTAGGTATAATCCGTTTCTGGAATGATAATCTCCCGCAGGTTTTCATAACTGATGATACCAATTCCTAAATAATCGATAATCGCTATGTCTGATACCTTATCTGTTGTGCTGCCTGTCCAGGCAGGATATCCAAGTTCCGGTTTTTCTAAAAACAAAGCCAGTGGCAGATTCTTATGTGTCAGTGTTGACATTTTCTGTCTCAGCTTTCCATCTGACATCTGGTTATATAAGGCCGCTTCCGTTGCTGTCATGGCATAATCCACACCTAAAAATTTGAAATATGCTACCGGTTCTAACACAACTTTATACGGTCCGGAAATAAGTTCGTAATAGGGAATCCCCGTTTTATCCGATACCATCTGTGCGGCATATTCCGAACAGAAATATCTCTTGATTGCTTCAATACTGGCCTGATACTTACCGCTGCTGATTATACGCGGCAGTTCTTCTCCCGGTTTGGAATAGCTGTAAGAACCTCCCGCCGGTGAAAGGCCTTGTCCTTCTGCATAATGAATTTTACTGGTTCGTCCGAAATGGACCACACTTCCTGACACATCACAGCTGGCCAGATCAAACGGTGTGGATACAATACTGCCATCGGTCCTTACTACCGTTACTCGAACTCCGTATTTATAATTACTCCAATAGCTGTCCTTTGTTCCGGTACCCATTTCACCGCCACCACCGTCAATATTTCCTTCTCCTGTTTCCGCACGCGCCTCCACTCCTGTTTGGAACACGAGTGCACATAGCATGCAGATAACAAAAATCGTGTTTCTAACGTACTTCATCCATTATCTTCCTCCTTCGGATTAAAAAAAAGACATGTTTCCATGCCTTTTTTACTAATTTCCTATTCTCTACCCATAGTACCTACCTGCTTGTCCAGACTGCCATCATTATCAATCCTGTCAGAAACAGGAGTTCCTGTACTAATCCAGCCAAATACCGGATCATATACCTGTCCCAGCTGCCCGTCCACATCAGCAGTATTGGTCTCCTTTTCCTCATACTCCGGTTTCTTATCTTTATTTTTAGTATTATCCGCTGTTTCCGGTTTTTTCTCAGGCTTCGTATCCGCCTGTTCTTCCTTCGTTACATTTTCCGTAAAATGTATCAATGTATCAGGAACATCTACATCCGTATTTTCTTCCGGTTCCACTTTTGGTTCCTCATTTTCCGGCTCTTCCGGTTTTACCACCGGTTCATCCGGCAGTTCCGGTTTTTCCATTACAGGCGGCAACTTTTCATCCGGTTCCTTCACATCCAAAGGATCCTTTTCTTTTGGTACTTCCCCATTTTCCATTGCATCTGTTTCCTTCATCGGCATATCAGTTACCTGAGGCACAATCTCAAGTTCATTTTCTGTAGTATTTTCCACTGTCCCTGCCAAAACGATTTGCTCATTTTCATTCCAGTCCTGAGTAACAGATACCTTTTCCTTATATGCCGGTTCAAATGTTTCTTCTTTTGGACTGGCAAGTAAAATAATCGCAAGTCCCAACAGTGCACCACCCATAATGATATATGTATTCGGGAAAGTCGCTGCACCCGGTATATTCAATTTTTTCTTCATCAGAACATCTCCTCTCTTGTCCGTTTTCTGGTACTTTATACGCACAGCCTGTTCTGATTACAACAACCGTACCTAATATTTTGTATTATGTGTTCCTGTTAGGCGTATTTCATGCTCAATTGGCGGAAACAACTGACCAAACATATTGATTTTAAATGTAACCAGTCCGGTAGCAATATACTCAATTCTGTCATCATATTTCATAAACTGTATACCAATATCCGTCAAAGAATAATCGTCTGTATCTAAAGGAACCTTTTCCTGCACGCCTTCGATAAAGCCTTCCTCCAATGCCTTAAGGTACGCCTGACTGATATGGACATCTGCCATATATGACATCAGATTCGCTTCTCTTTGAGAATGAAAGGTATCCGCATAGATACTGGCGCTGACATTATTCAGTTCCATCTTAAAAGCATTCCGGATATTGATACTGTTAATTTTTACGGTTGCAAATAATAAAACGAAGGACATAACCATGATAACTGCCAGCATGATAAACAAAGTAAGAAACGGCATATCTCCTTTCTCATCCTTTAATATCTTTTTCATACAGCCTCCTATTTCCAGTAATGCTCGCTTACGCCAGCTCCCTGCGCCCTTAGATTTATGTTTACCAGGTCAAAATTCCAAAAGCCTCCCAAATTACAGTTTCCGGTCACTGTTACAAAAAATGGCGTTCCTATCTGTATGCGGGACGTTCCTCCTACTGTGGTAACTGTATACTGAAGATTCCTAACCTCATCCAGCTGACCACTAAGGAAATTAAAAAGAGCTGTAGTATCCGAATTTGTACCGCCGCTCAACTGAATCTGTTTTACCATCTGGTCAACCATATGGTCCATCTCCTGCTTTGCTGAAATAATCTTAAAAACATTGATAATAAATACAATCATGATAACTGCAACCAGAATATACACATAACTCGTAATATACGAGGTATCACCTCTCTCTGAACGAAGTAACTTTACAAACTTTCTTTTCAATAATCATCACCTCCTGAATGCAAGAAACGCAGGGGAAGTTTAAAATTTACTTCACACCTGCGTTTCATTCATACTTTATCACGATACACATTTTAACATAGTGAAATTACCATGTAAATCGCAAAACCGTGCCAATTTAGGACAATTTAGTGCCAAGTTTTTACTGATACATTAAATATTCTGCTTAATAATCCTTGAAATCAATCCAACAGCCACATTCCGTTCCTCATCAATCTTTGTCACTACAAAGCTGACTTCATCCTTCTTTCCCGGCATCCGGTTATCATAGCAGCTGTGGGCAACAGCATTTACCCCGATATGTAACCGTACAAAGACAGTTCCCTTATGAATATCCGTAACAACACCGGCATATTTTCCCTGTACTTTACACTTGGCAAGATTTGCCTTGCTTGTATTTCCCTTCACGCTCTTTACATCTGCCTTCACGATGATGTCTTCCAGTGAATTGATAGTAACACTAAGTACTCGCACTAAAATCTGTTCTCCAACATGGAAGCTCTCTGTGGCATCTCCCATCCAGTCCCAGGACAAATCACGGGCTAAAATAGAGCATTCAACACCAAAAATTTCAGTACGTACTACCTTTTCTGCTACAGCAATTACTCTTGCCTGTACAATCCGGTCTTCACAGACTCTGGTATTCCCTGCCGCATCTGGCATGTAAAAAATCTGGCGTTTCTTATACATGGCATCCTTACGGCTTGCCACTACACTTCTGCTTTCGTTATCAATGCCTTTGATAATAAAGTCAATTTCACATCCAAGCATATTACCAAGGATTTTATTCTGGCGCTGCACCATTTCCCCGTAATTATGGTCTTCACTCTCCACAAGGTTAATCATCATCTCCGCCAACGGGATCACAATTCGCATTTCCTTGTAATAGATAACTGCAATCGTGCCTCCGCCTTCCATCTTTTCCACACCGCCAAGATTACCGGTTAAAATTTTCCTAGTACGGTATGCATTCTGTAATTCATGCCAGATGATATCCTCTTTTGTCTCCTGGGTTTCCACTTCCGCATCGGCTGTCAATGTAAGTATAGACGCCGGTGCACTCTTTTTCGCAGTTACTACTTCCATTTCATTTACTTCTTCTGTTTTCTTTTTTCTAGGCATGTTCCTAATCTCCTTTACGACATAATTGATTTTTTATCAGTTGCAACAATAACACTGTCATTACTAAAATATCCCTCCGGCCACTCAACATCGGTTTCTTCCTGAATCTGCACGGATGACTCCTTCTTTATCCTCTTCTTTTTTTCTTTTGGCTTTGGTTTCAGAAGACTGGTAAAATCTGCTTCTTCCCTTTCCGGATTCCTCCTCCATTCCGGCACATGTTCGCTTGCTCGGCATACCTTAATTTTTCTGCTTTCCGGATGAAGCGTATAGTCATACTTCTCTACCTTCAGCACTTTCTGGCCTCTTAATATAATGAGTGCCTGGTCCAGGGGCAGACGAAGTACCTCATCCGGAGTCATCAGCTTTCGTTTTCCTACCGAACTCGTCTGCCTGTAATCCGGGGTATAGTCAGAAATCCTCATGGTATTTAGCTGCTTTGCCTCCGTCGATACAGCCACACTTACCTCACCCGTCCGGTTACTGATAAATTCAGCTGTCATTTCATCGGTGCACCCAAGAAACAGCTGTGTATCACAGTTCCCGATAATCTCCTGCCATTTGTTGTCCGGATACCGGTTCTGCATCTGGGGCAGGTTCTGGAAAATGCAGCTGATAGATAATGCCCTGGACCGGATAGTGCTTATTTTCTTCGTCAAATCCGCTATGGTACATCCACCGTTCGCCAGCTCGTCTGCTAAAATATGTACCGGTACCGGAAGCCGGCCACCCTCACCATATTTATCCGCATACTTTACTAACTTAATAAATACAAACGACATAAACAAAGATGACAGAAAATCAAAAGCAGAATCCTGATCAGAGGTAATACAAAAGTAAGCACATTTCTTCTGCCCCGGTAGAGTCAGACTGATTTCATCATAGCTTGTAATCTTGCAGATCAGCTTATTCTGGAATACCTGCAGTCTGGTACCAAGACCAATAATCACGCCGCTGCGGACCGAATCCGCAGCCTGCTGAAAGATGTTATATGGTGCCTTAGCCGGATGCGATACAGGAAGCAGGTCAAACAGGCTGTTGAGTTCTTTTTCAGAATTCAGAGTCAGAAGTTTATACACCTGCCCGATATTTTTTCCTTCCGGTGGGAATCCCTGGTCCACATACAGTACAAGTGCCTTTAACAGATTCATTTCTGCATTATCCCAGAAATGGTCTCCTTTCTCCGAACCGGTATTCTTAATGATGACATCGCAGAACAGCTGTGCCATGATTTCCTGTCCTTCCACTTCTGCAAGGCAATTCCAGCTGTCAGAGTTCTCGGGATCAACCAAATTAAATACCCGGACCAGATAATCATTTTCCTCCAGATACTGTTTCATATCCCCATAAAGCTCGGATTTCGGATCTGTGATAACCAGACTTTCTCCTCTTGCAACGCACTGGAAGATGACATTCCTTGCATATGCACGGCTTTTCATGGAACCACTGGCACCAAACACAGCTACATTTCGGTTCATCCTTGTATGTTCCGGCAGACAGACTGCCTTACCTTCCAGTTTTCCAAGAATCACACCCTTCGTCTGTGATACATCTGATACCAGTTCCAGTACCTTATTCATTTCCGGCTCACTCATAAATCCGGAAGTTCCATAGGTGCCTTTATCCGAATATGTCAGGTTACGTTCCTTATCAAAGGTCCCTTTTCCACCAAATCCCATTCGCATGACAAAAATAATCAATACCCCAAATAAAACAGAGCAAAATAAAAGGCCGTACAAGTTATACGGCACTACTGTCATTGCTTTTATACAGGCTGCGATTTCACCGGACGGAAGCTTTGGGGCTGTTTCATAGCCAAAAACCGAACCATTGTCATTCCATTCATTATAGTTAATCATGAATTGTGCTATAAAGCCGCTGGCATAAAGAATCACAAAAAGAAGCACCGGTAATACAACACAGATGCATACCGTTTTCTTTTTATCCCACATCTGCAAAATACCTCCTTTTAAACTTTTCCAAATCAATGATTTCAAGCATGACAGCTCCGCCAAAGTACTCTTCTAGCGCTTCTTTCTGAAAATCAAAACAAATAATTTTTCCTTTGAGGCCATGAAGCGATAAAGACGTAAAGAATCTGGTTATTCTTAATATTTCGCAATCATGGCACAACAAAACAGGAATACCATCGCTGACTGCATCATGCTCAAGGCCAAGTGTTTTATCCACAGGAAGAAAATCTGAAACCAAAAGCTTCTCCAGCTCTTTTTTTAGTTCCGGATTACAAAGTAACTGAAGCATCACCTCCCCTTCTTTGGATGCAGGAATAAAATGATAGCCATCGAAGCTTGCATCCAGACAGAAGAAACTCTTTTTATATCCGCCGGTACTTTTCATCAGCTTTACGGCCATGTCCATATTTTCTCCGATTATCAAAGCCCTGATTGGTGTATCCGGATGATACCAGGGATAGATATTATTTTTTGATAACACACCCCGGCTGGCATGGAACTGAAGCAAGGTCTTTACTTTCAGTTCTGTCCGGTACTCCCATTTCATTAAGGAACCTCCGGTATAATAAACTGCATATAAACGTCTTGGCGCCAGTAAAACTCCCATCGTTCTTGAGTTATTGATTTTCACCGCTTCTGCTCCAAGTTCCTTTACCTCTCTTGCCTGATAAAATGCAGGGAGTTTTAGATTCCGCTGCTTCGTGGCATCTTGGGTAAACAGTAATTTCTTCTCATCGCGATACAGACTAACGCCTGCATTCTGCAGCATGACATATACAATAGAAGTCTGCTGAAGTCTGAGCCTTCGTGTAAAATCGCTTCTCGGACGATTCGTGTCAGTATTCCCGCTTAGATAAAACAAAAACCGGTCCGGGTTACTGCCAATCAGAAACTTTTTGCCCCTGTTCGTCAGTCTGTATCCCCTCAACCGGTCCCTATAGTGGGTTTTTATGTAACCCTCATCTTTTAATTTTGTAATAAGCTTTTCCGCATAACTTGGACTTATTCCCATATAGGTTATTATGTCTACGCTGCATTCTCCGGAAAGTGCAATCAATGACAGCAATTGATATGCACAGGTATCAGTTTCCAATGGTCTTTCCCTCCTATCTCAGATATGTTTTTCCACGGTCATTACAAGTGAAATTTTACCATACCAGACTAAAACTCCGTTAAAAATCCATTTTTTCAAAAGCTTCGAAGCAGGCATTTTATCACGCTTTCCATAACTTTTTACCATAGTCGGATTTATTTTTGAAAAATCCGTTAAAAATCCGATATCATTTTTCCCTGCTCTTCCTGCCTCTTAAGCCACATAGGAAATATACTCTTTTCCATAATGGTAAGTATCGTGCAGTCCCGTTCACCAAACTCCGTGGTATGGTAAGCATCACAAAACAATCCACTGTCATCCGTCAGAACAAATCCTGCCACTGTATCAATAATCTGTTTACATTCCAAATTATCGTAATCCCGGATTCTTCTGGCAGATAATGCCTGGTCAAAAATATGAGAGAAACACACAACACAGTCCCGAAATCTTGGAATGTCGTTTGTTTTCACATAGGTATTTAAACTGGCATACAAAGGATCCGTTAAAAATGTAGTGTTTACACGCTTGGTACGCTTTGGCATCAGTCCGGGAAGTGTAATACAAACCATATCATTCGTATGTTCTATGGTAATCCCCTGTACTTTAGCCACCCGTTCCATTAACGTCTGGCGTTCCACCAGATTAGCTGCAAATATCAAATTTCTTAATGAGCACGCAACCTTCTCAGCTCTTTGCGCGGCATCCATACTAAGCTCTTCATAATTCTTCCCATAAACACCTGTATTGGTAATCTTCATGGCATTTATCGTATTTGACAGTTTTGGCAGTTCCTCAGCAATTTTGGATAACCGCGCGGATAATGTAAATTGATCCATCTAACTTAATTTCTCTCCTTGTTTCCTGAAATATTGAATTTTACCATCCGGAAGGACAATGCAGTATGCTGTAATCCCCGGAAAATGAATCCGGGATATCTGCTCCGGATGTTCGACGATAACCAGCCGGTGCGGTGAACCTTCTCCATAGGCCCTTAATGCATGGTTTAGTACCACTTCCTTTTCAAAAGGCACATATATCACATCAAAAATATCTTTGTCTGTGTAAAAGGTCAGAGCAACCGGATATTCACTGGCTGTATGGTATGTAATCTCCGGGTAAAAATCCAGCAGTACCCAGAAGGCTGCAATCACAGCCTGATTATATGTTCCCTCCTTTGTATAATGTACCATTCCCTTTTCCGTATCCACTGCCAGTCTCCCGCTCTTTTCCAAGCGTCCAAGCAGCATCTTCAATTTTTCCTCTCCTAATTCAGGAAACAGCTTGCCAAGCTGTGCGATTTCAAGAGACTGGTACACAGAAACCAGCCGGGTTATCTTTAACAGGTGGTTTTCCTGTTCCTTACTTACAAGCTTCATAAATCACTCCTTTATTACCAACTAATACGTATTGTTTATGTAATCTTTACTTACTGAAATTTAAACCACTTTTTCCTGCAAATTATTTGCACATAATCTGTACATACACATTACGTATTAGCCTGCTTCCAACATTCTCTGCCGTTCCTTTTCCAACAGCCGCTTCAGTTCCAAACGGTCTGTGGTAATCAGTTCTTTTTCCAGTTCCGAAGCTTTAAATTCCACGGTGACATTATTGTTATTTGTAGAAATAAGTCCGCTTCCTCGTTCAAAATGTGTAACTGCCATTGTTTCAGCTTCCGACAAATGAAGAATCGACTGCACACGCATTGCTTCTTCATCCTCCAGATTAAGTACAATCTTTGTCTTGGAATTGTTAATAATACCTTTACCATACTTACCATCTTCCAAAGCAAAAAAGTCATTCAAATCCTGGGTAGCACAGATGGCAGAACCACCATAGCCACGGATAATCTTAAAGATTTCCAATACAAACTCTGCCGCCAGACGATTCGAACCGGCACCAATCAACTGCCATGTCTCATCAATGTAAATAGCTTTTTCTACCGTCCTGTCTTCTTTAGCTTTATCCCATACAAAATCCAGAGCAACAAACATTCCCACAGTAAGCAAATCACCGGTCAGTTCTGAGATATCAAGCACTGTGTATTTGTTATCCAGATTCACGTTGGTCTGCTGGTTAAACGTAGATGCCGAACCGTTTACCAGCCGGTTCATAATATTAGCCAGCCTTCTGGTATTCGGATTTTCTTTCAGGATATTATAAGTATCTCCAAGGATTGGCATTTCCTTATACTGTCCCGGATGCTCCGGATCTAACAAACTTTCGTTGTTATGGGTAATACCCTTTTTCTTATATGTCTGTATCAATGCTTCATCAAGCAGCTGCTTTTCTTCATGGGACATATCCGGAATCAGTAAAGAGAAGAAAATATGCAGTCGCTGGATTTTAGCAGCCAGCAGTGATTTTTCTGTCTGTGGGCCATCCAGTATATCACTGGCGGATGAATCCACTTTTCTGATTTCCATGACATTGATACAGTTTTTTGAAGCCGGCGATATCGAAATGAACTCCCCTCCGATATTCGTGCAGGCCCGGTGGAACTCATGTCCCTTTAATGGTGCAATGATAAATACCTGGACATTCTTTCTTCTCATGCGCAGAGCCATCAGCTGCATCAGGAATGTTTTACCCGCTCCGGATGTTCCAAGGATGGCCATATTCGCATTCTTATAAACTCTGGAATTAAAAATATCCACAATAATAAGCGAATTGTTGTGCTTGTTTACCCCAAGAAGTATTCCGTTATCATCACACATTTCAAAGGATGTAAACGGATAACAGCTGGCTACACTTGTTGTAAGGATATTTCTCTTGGAGCGTTCAAAGAGGCTCTTATCCAAAGATACCAATGGCAGTGCAGAAAGCAGTGCCTGTTCCTCCCTGAAGTGGCAGGATACCGCTTCCATGTCCTGCGAAAGAAGCAGTTTCTTCATTTCATTGGTACGCCACTCCAGTTCCTCCAAACTGTCTGCTGTGATTGTGATAAGGATATTCATATAATAGAAATCCTCATTGGCTGCCAGCCCTTCCTTTAAGAAATATCCGGACCGGATGGCACTGTCTAAATCATCATAGTCTGTATTCGTATCGGACGTATCTTTGATTTTGGAACGGTTGATTCTAAGCTGCTGTCCAAGTTTCTGTACTATCCTGTCTTTTGGCTGCCGTTCAAAGAAGATATCTACATCAATGCCTTCTCCTGCATTTACAAACAATGACATCCATCCGGCACAAACCTGCGCCCGGTAACCGTAAGACGGTACCAACAGATAACTATGATATATCCCATCCATTTTCACGTAGTTACCGTAAGTATAATCAATGCTGTCCGGTGCCATAAACTCGGTTGCAGGTATACGGTCAATTTCATCCCTTCGTCCTGCATTGATGTATTTACCAATTACTTCATTTACCCGTACGTTAATAGGCTTTACTGCGCTGGTTCTCCGGTTCAGAATACTGTAAAATACTTCTGTTGCCAATTCATCATCTGCTTCTGCCACTACGACCTCATTACCACACTGCTTCAGATATGTCTTTGCATTGCGTGCCACCGTGGTAAGGGAATTGATTGCTTCTGTTTCCATATCCCCATGATTGGCAGTCAGCGGCTCATATTCAAATGCAATAAAAAAACGCCGTGTGATGGCCTCTTTAGAGCCAATACGGCGGATCAGATTTTCATAATCTTTCTGCAGCATCAGACATCGTTCGTCAGTTTCCTGTTTCATTTCCTCACGGATGGAATTTAAGTGCTGATTGATGTCTGCCCGCTTTGTAAGCACCTTAAACTGCAGTTTTACCGGACTGATTTTTAAATAGCTTATAAAGGAATATATAATGTTTCTTTGTTCCCTTGCACTCCTTAAAAGAAAATTGATTGGAATTACTTCAATAATTTTTACATACCGGTGATCCTTTGTATAAATAATCCCGTTTTCAATCTTTTTTATTGGCAGATAAGAGGCAACCGGGTTCATCGGTTCTACTTCTTTTACTATTGTTTTCTTCTGTGTTTTCTCAGACTGCTTTGCCTCTTTTCTTTCCTTGAACTGCCCAAATTCTTCTGCAAAATCCTCTTTTTTAGGCTTGATATTCTTTTCCTTTTTCTTTTTATTCCCCTTTTCCTGTTCTGCCTGCGGCTTTTCCATTGCGCCTACCACCCGTTTTTTCTTCAGGTAAGCGCAGAAATTCAGAATAAATGAACTGAAGCTTTCTCCATCCATTCCGATAAGTGCAAGCAGCGCAGCAGGAAGTACTGTCACACATGCAATAATAATCTTTGTTGTCAATGACACCGGAATATGAAACACCGGAATCCCTATCGCTATAGCAATTACCACTGCCTCTATCGCATTACGAAGTCTTATTGTTCCACCGAGTATTGTGCCGGTATCGATAAAATTGGGCGGGATAATATATATATCACTTTCATCCTGTCCTGTTGTTTTCTGTATCGACATACATGATAAACCTCCTAATTTATTTTCTGTACCATATCATTTAAAAACAGTTCCAGATTTCTTGCATAAACTTTTGCTGTTGCCTTCTGAGTTTCTGACAGTTCAAACACCTGTCCTGCAAAATGCTCTCCCCCGGTATACTGAACCACATAATCATAATGTGTTATCTCTACAGATGTATCTGTTACCTCATCCACTTTCTGATATGTTGTAACATTAGCCGTATAAGAAAACATGTTTTTTAAGTTCCTGCGCAACAGCCATTTCAGATTCCAGAGACTGATGTCCTGATAATTATTCTTAGAAGCACAGTATTGGGAAATAACCAGCGAACTCTCATACACGATATTCCCTGAGAACTCATCTGTTATGCTGTATTCACAACCATCCTCCAGTTTCTTTGCTTCTTTTTCTATTTTTTCAATTATGTCATCATGTTTTTCCTTCAGAATTTCCTCAATCGCAGATTCTGCTTCTGCCAAATTAGCCATTATCTCATTACTATCCATCAATACGGTTTTGGATGCACCCTGAAATCCAGCTGCGCCAAAAATCAGGGACGGGAGCATCATAATGTAAAGCACCGGTAGAAACAAAAGAAGGCAGAACGCAGCCAGTGCCTTTCCAATAATCTTCCGCCCTTCCCATAAGGCAGAGGCCATCATACCATATGGTCCTGCAGCAGCTCCCTTTGCCACACCCGCCAGTGCTTTCCCTGATTTTACAGCACCTCTTGCAAACCCGGCACTTGCCGCCACCTGTGAAAAGATAGAATTATCCTTTTTATCTTCTGCCACCTACACCCGCTCCTTCCTTCTTGGCACCGCAGGAAGACGCTGTACAATATGTTCTCTGTACGCAATCTCTCCGGATTCTTTCATGTATGGTGTACGGTCAACAGTATCTTCGGCATACTGCCTGTACCACATCGAATTATCCGCCGCAATCACGGTCTCATAATGACCTTCCGGAGCCATATACTGCTCCGTACTGTACATTCCAAATTCTGTTCCGTTTGGATGTTCCACCGATACTTCAGTACCCATGATTCTGCCACCGCCAATCTCTACATTTCTGTAGCTTGGAGCATCTGCCATATCATTCTGTCCAAGGTACGAAGTCAGTGCCTGAGCTGCCTGTTTTCCGGTCATGGAACCGGTATAACTGATATTGCCCTGTGCCACTGCTCCCGTTACATTATTCGCAAACTCTCCGCCTTTTTTAAGCGATGCCTCAAATGCCATCCTGCTGACCGGATTATGTTTCTGTCCGGTCATAGTACTTGCCGCACTCTGTCCAAACCGCCTTCCTACAGCTCCGGCAAGTCCACCGTTCATAAAGGAAGTATTGCTTGTTGTTCCACCATGATAAGAACCTCCACGGAACATAGAATTTCCGGTCAGTGACTTGGCCGTTGAGAATCCTCTGGCAGCTATCATAAGTTCTGCCATCATGGACCCTCCCGTATGCCCTACGTTAATACCCAGGCTCGACATAAAGCTATCAATCTTCTGGCTGATTTTAAGGAACGCAATCGCACAAAGAAACCAGATAAAAATACTTCCTGCTGCAGCTTCTTTTCCTACAGCCTCCACTTCTGCTTCCGTTACTGCATATACAGTTACCGGATTTGATAACAACATGACAACTGCAGGAATAATACATAGTAATCTCTTTTTCATCCGTCTCCTCCTATAGTGACAATGGGTTTGCTAAAAAACTACCGACCATGGAAGTAAATAACCGCAGACACCACGCATTCATAATCAACAGAAAAATCTGTCCTCCAAGCATTCTGCACCAGGATTTAAAAATATTTGATGTGCTCTGTGATGCACCTGTAGCAAAGGCAATCGGAGCTGTAAATATAATTACACCCAGTAAGATGTACCGTTCTGCTGCTTCAAATAACAGCTTGATATAATTCCATGCCAGAATCAGAACTAAAATCAGTGCAATGATAGCCACGGAACCATTTGCCACCACACCAAGTACCGTCAGAATGACAGAATTAAAATCTGCAAAGTCAAGTGGTGGAAGGTCAGAACCCAGTATCCAGGAATACGGTGTCCCTCCGATTGCAAGCACCATGTCTGTAATATCCTCGCAGTAATAAATCAGTACAATGAAAATCACAGAACGTATGACAAGTTTTATCGGTTCCTCTGCTTCCACACCTGCAATCAGCCCAAAATTTTTAAACAACTGCCATATCAGATTCAGAAGCACCAATCCGATTGCTGTTGCCACGAAAATATCGTACATTGTCTTTGCCGCCGGAAAGTATCTTAGGAATGTGTCCATGTTACACCCCAGAGTACCAAGCACAGAGGTTGTAATCAGATCAAGGACATTCATTACCTGGTCGGCTATCCATTCCACTATGCCGTCAAGTATTCCCACGTTTCATACCTCCCATCATCCTTAGCCGACCCATTTGCCGCCCGTAAAAAATGGTGTCACATATGCCATGATAAAACCTAAACTATTGAGCGCTGCCCAGCAGATAATAATCCGTTTTAACCACGCCCTTGCCTCATCAACCGTTTTTCCCGATGGACTAAAATGCATCAGCAGCAATGCCACTGAAGCTGTTACAATTGCTGTAATGGTTGAGATTCCTACAATCTTCCCGTAAACATCCTTCATAATAGCTTCTGCCTTTGTCCAAATCGTTGTTGTAGCATAGACCACCTCTGTTTCCAGACAGAAAAAATAAGCAAATGCGATTGCACCGATTATCAGGTACTGGCAGGGAATCCTGATTCTTTTTCGCTTCCCTGCAGTCTGCTTACTCTTCTGTAAAGCATTCTTTAATTTCACTCTTCTACCTCCTGTAAATAAAAAATAGCCAGCTATTCTGCTGGCATAAAAAAAGCAGCCGCTTCATCAGCAGTTGCTGCACATTGGAATGGATATTGCCTTTATGGCATAATTTTGAGCATGACCATTATAACATCGGTAAAATTACCTGTAAATCGCAATTCCATGCCATCTTATCCTGTTTTCGTGCCATTTTACTGCCACGATTATTTTTCATCCGGGAAGAACCGGTTTAACATCTCCAAACAGTCCTTTGAAGTATATCCCCAAAGAATAGAACTGAGTGCCTGTACTGCTACAGGACGCTTCCGGTAATAGGTCCGATACGATATATTTACAATATGCGGCCGCAGACTCTCGATAATTTCTTCTGTATTCTGCAGCTGCTGTGGCGACAGATAGCTGTAATACAGAATCCAGTAATACTGCTCTCCATGCTTATGCTTATTTCGAAGAACCTCCACAGCTGAATTTAACAGATTCAGCATCTTGTTGCTCCGCTCTATACTCTTTGCATAATTTTCAAGCTTGGAGCCGCCAATATCTGCTCCGGCCAGATACATGGAATCTAAGAATTCCTCAATACTGCTTCCGTATTCAATCGCAAAGGAATTTTTAACCTGCTGGACTACCAGTTCCAAATTCCACACCGCATCACGGTAGTTTTTAAGCAATTTCCATGTATCATGGAATAATGGGTTGTCCTCTACATTCGGTATATTATCTGCTGCTTTTTTACTCATAGTGCTCCATGCCTCCCTTTTCCTCATCACTCAGTTCCATTTCCGCAGGTGTCAGAGTTAGTTCAAACTGATATGGTATCTTTCCATCCGGACAGTTGATACTAAGAGAATACTTTAAATTCCCCTCTTTGCAGTCTGATAAACTATATAACTTATATTGTGTACGGGGACATTCACAACACGAAACCCCTTGTGCTGAAAGGATTTTAGCCACTTTCCGCACCATCGCCCTGATGTTAAAATCTGAAACGCTACCCTCCTCATTTGAAACGCTGTCTTCTTCAATCATAATCTGCTCATCCTTAATCGTACTGTCCTCCTGAAATACATTTTCCATGAGCTGTACCGGAATCTGAAATGTCATAGAAACTTCCTCCTTATCAATCATTACGTCACTGACACTAAACATGGTGGACAAATAATTGCACAGATAGATTACACTTCCATGCCGTCCGGTAAAGGACACCAGTGACAAATATTCCTTTTCCTGTAATTTATTTAATATCCGGCTGACAGAAGCCTTTGATATCCCCCAGCGTTCTGCCAAATCCGAATAATTAGTAAGTGGATTCCCCGTATTATTACGGAAATACACTACAGGTCCGATGTCAGACCCATGTACCTGTTCATCGTTATAGATTGCATGGATCCATAAATCCAGAACAATATCCATTTCTGAGCACTTGCCCATACTAATCAGTTCATGCACTGCCGACACCGGAAAAAAGAAAAATCCCACATCCTTCAGACATGGGTAATTGTAATCAAAACTTGTGTTGCTTTTATTCCATCCCGTTATTGTGAATTTAATCAGATTACCACGTCCCAGTCTGGAGTAGGTAATATAATGTTGCTCCTGCAGATAATCTAAAATCGCTACAGCCTGGTGTTGAAACCTTGTTCTGAACCACTCGGACAATTCTGATGTGGTACACACCCATTCTCCCGGTCCGACCAAGTATGAAATACCTTCCAACCTCCGATATGACGTACGGTAATTTGCATACGAGCAAAGCACCATAAAATAAAATAGATAGGACTCTCCATTTGTGCGAATCGTCCTATCCTGCATAATGTCTCGAAGAAAATCCCGGTACACCCTGCACCGTGGATAATCTACAATTTGTTTAATTTCTAAATGGTAAAACATAACTTCACCCTTTCTTTAAATTTTTCCAACTCTCCATAAACAAAAAAAGAAGAACCTATTGCTAGATTCTTCTTGCATAATAGAAGATTTGTTTTTGCCCTCTCAAATTTAAGCCAATTAGTACACCAATTGGTACACCAATTCGCTATCAAGTTATATTTTGCTATATCAACTTACATTTTAAGTGACAGCCCACAAACCCGCATAAACAAAGGATATATCAACTTTTATATCGATTGCATTAACTTACATTTTTTGTAAATTTGGTAACAATCTAATAAATCTATTTTTAATTGTAAAAATCTATCCTATTTACTCAATTGCATTTACACCGTCACACTTTGCAATGGTATCAATAGAACCATCCTCATTGTACTTAAATTCTGCTACACATACGGAACGGTGGAACAAATGTCCTCCCGGAAGTTCCCCGGTATGGTAGAACAGATAGGAATGTCCCTTAAAATCCGCAATACCCGGATGATTGGTAAATACACCACCCTCTTCCGTCATCAGTACACCGCCATACTTCCACGGACCTGTCGGACCCTCAGATACGGAATATGCCAGATGCTCATCGTGGTGTCCTTCTCCTGCCGCGAATGCCGCATATACCATATAATAAATATTATTTCTCTTATAGAACCAAGGACCTTCCCCATATGTGGTACCTGTCATATGACTACCTTTGCCGAATGCTTCCTCTGTCATCGGAACCTTTACAATACCAACCGTCTTATCATAAGAAATCATATCCTCATTCAAAAGAACATAGCGCAGTTCCGGATTACCAAAGTACAAATATGCCTGACCATCATCATCAATAAACACGGTTGGATCGATATCATTCCAGTCTCCTTCATCCACCAGCGGATAACCCAAATCTTTAAACGGGCCGGTAGGACTGTCCGAAATACCTACCGCAATGGCCATGCCGCCATCCTTTTTATGTACCGGGCAGTAAAGGAAGAACTTACCGTTTCTTTCCACCGCCTGCGGTGCCCAGGCCCTGTCATCCGCCCACTCAATATCATCCAAAGAAAACACCTGACCATGGTCTGTCCAGTTCACCATATCCGTAGTGGAAAAGCAGTGCCAGTTAATCATGGTATAAAAATTGTTTACCAACTCCTCCTCATCGTGGGTTGTGTAAAGATATAAAGTATCTCCATACACCATCGGTGCCGGGTCCGCTGTATAAATCGATGTAATAATCGGGTTCTTGCAAAATATTTTCTTTTCGCTCATAAATTTGTACCTCCATACGTTTTCTGTCAGTAACCTATCTCTTTACCTTAACTTAAGTATAACAAATTGAAGCCGAATAACAACGCAGGTATTGCTTTATTCTGTGCAGATTATTCCTAAATCATCAGGTTTTTACCAGATTAACAATATTTATTGCAATTTCAACAATTTACTTTGCAGATATTCTACTTTAAAATAGAATCATACAATGAAACAATACTCTACATATTCAAAGGAGGAAGTTATTTATGGGTAAGAAAAAATCTACCGGCGGCTTAACCAAGAAGCATTGGTTTGGCTACATGTTTGGTGACTGGGGCGGATGTATGACATTCACTCTCATGAGCTCCATCTTCACCGTGTATTGTACCGACTGTTTAGGTGTTGACACCGGAATTCTCGGAACTTTGGTTATCATCTAGACCATTTGGGACGCTATCAATGACCCGATGATGGGTGCACTGATGGATAAAGCATTTGCCAAACGTACCAACAAAAACGGCAAGTTCCGTCCGTGGCTGCTTCGTGCAACACCACTGCTTGCGGTTACATTTATCGCACTTTTTATCGTTCCTACCTTCTTCGAAGGTGTAACACTTTTAGTTGTGCTCTTCATGTGTAAGATTTTATACGAAGCAGCATACACTATGTTTAACATTCCAATGGGTTCCCTTCTTTCCGCCATGTCTACCACAGACGCCGAAAGAGCATCCCTTTCTTCCGCACGTGGTGTTGGTTCCATGTTCGGTAACATGATTCCTGCCATGCTTGCTCCGGTTATCTTAAATATGTATAAGACCCAGGACAGCACACCATATGCAATCACTGCAGTTATTTGCGCAGCCATTGGCTTTGTTATTTGTTTACTTCACTATTTCATGACAGAAGAACGTACCACTGTTGGTGAAAACGTTAAGGCAGACGATATTAAGTTCTCCGACATTTTAGAAGTTGTTAAGAAGAACCGTCCGTTCGTTGCCCTTTGCATCCACGGCGTATGTATTTGTACTATGCAGTACGTTGCCCAGACGCTGAGTATTTACATGTACTCTTCCGTCTTCCATAACACTGCATACCAGTCCATCGGTACCGCACTTTCCAGCCCGATTATGATCGGTTCCATGATTGCGGTTCCTTTCATGTGTAAGAAGCTTGGTCTTATGAAGGTTATCCGTTACTCCCTGTTGATTGGTGGCGGAATTTATGCTATCCTTTTTGGTATGCATATGGTAATGGACGTACATCCGCTTATCCACTCCGTCATCTCCGGTCTCGGCATGGGTATGGGCATGGTTTCCATCCAGATGCAGTGGGGTCTTGTTGGTGAAGCGATTGACTACAACGAACTGGTTACCGGCAAGAGAACCGAAGGTTCCATCTACGGTACTTTCAACCTTTCCCGCCGTATCGGTCAGACCATCGGTCAGGGCTTTGCCATCTACGCTCTTGGCTGGATTGGTTACAACGGTTCTGTAGAATTCCAATCCGCTTCCACAGTAGTTGGTCTTAAGGTTCTTTGCGTACTGATTCCTGCCGTATTTGTACTTGGTTCCTGGGCAGCATTTAAGTTTGTATGGAACATCACTCCTGAAAAAAAGGCGGCTATGATTGCCATGAAGGAAGCTCAGAAAGAAAACGAAACAGTAGAAACAACAGCTGAATAAAACGAGGATATTATATGAGCAAAATTGTAACAACTCCCTGCGGACAAGTGCAGGGAACCGCATGCAGGCTTGATAATGTAACTGCATTTAAGGGCATCCGCTATGCTACAGCCGTCCGGTGGGAATATCCTACCCCGGTTACCCATTGGGACGGCATTTACGATGCCTCTAAATACGGTGCCTGCTCCTACCAGCCCCGTTCCTTTTACAACGAGGAAGAAAATCTCAAAAAGATTTTTTACTACAATGAATTCAGAAAAAACGAAACTTATACTTACAGTGAAGACTGTCTGTTCTTAAATATTTTTACTCCTGATACAGTAAAAGAAGGCGACAATCTTCCGGTGCTTATCTACATCCACGGCGGCGGATTTACCGGCGGCTGCGGTCACGAAAAGCACTTTGATGTACCTGTTTGGCCAACCAAGGGCGTTATCGGTGTAACTTTAAACTACCGTTTAGGACCGATGGGTTTTGTGTGTCTGCCAGAACTAAAAGAAGAAGCAGGTTTTACCGGAAACTATGGTTTATTTGACCAGTTAACCGCCATTCAGTGGATAAAAAATAACATTGCTTCCTTTGGCGGAAATCCGGACAACATTACCATTATGGGGCAGAGTGCCGGTGCCATGAGTGTACAACAGCATTCTCTCAGCCCGTTAACAGACGGTCTGTTCCATAAGGCAGTTATGTCCAGCGGTGGCGGTGTCAGCAAAATTCTTGCTGCGGCTCCTGCCGAAAAGCATTATGACTTCTGGAAAAAAGCAATGGAACATGCCGGATGCGAAACCTTAGAACAGTTTCGTACCATCTCTCCGGAAAAGCTGTTTGAAGCATGGAATCTGACAAAAAAAGAGCTCCGTACTCCGGGAAGCTTCCCGTGTATCGACGGCCGCTTAGTTACCGGCACCGGTGCAGACTTACTTGCTAAAGATGTGCAGCATAAAATTCCTTACATGGCCGGTGTTACCAGCGAAGACATGATGCCGCCAATCCTTTTTAGCATGGCAAAGAAATGGAACGGTGCACAGTCCACTCCTGCTTATACCTGGTATTTTGACCGCCAGCTTCCGGGCGATGAGAACGGCGCATGGCACTCTTCCGACTTATGGTACTGGTTCGGAACCCTGCCAAACTGTTGGCGCCCAATGGAGGAAAAGGATTACGAGTTAAGTAATCATATGACTGATTACCTTTGTAACTTTGCCAAAAACGGCAATCCAAACGGCGAAAATTTACCGGTTTGGGAAACAGCAGCCACCGAAAAGAACAAGGTTATGAATTTTGGTGAACAGCCTACCGGCATGAGAAAACCAAGCAAAGCAAAAATGATACTCACCATGCTGACCAATAAGGCAGTAGGCGAATAAAAAACTTATAAGACCGTCCGAGAAACCTGCATGGTTCCGGACGGTCTTTCTTATATACCGCTATACGAATTCTTTTCGTTTACGCTTTTATTGCCCAGCGCATTTTTGTACTCTTGGCACGGGAATTTCTTGCGCACTCTTCTGCAGACGGACGGATGCAATCCTTACATACTTCTCTGTAGATACCTGCCTTCTCCAGTTCTTTAAAAGAACGCTTTACCAAGCGGTCTTCCCCGGAGTGGAAGGTCAGAATTGCCACTCTTCCGTTTGGAGCCAGCACTTCCGGCAGTTTCTCCAAAAAGGTATATAACACTTCAAATTCACTGTTTACATCAATGCGAAGGGCCTGAAAGGTTCTGGCGCAGGATTTCTTCACAGCTTCCGCACGCTCCGCCTTCGGAACATAACAGAGAGCCTGTTCAATAACTTCTTTCATGTGAGTTGTGGTCTCAATGGCCTTCCCTTTTTTGATCCACTTCATTACCGTTGCCGCAATTTCTTCTGCATAAGGTTCATCGGCGTTTTCCCTGAGCATACCTGCCAGTTCTTCTTCCGTCACTTCTTTTAAACGCTCGGCGGCACTGGTTCCCTTTTGCGGATTCATACGTAAATCCAGCGGTCCTTCCACCTTGTAGGAAAATCCTCTTTCCGGATTATCAATCTGCATGGAAGACACGCCAAGGTCTGCAAGAACAAAATCGAACTTTCTTCCGGTTTCTTTTACCACTAAATCCATGTCTGCAAAGTTCTGCAAGCGGACGGTTAAAATTTCTTCACCGTATCCCTGCTTTGCCAGACGTTCTTTGGTCTTGGCCGATTCAATCGGATCTACATCCAATGCATAAATATGACCATCTCCCTTTAAACACTCCAGCATGGCTTTTGTGTGACCGCCATATCCAAGTGTTGCATCAAGCCCCACCTGTCCCGGCTGAATCTTCAGAAAATCGATAATTTCCTTCACGCAAATGGAAATATGCATTCCCGCAGGCGTACTGCCCTTTTGAATGACTTTCTCAATCGTATCCGCATACTTTTCCGGATTGTGTTCTTTGTATTTTTCTTTATAGCTTCGGGGATGGGTACCGGAGTAGCGCACCCTCCGCTTATGTTGTTTTTCCTGTTCCGGAATATTGTTATTCATTAATTACACCTTTCTTTTACTTAATACTACTAATAGAAAGTTCCACCTGTACAGGTGTCATACCTTCTGCAGACACTTCAACCTTCACAATTCCGCCTTCGTATCCAGAACGAATAATTGCCTGGGCACGACCTCTGTAGCTTACTGTAGAAGCGTTGGTATAATCCTCGTCTGTCACTGGATTTGCAGAACCAAAGCCGGCTAGTATTGCACATCCGCCTACCTTTACGTTTAACGGTACTTTTGCATCCGGTACTACATTTCCGTTCTTATCCCGCAGTTCAATGTTTACGTAGATAAGGTCATGGCCGTCCGCCTTCATAACTGTTTTTTCCGGAGTCACTGCCAATTCAGCCACTTCTCCTGTCGTAACCAAAACGTCTCTGCTGATTTCTTTGCCTCTGCGGTAACTGATGGCTTCCACTTTACCCGGTGCATATATGGTTTCAAAATGTACGGAATTCGGCATCGGACGTTCCATGCAAACCGGCTTTCTTCCAAGCGAAGTTCCGTTCACAAGCACTTCCACTTCTTCCGCGTTAGAATATACCACCAGTTCTACCGGCTTGCCTTCATAACCGCTGTAGTTCCAGTTGGAAAGCACCGCAGGGAATCCCCACGGAGTCATCATTTCCACCTTGCCAAAGGTATCCGGGTGCATAGAGAACAGATAAGTCTTCTTACTTCCCCATACAACGCTGCGATAAGCGCCCTGCGGGAGCATATGTCCGATAATATCAAAGTCCGCATCGTTAGCGGTTCTCCATGGATAAGGAGAGCCATCCGGCGGCATCAGCGACCAAGAGCCCCTTTGAATCAACGGGTCATCCTCGTTCACATAGGCAGCTTTTCCGATGCCCGCTTCGCCAAGGTAATCCCAGGCAGTCCAGGTAAAGTCACCGATTACATACGGCAGACGTTCCACCATCGGCCAGCGGTAACCGATTTCCTTCGGAAAGTTCTCGGAACCGAGAATTACTCTTTCCGGAAACATCTCATGATCCTGTTCGTATATGTCTTCAATATAGTTGTAACCAACAATATCCATTCCGTTGGTAAACGGCTCGGTAATTTTTTCCCACTGAACCGAATTCTCTTCTTCAGCGGCGTTCTGCTCCTGATTACGTCCTGTTGCAAGAGCATCATCCAAACCGCTCCAAAGAGTACAGATTCCGTTGCTGACCGGCCTGGTTCCGTCTAACCGGTGAATGGTTTCTGCCAACCGGGATGCCACAAGATAACCGTCTCCTACTCCGCCTCTCTCCGGAATTTCGTTTCCGGTAGACCAGAGAATTACCGACGGATGGGTTCTGTCTCTTTTTACAAAAGCAGTTAAATCCTTCTCCCAGTCTGTTGCAAAATGCTGGCCGAAGTCACCGCCGCGCTTACTGATTCCCCAGGCATCAAAGGCTTCATCAAACACATACATGCCCTCTCTGTCACACGCCTCAATCAGTGCTGCAGAAGGCGGATTATGAGCGGTACGGATAGCATTAAAGCCTACTTCTTTCAGCTTTCTTACCTTTCTTGCCTCCGTTTCATAAAGGGATACGGATCCGAGCAGACCGTTATCGTGATGCAGGCAGCCACCCTTTAACTTTACTTCTTTTCCGTTAATTCTAAGTCCGCGGATGGCATCTGCCGTGATGGTTCGGATACCAAACAGGGTTTCCGCCTCATCCACCGCAGGCTCTTTTTCCTTCACCAGATGGGTACGATAAGCACCCAGGTCTTTAGCCAAAACCTTCACACAGTATAAATTCGGTTGTTCCGCATCCCAAAGCTTTGGATTCTTTAAGTTGATGGCGATTTTTGCTGTTTCTTTACTACCGGAATTAATCTGAATGACACGTTTTACCGTTGCAGCAACGTCTTCCGTTCCCTCTTCTGAAATAAGCACCGTCACCTCTGTCAGTCGGTTTTCCAACGCGGCATTTTCCACTTCAACCTGCGCCTCGAGGAACGCATAACCGTCAGCCACTTCCTTTGTGTATACATAAACTCCGTCCGTAGCAATATGTACCCTCGGACCATGGCAAAGCTCTACCCCGCGGAACAAACCGGAACCGGTATACCAACGGGAATTCGGCTGCATCATGGTGTTTGTGTTGATGGTGATACGGTTTTCTTCCCCGAATGTTACATACTTTGTTAAATCCACATAAAACGGTGCATACCCATAGTGCTGAAGGGCAATCCTGCTGCCATTAATATCCACCGTGGCATTCATCATTACTCCGTCGAATTTCAAACCGACACAGTCATTTTCCCACTCTTTCGGAATCATCACATACTTTGTATAATTGGTAAGTCCTCCCGTAAAATATCCCATGTCGGACCTTGCCGGCGCATCCGGTGTTACCGGTGTTCCAATCATGCCGTCGTGCGGAAGATTTACCTCTACTCCCGGGTCATATTGTAACATGCTGACAGAGTCTAAATAGCTTCTTCGAAATGTCCACTTTTCATCTAACGCAATACGCTTCATTCTTGTTCTCTCCCTTGAGTTTAATTTAAAATCACTTACTAAATCATACCATGCGAAAAGTTTTCCGTCAATGTGAACCACCCCTTGTTCCTCCTGCAAACCACATTTCTCTCACTTTTTAAGAGCCCTCACTCAAAATAAGATATGGATTTATTTTTAATTTCCTGTATACTAAAATTACAAAGTCTTTCCGGCGCGCAGAAAGCCTGTATTATGAAAATATAGGAGGATACCCATGAACGATACGTTTTCAAAGAATTTAAGAAAATTAAGACAGGAAAAACAGATGACCCAGGAGCAGGTGGCAGAAAAGATCGGTGTCAGCGCCCAGTCTGTCTCCCGTTGGGAAACCGGCGCAACCTTTCCGGATATTTTACTGTTACCGGAACTTGCAAAACTGTACGGTGTGCTGGTGGACGACTTGTTTAAAGAAAGGCCGGAAGGATATAAAAACTATGCCAATCGATTATTTGCCGTATATGAGAATTCCCGGAAACATGAGGATTTTATGGCTGCGGCCACAGAATATGAAAAAATGATCAAAGCAGACACCATGACTCCGGAAGACTATCGAAGCTACGGAATACTTCATGAATATATGTCCCAGATTTGTACAGGAAAAGCTTTCGAGCTTTACGACAAAACCATGATGCTCTGCAAAGACAATGACTCCGAACTGTTTTATCGCGTGAAAAGACAGAAGCATCTGCTCCGCTCCAGACGGGGTGAGGCTTTAGAATGTATCGAAGAACAAAGAAAGGCAATACAAGAAGCCCCGGAAAATGTAGAAGAATACATCTGTCTGGCAGCCGCCCTGTTCAACGCTAAACAGTATGAAGAGTGCTATGTAATCGCAAAGGATGCCATCACCAAATTTCCACAGGAAGCAATTTTGTACGGCTTTGCAGGGGATTCCTGCCGGGAACTCAAACAATACGATGAAGCCTTTTCCTATTGGGAAAAACATCTGGAGCTGGATTCCACTTGGTTGGATTCTTACTTCTCCATGGGCTTTTGCTACGAAGAAATCGGCGAGTACCAAAAAGCATACGAAACATGGAAAACCGTGTCAGAACTCCTCACGCAAAGAGGCTTGGTAATTGAAGCCGAATGGCCACAAGAAATGGCAGAAAAGTGCTTAAAAAAACTTGAGAAATAAAAACACGAATCCCCGCCGTGATACTGTATCCCGGCGGGGATGGTTATATCTGATATTACTTATTCTTTTCCATCAGTGCTCTCACATCTTCTAATGTTGGCGGATTCAGAGGCAGAGGGAATCTGGAAATGGCAACACCGGAACAGGCGCTGGAAAACCGTACCAGTTCGTCATCCTCCATGCCCTTTAATAAACCGTAAACACAGCCTGCTTTAAAGGTATCACCGGCTCCCAAGGTGCTCTTAACCTCTACAGGAAACGGCTTCATACGCTTCATCGGCTGACCCTTTCGTCCATACAGCATTTCATCTCCGCCGCAGGTAATAATCACAAGACCATCCGTGGTAGAAGTCAGAAGCTCATATATCTCTTCCATGCTCTTGTCCGGATAAATCCAGCCTTTAATACTTTCCCTGGAAACCACATTGATGGCAGAATTTTGGTGCAGGAAACTCTCATGGTGGCAGTCAATAGCCACATATGGCTTACCATGCTTTACACAAAGTTTAGCAGCTTCTTCCGTTGCCTCTATAAAGCAAGGATCAATAGCTGCCACCTTGCATGCTGCGATATCATCTTCCTTCGGCCTATTCCACGGATGCTTTGCTCCCGGCTCATAGAGGGACTGGAAAAATCCCATCGGAGACCGTTCCTTTCCTGCCACAATCACATAGTCCATCAGACCGGCATAGTCCGGATCAAAAAACAGGGAGGACAAA
>JAGAQI010000097.1 GCA_017622795.1 Lachnospiraceae bacterium
ATCCGGACAGCAATGCCATCCGGACTCTCTCAAAACTTTCATTATTCATATTTCTTTGCCAGCACATAAATCGGAAGAAATATACTTACCACAAGCACCGCTGCTGTTACTCCGGAAGAAGCACCATATACAACGGTCCAATCCATGCTTTGACTGAACCAACATGCCACAAACCACACTACCGGTCCAACCAGAAGCATCAGCACAGACCATATCCGCATCCATCCCAGAATATGCTTCCAGTTGCTGTTGTTAAAGTGTACACCCGGCAGATTCATGCGGAATACCCCATCACTGTAGGCAGAAATTTTATTCTCATCAAAATAAGCTGGAAGTTTCTCCTTTGCACCAAAGCAGGCATATAGTCCAAAAACCAGTCCAAACAAAGGACACATAAGCGGCATCGGAACTGCCATCGGATTGATTTCCCGAAACTGTGAAAAATACTGATAGATTACCAAACATAACGCCAGACTCACCACTGCTGCCCCGATAAACCAACTTTGAATCTTCTTGCGAGCCTTTTCCGCGGCAGCACGTTCCTCATCCGTTAACTGAATCACGGTACTCATCATAGCATCCGCCCTTTCCGGGGCAATCGACTCTTCCGCGGCATATCTTCGGCATTCCAAAAGCTCCGGTACCGTTACACCAAGTAATTTAGCGAGAGGCATTAACAGTGCCACATCCGGGATACTTCCGCCGGTTTCCCATTTACTTACCGCTTTGTCGGAAACAAATAGTTTTTCCGCCAGTTCCTTTTGGGTCAGGCCTTTCTCCTTCCTGAGTTCTGCCAAAAAGCTTCCGAATTCTTTTTTGTCAATTTCAAACATTCTCCTGTCCTCCACTTCAAGTAATTGTTGCTTTCAGTATATAAATTCACATCAAATCCGGCAACCTACCGTTGGTGGAGTCTGAGATAATCCGCTTAAATAAAGGCTTACTCCGCCATAATTTTCTTTAACGCCTCACCCAGCTCCGGGTTCTTCCACTCGTACTTGAAGCGGTGGATAATCTCGCCATTGTCCCAAACCACCGGACAGCAACCGTATTCCAGTGCTGTTTTTGTTACACTTTCCATCCAGTACACCCGGTCTTCTTCATCTTTGTCCTTGTCGATAACTCCGTACTCACCTACAATTACCGGAATGCCTTTATCAATAAACCATGTCTTTAACTTTTCAAACTGCCCGCGCAAATAGTTTACGTCCGCATCCGTACCCCAGGTTTTCCGATAACCCCAGGAAGTAGCCGCATCTGCAATGGCAAAATCCGCCGGAGAATAATAGTGCACGGAAACCATGATGCGGTCGTCCTCGGGCACGGTAAATTCCGCAGTACAGGTACGGTCAATATCGGTCCAGTAGCCTGCCAGCAACAGATAACGCTTGTCATTAAAGCCACCGGATTTACGGATTAACTCCACAAATTCTGCGTTGATTTTACTGATGAGTTCGCAGCCCTTTTTCGTTCCCAAATCGTCAAATCCGATTTCGTTCATGGATTCGAAAATCAATTTTTCATTGTAGCCGCTAAAACGCTCCGCAATCTGATTCCAAACGGAAGTATACCGTTTCATTGCCCCATCATAATCTTTGGAAGCGTTTAATAGCCAGTCCCCTTCGTGATGAATATTAATGATAATAAACAAATCTTCTTCCACACACCAATCCACCACCTGCTGCACACGGTCCAGCCACTCAGTTTTAATGGTCAGCCCGTCTTCTTCCATGTGGTCTAAGTAAGACACCGGAATACGGATGGTTTTGAATCCTTCTGCTTTAATGTGCTTAATCAGATTCTGCACCACTATCGGATTTCCCCAGGCAACCTCAGCCTTCATGTGATCCGTCTTTCCTGTGTTTGCACAATCCAGGGAATTACCGACATTCCAGCCAACACCCATCAAATTCACATAGTCCTGTGTTGTTTCTGCCACCACCACATCAAAGGGATCCGGTGTCGGAGTCGGGGTTTCCGTCGGAGCTGTTGTAGGTTCTGCAGCTTTTTCACCACCGCACCCTGCTGCCAAAACAAGCACTAATCCACAAAGTAATATCCATTTTTTCATCACTGTTCTATCCTCCGTACAATCTTTCGTACCGGCACAGCCACCGCAGCCGCCGCCAGAATTTTTATCATATCAAATATCAGATATGGCACTACACAAATCAGAAGTGCCTGAATCAATGTATAAGTTCCTTTCATGATGATCAGAAACCATGTCGTTCCAAAACAGTAGCATATCAACGTTCCTGCCGTCATGGCAAAAACAGTATGCACACCCCGCTCCGCCAGTAAGCCGATAACCAATGCGCACAGCACATACCCTATGATATATCCTCCCGTTGGTCCCAGCAGCACGCCGATTCCACCGGAGAACCCGGAGAATACCGGAAGTCCAACCATACCAAGGAGCACATAAACCAACACACTAAGCGCACCTTTCTTTGCCCCCAGAAGAACTGCTGCCAGATATACTGCAAACAGGGCCAGACTAAGCGGTACCGGACTTGCCGGAACCGGTATTGTAAAAGGCGAAATTACACAGAGCACCGCACTCATCAGGGCAATTTCCGCCATCCGAACTGTCTTTCGTGACCTTGCCATACTTATGCTTCCTGATATACCTTAATCAACTGTAATAAAAACTCTACAATCTTTTCCATATCCTGCACCGGAACATATTCGAACTTTCCGTGATAATTTTCACCGCCGGTACAAAGATTCGGACAAGGCAGCCCCATAAAGGAAAGTCTTGCACCGTCCGTGCCTCCACGAATCGGAGTAATGATTGGCGCAATTCCAAGGTCCTCCATTGCCTTGGTGGCATTGTCAATCAAGAACATATAAGGTTCTACCTTTTCTTTCATGTTGTAGTAAGAATCCTGTACCTTGCACTCTACAGTACCCGCACCGTACTTCTCATTTAAGAATGCCGCTGTCTTTTCAAAGCGCGCCTTCTTTTCTTCGAATTTTGCCTTATCGTGGTCACGGATGATATAAAACAGTTCCGCTTCCTCCACACCTCCGGTCATGCGGTCCAAATGGAAAAATCCTTCGTAGCCTTCCGTATAAGCAGGATTCTGAGCCACCGGAAGCATCTGCTGGAATTCCATACCAACCAACAGGGCATTTACCATCTTGCCCTTAGCGGAACCCGGATGGATGCTCTGTCCGTGAATTTTTAACCGGCCGGAAGCCGCATTGAAATTTTCATACTCGATTTCGCCCAAAGCACCACCGTCAACGGTGTAAGCAAACTCCGCACCGAAACCGTCCACATCAAAATGGTCCACACCGGCACCCACTTCTTCATCCGGTGTGAAGGCAATCTGAATGGTTCCGTGAGGAATGGTCTTGTCCGCAAGCAAGATTTCCGCCATGGTCATAATCTCTGCAATACCTGCCTTATCATCCGCACCGAGCAGAGTGGTTCCGTCAGTCACAATTAAATCCTTGCCCACGTTGTGGGAAAGAGACGGGAACATGGCAGCGTCCATGAAAATATTCTCTTTTTCATACAACACAATTTTTCCACCATCATAGTTCTTCACAATACGTGGCTTTACATCCTTTCCGCTCATAGCAGGGGAAGTATCCATATGGGCTAAAAAGCCCAGCGCCGGCACTTTTTTATCGGAAGTTGCCGGAATGGTAGCATATACATAGCCATACTCATCCATATGCGGATTTTGGGCGCCGATTGCCGCAAGTTCTTCCACTAATATCTTGGCTAAATCCTTCTGCTTTTCACTGCTTGGGAAGCATGCTGCATCCTCCACGGATTCTGTATCCACTGCCACATATTTTAAAAATCTTTCAATTACGTTCATTTCAAACTCTCCTTCTTTGTTTTCATACTAATTTACATAGCAAATTATCATTTATTTTACCACAGCCATCTCAAAAATAAAACCTTTATTTCGCTTCACAAAAAATTCATACTACTTTACGGCTTCTTTCCTTCTGCACAGTTGACATTGCAGGAAAAATACGGTATGATTATATGGCGTGTAGCTAAAAGTTACATAGCCAAAAAACAAGAAGGAGTGATATTTTAAAAATGGACCCCAGTGTCGCGGCACAGTTAATCGTGCTCATTGTATTACTTTTATTATCCGCATTCTTCTCGTCTGCGGAAACCTCTTTAACTACGGTGAATAAGCTCCGTATCCGAAGCCTTGTGGAGGAGGGCAATAAAAAGGCAAAAATCATCAACAACCTGATTGAAAACCCATCCAAGATGCTCAGTGCCATCTTAATCGGCAACAACATTGTGAACCTGTATGCATCCTCTCTCACCACAACCTTGGTCATGGATGTATTCGGCAATGCCTACGCTGCCATCGGTACCGGTATTCTTACCCTGTTCATCCTGATTTTTGGTGAAATTACTCCAAAGACTTTGGCTACCGTCCATGCAGAAAAAATGGCGTTCTTTTATGCGCCTATCATTAGTCTGCTCACAAAAGTGCTTACACCGGTTATCTTTTTGCTCAACAAATTATCCGGCGTATTCCTGCTTCTGTTCCGTGTAGACCCTAATGCTAAAAACAACCTCATGACAGAAAATGAACTGCTTACCATTGTGGATGTAAGCCATGAGGACGGCGTAATTGAGAGCGAAGAACGACTGATGATTACCAACGTGGTAGATTTCGGTGATTCCCTGGCAAAGGACGTTATGGTCCCTCGTATTGACATGGCATTTGCTGATGTGGAAATGACCTACGATGAACTGGTAGCCGCTTTTGAAAAAGACATGTACACCAGACTTCCGGTTTACAGCGAAACCCGTGATAATGTCATCGGTATTATCAACATGAAGGATGTCTTCTTTTTCCGCGGAAACAAAGAAGATTTCAATATAAAAGACTTTTTACGTACTCCGTACTTTACATACGAGTACAAAAAAACCTCCGAGCTTCTCCGTGAGCTCAAAAAAGCAACCAACTCCCTTGCCATTGTGCTGGATGAGTATGGTTCCACCGCCGGTCTTCTCACCATTGAAGACTTAATTGAAGAAATTGTCGGCGAAATCCGTGATGAATACGACACCGACGAAGAAGATGCCATTCAGAAGCTCTCCGAAAACGAATACACCATTCTCGGCACCACTAAGCTGGATGATATCAACGAGATTTTAGAGCTCGGTCTGGAGTCCGAAGATTACGATTCCATTGCAGGTCATGTCATTCACCTTCTTGACCACCTTCCAACGGAAGGGGAAACCGTCACCGAAGGGGCATGCACTTACAAGGTATTGACTATGGACAAAAACCGTATCGACAAAGTGCATCTTACCATAAACCCGGATTATACAGAACCGGAAGAGGAAGAATAAAATTATGATACTTGCATGTAATAACATTACAAAGAGTTTTGGTGAAAAGGAAATCCTGCATGGGGTTTCCTTTCACATTAATGACAACGAAAAAGCTGCTATTGTGGGCATCAACGGTGCCGGAAAGTCTACCCTGTTCAAGATTATCGTAGGAGAACTTTCTTCCGATACCGGAGAAGTTACCTTCTCGAAAGGTTCCACCTACGGTTATCTGTCCCAGCATCAGGACTTAACCTCCGACAACACCATCTACGATGAACTTCTGTCCACCAAGGCAGATATTTTACGTTTAGAAGAAAGTATCCGTGCCTTGGAGCAGAACATGAAGCATATGGAAGGGGCCGAGCTGGAGCAGGCACTCTCCTCTTACTCCCGTATGAACCACGAATTTGAGATTCAGAACGGTTATGCGTACCGCAGCGAAGTGGTAGGTATTTTAAAAGGTCTCGGGTTTGAAGAATCCGAATTTGACAAGCAGGTAAATACCCTGTCCGGCGGTCAGAAAACCAGAATCGCTTTGGGAAAGCTTCTGCTCCGCAAACCGGATTTAATTCTGCTTGACGAGCCGACCAACCATCTGGACATGAACTCCATCGCCTGGTTGGAAACCTTCCTTGCCACCTATAAAGGTGCCGTCGTTGTTATCGCCCATGACCGTTACTTCTTAGATAAGGTTGTAACCAAGGTCATCGAACTGGATCACACAAAGGCCCAGACCTTCGACGGGAACTACTCCACGTATGCACAGAAAAAGGCAAAGCAGCGGGAAGACCAGATTAAAGCCTACTTAAACCAGCAAAAAGAAATCAAGCATCAGGAAGAGGTCATTGCAAAGCTTCGTTCCTTTAACCGTGAAAAATCCATCAAGCGTGCCGAAAGCCGCGAAAAGATGTTAGATAAAATCGAACGCTTAGACAAGCCAATGGAGGAATCCGACGGAATGAATATCCGCCTGGAGCCTTCCGTCACCAGCGGAAATGACGTTCTTTCCGTTTCCGGACTTGCAAAATCCTTCGGGCCGCAAACCTTATTTACCGACCTGTCCTTTGAGATTAAACGTGGGGAAAAGGTAGCCATCATCGGTAATAACGGTACGGGAAAAACCACCATTTTAAAAATGATTAATGGCATTGTAACACCGGACGCCGGAACCATTAAGCCGGGCGTTAAGGTGCATATTGCTTACTACGACCAGGAACATCAGGTCCTGCATATGGAAAAGACCCTCTTCTCCGAGCTGCAGGACACCTATCCTTTCATGGACAACACCCAGATTCGAAATACCCTGGCTGCTTTCCTTTTTACCGGAGACGATGTATTTAAGCAGATCAAGGACATCAGCGGTGGAGAACGGGGCCGCGTTTCCCTGGCCAAGCTGATGCTGTCAGAATCCAACTTCCTGATTTTGGACGAACCGACCAACCACCTGGATATCATGTCCAAGGAAATTTTAGAGAACGCCATCCAAAACTATACCGGCACCGTTCTTTACGTTTCCCACGACCGATATTTCATCAACAAAACAGCAACCAAAATCCTGGATTTAACCAGTGGAAAGTTAATTTCCTACGACGGCAATTATGATTACTACTTGGAGCATAAAGAAAACATGGAGCGTCTCCACTTACAGGGCATCGGTTACGGGGTAGGTAAAACTCCTGCCGCCAAAAACACTCCTTTTGCTGCCCCTTCCGAACCGGAATCCGCCGGAAAGATGGACTGGAAGCAGCAAAAGGAAGAACAGGCCAAAGAACGCAAACGCCAGAACGATTTAAAACGTATCGAAGCGGAAATCGAGCGTCTGGAAGCCCGTTCCGAGGAGTTAGACACCCTGCTTGCCGACGAAGCAGTCTACACCAACCACACCAAGCTTTTGGAAGTAACAAAAGAAAAGGATGAAACCGCCGAGCTCCTGCTGAAACTGATGGAACAGTGGGAAGCACTGGCGGACGAATAAAGTAGAAAAAAAGGAGAATCAAATGAAAAAAATAGTAAACAAAAAAACCGCTGTGCTTCTTACCTGCCTGGTAGTTGCGCTGACCGGATGTGGTGAAGCTGATCAAACAGCCACCACACCAACCCCGGTACCAACCACGGAAGCTGCTACTGCACCAACCCAGACACCGGAGGCAACATTACCGGAGCCGACTAACGAACCCTCTGCAGCAACGCAGACTCCTACGCCGGAACCTGCTGCCACAAGTACTCCGGAAAATACTACCCCACCTGCAAGTCCTGTCGTTACCGTCACCAATGTAGAAATTGAATCTATGGAAATCCGGGACGAGCATACCATCGTAGTTACCTTAAACGGTGCTTTAAAAAATGCAAATCCGGAGGAGCTTTCCTTTAGCACCTACAACATCGACTGGGCTTCCTACAAAGAAGTAAAAGGAACCTTAACCATAGAAGACAGTTCCTTCACCACCAACGAAGAAGGCAAGACAGTGCTGGTTTATACGGTGGCTGAATGCTTACGTAACACCTCTGTCGTAATACCAAAGTCTGCATCCAACTTCTCTAATTTGAAGTCTGCGGTTACTCTTGCTGATAACTATATCACCTGGCAGATGGACCACGGTGGTTGGGATAAGGCTATTGACGGCAAAACTGCCTGGACCGAAGGAAAGAAAAAGAACGCCGGCTCCGGCTGGACCGGTAAAAACGGCGAACTCATCGGTACCATTGATAACGATGCCACCTACACTCAAATCCGTCACATTGCAGCCGTGTACCGCGAGGTTCCGGAAGCAAAATATCAGGAAAGCGTCTTAAAAGGCTTGGATTTCCTTTTCAAATTACAGTACGAATCCGGCGGCTTCGCCCAGGTTTATCCAAAGCGCGGCAACTACTCTGACAATGCCACCTTTAACGATAATGCCATGATTAACGTACTCTACACCCTGGAAGATGCCCTGTACGGCCGTTATCCGTTTGATTCCGATATCATCCCTGCCGATTATAAGGCAAAGCTTCAGGATTCCATCGACCGTGCCGTTGACTTTATCTTAAAGTCCCAGATTACTTCCCAGGGCAAGCTTACGGCCTGGTGTGCCCAGCACGACCCGGTAACCTATCAGCCGGTAAATGCCAGAGCTTATGAGCTGGCTTCCATCAGCGGTTCCGAATCCGTACCTGTCATTCAGTTCTTAATGAATCAGGAACAGACACCGGAAATCAAAACTGCCGTAGAGGCTGCCATTCAATGGTTTAAGGATTCCGAAGTTAAAGATACCGAATATATCCGCAAGGCTTCCGACGGTGTATATTTTAAAGAAAACGCCGGTCACCGCACCTGGTACCGCTTCTACGAAATTGACACAAACCTGCCAATCTTCTGCGACCGTGACGGTATTATGAAGCATGACATTTTGGAAATCGGCACCGAACGCCGCCACGGCTATGCCTGGGCCGGCAACTGGGGCAAAAAGCTTTTGGACGCCTACGATAAGTACGGTTATGTGACCGGAACTATCACGGCTACCTTTGCAGGAAACAACACAACGTTTACTATAGGACAGTAAAAACAGAAGTACCCTTCCTGACCCGCTCATCGCTAACGGTCATAGAAGGGTACTTCTGTTTTTATCTGTCCATATACAAAAATGTTCTGTTGGTTTGCAAAGGTTGGTACGTTGGCAAGTCAGTTTCCGGTACATACGTTACAAACGGTAAGTTTGTTGGCTTCTACCTTAAACCATACTTCCCGGGCTCCAAATTTCATTTTATAGACACGTTCCGGGTCATTTTGATATTGTGGGCGGGGATCCTGGGAAAGAAGCTCTATGAGGCCCTGGCGCTTTTCTGCGGGCACTTCTGCCAGCAGTTCTTCCGGAAACTCCACAAAAAGCGTCCCTTCTTTCTGATTTAGGGCAAATCCGTCCTTTGCTTCCGGGTGGCTGTCCACATAAGCAAGGTATGGCTTTACATCAAAAATCGGGGTGCTGTCCAGTAAGTCTGCACCGGATACGTAAAGCACCGGTCCCAGCGTTTTGTCCATCTCAAGCTTTTCCAATTTTACGGAACTCATACCCACGGAATTTGGGCGGAACGGGGAACGGGTGGCAAACACACCCACTCTGGTATTTCCTCCAAGGCGCGGTGGGCGCACCGTCGGGGACCATTCTTCTCCCCGGTCCGCTTCAGAAAAATGCCACAACAGCCAAAGGTGAGAATATCCTTCGATTCCCCGAAAAGCATCCGGATTCCGGTACTCCGGCTCAAACACGATTCTTGAAACCAAAGACTCCACCAGACCGCTTTGTCTCGGAATGCCAAACTTTTCTTTATAATCGTTTTCAATATGCGCTATGACGCGAAATTCTACTGTCTCCATAAAAAATCCCCTTTCGGAAGCTGCCTCTATTATAGCATGTAGCCACGCTGTCGGCAAACCCCGAAAGAGGATTTTTATTTTACTTATCCTGAACTACTTTATTTAGCTGTTCCGACAATCCCTTAATCTGCTCTACAATGTTTGCCAGGCTCTCCGTACCTGCCGTATTTTCCTGGGTTGCCGCAGATACCTGTTCCACCGCATTGCAGTTTTCCTGGGTATTGCTGCTGATTTGCTGCATACGTTCTGCCACTTCGTTACTCTTTTCCCGGATTACCTCTGCCGCCTTAGCAATCTCATGAATCTGTCCAATCAGTTCCTCATTGGAAGAAGTAATCATAGTCGCAGAATCATTTGCTTTACTGATACTTTCCATACCTGCTTTCGCATTCTTTGCATTGGTTCCCATGGCAACCACCGCATCTTCCGTATTTCTTACTACTTCATTAACAATAGTACCGATATGTTCCACCGCCCGCTTGGTCTGTTCGGAAAGCTTCTGGATTTCCTCTGCCACCACGGCAAAGCCTCTGCCCTGCTCTCCGGCTCTTGCTGCCTCAATGGAAGCATTCAATGCCAGAATATTGGTCTGGTTGGAGATTCCGGTAATGGTCTGTACAATGCCGATAATTTCCTTGGATTCTTCACCCAGGGTGCGGATGATTTCTTCGCAGGTTTCCGTACTTTTGTTAATCTGCTCCATATTCTCGGTAGCGGCATTCATCAGCTTTCGATTTTCCTTTGTATTCTGTCCGATACGGTCAGTAAGCTGTGCCGTACGGTGATTCATTTCACTTAGTTCGCTAAGCTGGGTGGTAATATCCCGGATTCTTCCATCTGCATATTCCACTGCGCCCGTATTTTCCATGGAACCGGTGAGTAAGCGTTCCGCTTCCTCGGCGATGCTCTGGTTTGCCTTTAAGGAACTTTCCGAAATTTCAGAAAGCTGGGATACCGTGTTATACAGTACCGCAGATGTTTTGGATGCATTGTCCTTCATCAGCTTCATACGGTCAAACATTTCCTTCTGCTCCTCCGCGCCCATCAGATTGGAAAGCATGGAGGCGGTTCTGGTGCAAAGCATGGTAAAAATTGCTGCCACCGCAATAACTACCAGGGCTCTTGGCGCAACACCGAAAATTAACATTCCGTGTACATCCGTAAAATTATCATCCAGGGTTGTCTGCATGAAATAAGCCAAAACCTGTCCGATCGATACACCGATTACAGTAAGAATCGTCGCAGTAATATTCAGTTTTTTGGAAAAATAGAGACTGGCAATGGCAATCGGATATACATACATTGCCACCACATGCCAAGTCAGGGTAATACTAAGCAATGTAATAAATATCGCTGCGCAAAGTACATAAATATACTTAATTATCCAATGCTCCAGCTTTAAAAAATTACTCAATACCGTCGGAACCAACAGTAATACGCTTCCGCCGATGTAGGCAAACAACATGACATCCGGTTTCACCTCAAATATTCCGATGACATTCAGAATATAAATCAATGTAAAAATAAAGAATGAAACTCTCATTACCTTTGCCACTATCAAATTGGCTTCTTTTTCGTTTTGCTTCAGTAAACTCATAAAACTCCTCCTTGGTTTTTATTGATTGAACTCTTTATGTACTGCTTCCACCTTATCACGGATATCTAAAAAGACCTCTGCCAACACCGGGTCAAAATCCTGCCCGCTGCCCTCTTCAATAATTGCAAAGCACTTATTAAGCGGCATGGCATCCCGGTAGCAGCGTTTTTCCGATACCGCATCAAACACATCCGCAATGGCCATAATCCGGGCACACAACGGTATTTCTTTGCGGGTCAGACCTTCCGGATATCCACGGCCGTTCCACTTTTCGTGATGATATCTCGCCACCTGATAAGCCATTTCGGCATACTGCTCATTGCCAAGATGACCAAAGGTTTCCTGTACAATTTTTCCTCCGTTTGCCGCATGTTCCTTCATCTGAGCAAATTCTTCTTCCGTGAGACGCCCCGGCTTTTGCAAAATCACATCCGGTATAGAAACCTTGCCGATATCGTGCATTGGTGCCGCCAAATAAAGGTTTCTTACATAATCCTTTGTCAGCACTTCTTTATAATATCCTCTACGTCTTAATTCTTCCGCCAACAAACGCACATACATGGTGGTACGCTTAATGTGACCACCGGTGCTGCCGTCCTTATTTTCCACCAAGGTTGCAAACCCCATGGTCATTTCTTCGTGATATCTGGCAAGCTCCAGCACTGAAGGATTTTCCTGATTGATATACACGCCCAGAATAATCAAGGTCACACAAAGACTGGAAAGCAGTGCCTGAGGATGCAACATCTGATATGCGGTGATTCCCGCCAGCAACAGCAGGTAAGTAAATATGCTGATCCGTTTATGCCGCTCGATATAGCGCCATCTGCTGAAGAAAATCACAATACTTGCCAAAATATAAATGGCCGCCATGGCAAAACAGGTATAGGCTGACATGCCCATGGAGTAGTTGCTGACTTCTCCCTGAATGTATTCCAGATTTGGTATGTTTACTACTACCACAATCATGTTAATTATCAAAGGAATATACATCAAAAAGATACCGCTTTTCTTTTTCGGCAGTCCTGCCGTAATGGACAGCATATACACAAACAGCCGGAAAATAAACAGGTCCAGTCCCACCAGAAAGCACAGATGAAACAGCATATTTACCGTCCCGTTTACTTTGTCCAAATGATTTACGGTATAAGCCGTCAATCCATCAAACAGCACGCTGAAAACACCTACTGCAAGCAAGGCATCAAACATAGACAGACTGTTTTTTCTCCCGTACCGCTTGCACTCTTTCAAATAAACAAACAGGATGTACAAGATTATAAACATACACCCGATTTGCAGTTTACAATGTTCCAATTATTCTCATTCCTCCTTTGTTCTCCCAAACAAAAAGCAGAACTAATAAACCTGCATTTTCTGCATAAATTTATTGGCTCTGCGTCTATACGTCACTGCGTCTTTGCGTCTGGCTCTGATTTATTCACTTTCCTTGTACATCACAATTACATATTCATTATCCTGAAATCCATTCTTCCGGTAGAAATTTGGTGCCGGAGCATATTTATTTGTTTCTAAGGTAAGCCCTGCCAAGCCCTTTTCTTTCACATAAGTTTCCACAGCCTGAAGCAGTAACGTACCGCAGCCCTGTCTTTGCAGCTCCGGTTTCACAAACATTTCTTCAACGAATACTTCACTGTTGTTCCACCATATCTTTTCTCTGGCAAAAATTCCTCCGAGAATTTCGCCGTTCTCTTCCAAAACATATCCGACAAACTTTCTTGCTTCAAAAAAGTCACTCAGATATTCTATTGCAGTTTCCTTTGTCCAACGGCACTGCCACATCTCATTGTTATATACGTTGCACAGAATGTCTGCGCACGCCGGGATGTCCTCCCGTAACGTCTCTCTTATGTTCATAATACTCCTTTTTTCTCTAGTTCGCAATTACTTTATGTTCTCCAGATATTGAATTTTTACGGCTAACCTGTTTCTTAATGACACCATCCACTCCGGCGCATCCGGAACTTCTTCCGCAATGCAGTGAACCAGCCTTGCATACGAAAACAAATTGCAAAACCGACGCATTAAAAGGCACTTTGGTTCATAGTCCGGTTCCAACGCTTTTTCACTTTCATAACCTTGCAAGAAATACTTCTTCGCCTGCTCGAAAGCATCTCCTTCTAACTCTTCCGAAAGGGAATCCAGCACCTGCTCAATATCCACCAGGAAAAAGTGATACATACCGTCTTCGAAATCAATTACCTGACAGCTATTGTCCTCCTCTTTGTAAAACACATTGTCCGGTTCAAAATCGTAATGTACCAGACCGAAGTTTTCTTTCGTCTGCTTAAACTTCGACAACTCCAGTTCTACTGCTTCTGCTTCTCTTTGCATTTTCTCCAACGAAAGACCTTTTTCCGGATACTGTTTTTTATACTCGGCAAGGGTCTTCTTTACCCATGCCAATGCGTCCACGTAGGACCACTTTCTGTTCTCCGGCTGATAATCCATAGAAAGATTATGCAACCGTCCCAATGCCTTACCGTAAGCAGTCATAATTTCTTCCCGGTAATCCGTGTCCTCGATAGAGATTCCGGCAACTCCTTCAAATACACTGGCGTAATAACCGCCCCATTTTGTATTTAAGGTTAACATCAGTTCTCCATTTTTCGCTGCCACCGGCTTCATAGCCCCATAGCCTGCATTGCCTAAATATTGCAGAAATTCCAGCTCTCCCACCAGATTTTCTTTCTGCTTTTCCTCTATCGGTGCCAATCGCAAAAAATGTCTTTTTCCCCGGATAGAAAACGGATACACCGCATTGGAAGAAATACGGAAGTACTTCAAATATTCGTCAAGCGTATCCTCATCGTGTTCCCAGTTTGTTAAAGCCAGCTTTGCCAGCTCAAAATTTTCAAATAAGTATTTTAATTTCAGCATAAAGTCCTTTCTTCTTATCCTTCTAAGCCATACAGTTTTCTACAATAAATTCTGCTCATTTCGTTATAAACATCCATCCGGCTTTCTATATAGGAGAAACCGTATTTTTCATACAGTCCGATATGATCAGTTGCCAGATACACCGCATCAAATCCATGTTCTTTTGCCTTGTTGCAGGCATAATCAATAACCACTCCGCTATATCTGTGACCACGGTATTCCGGTGATGTAAACACAAAACCTACCCACGGGAAAAGACTGTCGTCATCTATGCAGTCCTTCCGTGTCAATGTGCAGAATGCCACAACGTTTTCTTCCTCTGTCAAAAGGAACAGACTACCCTCACCGAGTGCTTCATGAAATTTATCCTGTTCCAGCAAATTGGCAAGAAATTTAGCAGCGCTCCAGTCACAGACACGGATTTTGTCAATCCATTGTTTTTGTTCGATGATGTTATGTAACTCTAACATTTGCATTTCCTGAATTTCTCTCCTTGCACTACAAATTATTACGCAACCACTGCTCAACTATCGCTCCATCTTCCTCCCCCATGAAAGGATGTTCACTGTTTTCCGATACTGTTAATACACAATTAAATTTATTGGCAAAGTTCTTCATAATTTCTATTGACTGAAACATGTCTCTTCCCGCAAAAAGAATACCGGTTGGCACATCCCATTTTTGAACAGGATGCTCTTTCACATACTGATAGTAATCCCAAGTCATAAGGTCAATCGGTGTGTCAATTTCCTTTTCTTGTGCGAGCCGTTCTTCCGATATTTCAAACCATATCATCATCTGCTTAATCAAATACTCCATATCTAAAATAGGGGATTGAAAAAGACACTTCTTTATCTCCCTGGTATGATAGGCATTCAGGCAAAAATATGCACCCAAGCTGCATGCGTACAATGATACTTCTTTCCAGTTTGCAAAAACATAATCACCTATTGCAGTAAGATCCCGTATTCCGTTCCAGATATCACACCGCTTGTCCTCATTTTGGCGTTCCCCATGCCCGGGTAAATCAAAACTTATTGTCTGATACCCTCTTTGTTCTGCAATTATTGCAATCCCTTCAGCAGATTCCTTGGAAGACATTTTTCCGTGTACACACAAATATACTTTATCTGATTTTTCTCCCCACACAAATGTAGGGATATGGTTAATTTCGATTCTTGTTCTTTTCACAGAATTACTCCCTCAAAATTAGAATTCAACTTGCTAATGTTTCCGCAAAAACTCGCTTCAAAACTTCCACAGGTATTTCCTGTTTTACATAAAGCTGTAGCATTCCCTTCGGCGTAATTTTATAGTCTGTCAGCTCATCCGTATGCTGCAGTACCGCCCGGGCTTCGATGTTAATATGATCTTTAAACGGAATCAGTCTCACAAAAGCATCACCGACATTATAGGTTGGCAGCTTCGCCCACAAGGTTTCCTCCGGTTCACAAGAAACACTCTCAAAAATCAGCTGTCTTAACTTATAGCATCTATCCACAATCTCATCCGGATATTTTTTTAAATACTCTTTTACCTGCTCATTCATTTTTCAAGACTCCTTCATCAATTCTTCTGGTCACACTACACGTATACGGTTCAAAATACTTCGGCCAAAAATGCCGGGCTGTTGGATTAAAACTCTCATAATCCACACCAAGGTACTGATAGCCTTCCTTTTGAAGTACTTCTATCGTATAATTGATAAGATTCTGGTAAATCTGCCGTCCACGATATTCCGGCATACAAAAAGCTCCGCATATATTTTTTACCGATGGTAGCTCTGTCACAAAGGTTTCTGCCTCATCACAGATTTCCACAAACGCAACCGGCACGTCCTTATCCTTTGCCACAAAAATACGGCTGCCATTGCTTTCACGATTCACAAGCCACGCTTCAAATTCCTTGTCTGTGGTGTACATAAAACAACAACTTGCACCCATATGGTCTTTCAGTTTCCTTCTTAATTCCCGGACCTGCTTTATCTCTCTCGCCGGCAGTTCCGCAAAAGAAATTCCTTTCGTAGGCATGATATCCTGAATCAGTTCCATTCTGCGTATGGCATCGGAACAGCGATGCCCAAAACCATTATGAAAGTAGGCACTGATGGCATCTGCATCATGGGCATATAAGGTAATCCCATGATACAAAACACCCTGTTCCACCAGCAATTTCGCCATCTGCTGATACATTCTTTCATAAATCCTTGCCCGGTTTTCTTTGACGCATCCATGAGCGTGAATCGGAGTAAACGTTCCTTTCACATTGGAATCAAACGCACCATCCCAAGGATTGTAGCAGCCAAGGAAACCAACCATGGTATCGCCTTCAAAGGCAGCCACACCAAATTCATTTTGTACAAAACATTCTAACTCCGGCAGTTTCGTTACTTCCGACAAAGTATTTACCTTGCTGCATTCTTCCCGATAATTATCTAATGCCAATTGCTCTGCCTCTATCATGTGCTCTTTTTCTAACTTTACTATCTTTAAAATATCCGTTTCCTCCACAAAAATTAACTTCTAAATGGCTTATTAAAAGATCCTATTTCAATTAAATTTCCTTCCGGGTCCGCAATATAACAGGTTCTTTGTCCCCAAGGCTCTGTTTCCGGTTCCAACACAGAAACGGCTCCCTTATTGATTGCTTTTTCATATTCCGTATCTACTTCTTCAAAGGTATCCACATACAATGCAATTTCCGCATGACCATTGATTCCCTTTATGTACTCATATTTACGGCTTGTCATATTCTCAAAATCTTTTCTGCCGTACATAAGAAATAAAGTATCATCCTTTATCAAATACACATTGGATGTGTCTTCACCTTCTTTTATTTCAAAGCCCAAAACATCTCTGTAAAAGCGAATCATTGTTGGCATATCCTCTACAAATAAACCAAAGCCGTCCAGTCTCATAATTTTTCTCCCATCTCAATCCTTCTTACAAGCCTCAATACTTTTAGCTACTCCATTCTTATTTTATGTACATTCTCGGTAATTTTCATGTATCAATCCTCACCAGTTCCGTAAT
>JAGAQI010000098.1 GCA_017622795.1 Lachnospiraceae bacterium
CTTCTTTTGATTTTACCCATTTTGCTTCCTCTGGAATTGGGGCTGCACCGTGATGTACACCCTGAGCTACTGGGCACATTTCTTCTACTTCATGAGAATAGATGATCATGTTTGGAACTCCTTTCAATCCATCTTTTTAATTTTCAGAACAGAAACAAGTCATTGTCAGCTTTTTAACAAACTTACAAAACGACATTTTTCTGCATCGTACCTATTTTCTCACAAAAAACTCATTTCGTCTATACCTTTTTGATAAAAATTTTCTAATTTTATTTTTTAATAAAGCAGACGGTGGAATTTTGCATAAAATCTAAAACAAAAACTAATTATCAAAAAGATATAAGACGAAACCTATCAGATTTTGTTGCGAAGACGTTCTTTCTTCTCTATCAACTTTCTTGCGGAACGTTTCTTTACGCCCTTTACAATGAACATGAGAATCAGGACTAGCAGCAACGCCACAACTAATACTATGCCGACAATCCAGAAAAAGAACTTGTTTGGCTGCTTTAACAAATCGCCAAGCCTTTTGCTGTCTTCCACTGCTTTTCTGCCTTCATAGGAAGCATAGCGGGAATCTACGTTTGCAATGCCGTCGCCATCCGTATCTTCAAAGGATTCCATATAATTTGCAATGGCTTCCCAGGCCTTTACTTCCCTGCCTTCTGTGTGAATGATGGTATCGGAGAAGTTTTCAATTACATTACCCTCTGCATCCTTCGGAATAATAGAAAGCAGTCCGTAGGAAAGGTCGGTTACGGAACTTAATAACTTTAAACTGTAAAGGTCTGCTACCACCCGGTATAATTTATCTTTTTCGATTTCTGTGCGTTCTCCGTCCAAAGTTACCAGATGTGCGTCATATGCCTTGCTTAAAATTAAACGGTTCGGGTTAAAGGTCCACTGAAGTCCGGAAGTATATAATCTCGCATAGTTCATCAGCGGAGAAATGGAAGCATCAATTTCTGCAATCAGCTTAATTTCTTCCCCGGTAAAGTACACACTAACCAGCGGATAACCTGCCATGCCGTCTTCACCGATACCAAGAGAGAAAGAGTTGAATACATCCTCGACGGTAATGTTGCCCATTGGGTAAGTTTCTCTTACCAGACCCTTAGGTACTGCTGCCACATGAACAGGGTTGCCGTCCCAATCCGGAAGACTTTCTACGTAATAACGGTAGGAATCTGCCATAATGCTGCCCAGGTTACGCTCCTCATGCTTAGAACCAAGACTTCCTGCAGAGCAAAATTCCACATCATTTTCTGCCAGCACCTGGGTTCTTTCAAAACCATAAACAGACAAGTAATTTACGTCAATCTGCGCCAGATAAGTATCGATGGTAGCCTGCATTTCTTCATCTGCAGGGATATCTTCTGTAATTTCAAGAAGCTCATAGTTATCTAACTTCCAGGTACCGTCTGTGTTCTGTATCAAAGACATGGAGCCTAAGTATCTGCCGTATTCGTCCGCAGAACCGATATAGGTAGTACCGTGCGCAATAGCTTCGGGATGTTTGCTGTGGGTGTGACCGCTGACGATAACATCAATTTCCGGCACTGCTTTTGCAATCAGTTCATCCTCGGAAGTTTCCGGATTGGAAGATGTTCCGCTGTGGGATACACACACAATAATATCAGCATCTTCGTTGGCTAAAATTTTATCTACGGTTTCTCTTGCACCCTCTACCGGGTCCTTGAAAACCAGTTCGGAAAACGGCGCACATTCTACGGCATCCAGACCGAAAATACCCAGTACCGCAATGTTTACACCACCCTTTTCCAGCATAATATATTCTTCCACACCATAGCTTTCAAAGGCTGCCAGTAACGCATCTCTTTTCTCGCTCGGGGCCTGCGCCTTGGTTGCTTCCATATCGATATTGGAAACTACAATGGCAGGAACGGTTTCCCCACTGTTTTTTGCAGTCATCAGGGAGCGGGCAAGACCATCCGGTCCAAAATCATATTCATGATTTCCTAAGGTTAAAGCATCCACACCCATGGCACCCAGGGTTCTGAGTTCTGCCGCATCCGTTTCAAACACGGACTGTACCACAGTACCCATGGAATAGTCGCCTGCATCTACAAATAAAGTGTTTGGATTTTTTGCATACTGCTGCTTTACCAGGGTCATCATGCGGGACAAACCGCCCACCTGCACCGCTTCGCCGTCTTTCATCACCGTAAACGGATTCAAATGGGAATGCATGTCATGCATAAACAAAATGTCTAATGTTTTTGGTTCTTCCGTTGCTGTGGCAAGACTCGGAATGGTTACGGTAAGTGCCATTACAAAAGTCAGCACTGCTGCCAGAAGCTTCTTTCTTAATTTCATACTTGTACCTCTTTCTCTATTTACCTTGTGTTCCTGTTATCCGGCATTGCCTGCATCGGCTCCGCCGCCCACGCCAGTATACCATAGGTTCCTGTAAATTACAATTTTCTTTTTCACTATTGACTTTTTGTATACTTTGTATTACTATTAATAATACAAGCAAGACAAACTGTAATTATTAAACTACATAACATAAATCTCAAAAGAAAGGGGCTGTAAACCATGCTGTTAAAACTGGATTTTGCCGATGAAACTCCGATATACATGCAAATCCGCAATCAGATTGTGCTTGGCATTGCAAACGGAGAATTAAGACCCGGCGAAAAACTGCCACCCATCCGTACCCTGGCAGCAGAAACCGGAGTAAACACCATGACCGTTAATAAAGCCTATCAGTTATTGAAGCAGGAGGGGTATTTAATTACCGACCGCCGGCTCGGCGCCATGATAAATCCGGCACGAGTACCGGAACAGCATCCGCCACTTACCGAACATCCGGCGCTAAAGCTGTTGATTTCTGAACTATATGTAGACGGGGTATCAAAAGAAGAATTACTTTCCGCCTGCAGCAAATTATATGATGAATTAAACAAGGGAGAATAAGGAGGAAAATTATGAGTTTTATCGCAATCATGAATTTATTTCTGGCCATTTGCTTTGTACCAATACTGCCGGTCCTTTACTTTACCATGCTAAATGAACGTAAGCCAAAGAATAACCTGATTCTTTCCACCACTATTCCAAAAGAAGCCTGGGAAGACCCACGGGTTCTGGCTATTACAAAAAAATACACCAAGGAGCTTACTATTACCTGCATCCTTTTGGCGTTGTTATATATTCCTGCCTTTTTTATGGAATACGTCTCTGTTATCCTGACCCATGTCATGTTATGGGTGGATGCCCTCATCATCATTCCGAATATTCCATATGTCCGGGCAGTGAAAGCAATGCGTGCATTAAAAAAGGAAAACTGGTATCATCCGGAGCTTAAAAAGATACAGGTTGCCGACACCTCACTTGCCGCCGTATTTGAGGAAAAACAAAGCACCTACTCCTTTGTCAATTTCTTATTACCGCTGTTGGTCAGCCTGATTCCGCTGATGTTTCCGCTGGTGGTTCCTTTGGAGGGTTCCCTCAGCGCATTATACATTGTCATTTTATGTAACTCCTCCACTATTTTAGCGTGCTACTACTGCTATACCGTACTCCGCAAAAAGGAGGACCGGGTCAACAGCGATGTTACCCTTACCGCAGTGCTTACCCGCATCCGCCGTTATTACTGGAGCAAATGTTGGATGTATGTCAGCTGGCTGAGTGCAGGCATCAGTTTTAGTGCCCTGTTGCTGTTTGTTTCCGAGTGGGCTTTCCTCATTGCCCTTGCTCTTTTTGTAACCGGCATACTTGCTCTGGTAGTTGGTCTGGAACTGAAAATCCGCAAAGAGCAACAGCGTCTTAACAAGGAACAACCTTCCGAGATTCTGATGGATGAAGACGATAACTGGCCATACGGAATTGTCTGCTACAACAAAAACGACAACAATCTGTTCGTCAATTCCCGTGTAGGTTTTGGCGTTACCGTAAATTTTGCCCACCCGGTCGGTAAAGCGTTAGACATTTTTGCAGTTGTCATGTTGCTGCTTCTTCCGTTTATCGGGTTGTTTACCGTCAAGGAGGAATTCACCGAACCTACGGTGGTTTTAACAGAAACCGCTTTGGAAGCACATCACACCGAATTGGAATACTCCGTTCCTTTGGATGAAATTTATGCAGTCTCCTATCTTACCGAGATGCCGAAGGCCTCCAAAACCTGGGGCAGCAATTTTCCGCATTTATACAAGGGAAAATTTAGTATCAAGGATATCGGTCAAAGCGGTCTGCTCTGTCTGGACCCGTATGATGATGCCTTCTTGCTGATACGCACCACCGACGGAACAAACTACCTGTTTGGTATGGAAGATTCCGCTGAACTTGAAAGTATATATAACACACTAAAAACCCTGAACTAAGGAAGGAGAATCACTTATGAACACTGTTATGGAATGGGGCACCGTCTCCGCTGCAAGCCTGATTGGTATGGTATTTTCACTGATTCTTTCCATCGGTTTGCCGATTGTACTTTTAATTTTGGTTAAAATCAAGTTAAAAGCCAACCTGCTCTCTTTTATTATCGGCAGCGCAACCTTCATTGTATTTGCCCTTATGCTAGAACCGCTGTTACACTCTGTTGTGTTAACCGCAACCGGAACCCTGCTCACCGATAACATCATCCTTTACGGATTGTACGGCGGTCTGGCAGCAGCTTTATTTGAAGAAACCGGCCGGCTGGTTGCCATGAAATTTTTCATGAAGGATTCTTTAAACAAGCAAAATTCCCTGATGTACGGTATCGGTCACGGCGGAATTGAAGCCATTTTACTTGTGGGCATGACCTACATAAGTAATTTAATGACATCAGTTATGATTAATTCCGGAGCCCTGCAGGCTTCCGTAGAACTGGTAGATGCCGAGCTGCAACAAGCCACCTTTGAACAAATTAAAGTTTTGTGGGAACTTCCTTCCTGGCAGTTTTATATGGCCGGTGTAGAACGTCTGATTGCTATCATCCTGCAGATTGCCCTTTCTGTATTGGTTTACAAAGCAGTCTCTGTCAAAAGCAGAACCTACTGGTTTATTGCCTTTGGCATCCACTTTGCGGTAGATTTCCTGACTGTGGTAATTACCGGTCTTGGTGCACCAATCTGGATTGTAGAAGCAGTCCTGCTGGTTGCTGTAGCTTTCGTTGCATATTATTCTTATCAATTGTACAAAAAGGAGGGAAACGTATGACACCCGGAATTTATGGTTTTTCCGCCTTTGCACTGATTGGTCTGTTCTTTCTTATCATGGGCATCCGTTGCCGCCATTCCGACAAACCAAGCGGATTCTGGGCCAACGCCGAACAGTTTGAAGTAACCGATGTCCGTGCCTATAACAAAGCCATGAGTAAGCTGTGGTTCGTGGCAGCAGTGTTGTATACCGCCATTGGTCTGCCTCTGCTGACACCGGCAAATATTCTTTTGGTTATTCTTGTATCGATAATTGGTTGTATGGTTGTCACTATTGGAATAATGATTTTCTTTACTACGGTGATAGAGCCGAAATATAAAAAGTAGCAGAAAAGACCTGTCTCTTTCGAACCCGCTAACGCTGACGGTTCGTACAATCAAAAAGCATATTCCCTACAAAACCGCTATCGCTAACGTTTTGTACGGGAATATGCTTTTCTTATTTGCTGAATATTAGTTTACACTGTTTTCCAAACGCCGTAACACATGCACAATCGGTACAATGAGTACTCCACAGATAAAATTGCTGATTCCGTGGGTAATATCAAACGGAAGTCCGGCAGCAATCCATGCCAACATTCCCTGAAAGCTCAATCCGAATAAAAGTGCCTGCGCAGGCGCGTATAGTATGCCAAAAGCAAATCCGTGGCAGGCATTTACCACCATATACACGATTGGCTGTATCTTTTTGGGCATCTGCTTAGGTAAAAGCATGGTTATGCCCCAAAGCACTGCCCAAACATATAAATACGGAATCCACCAGGTGGCAAATCCGCTGAATAAACCATTTAACAAAACGTAAATGTAAATCGGATACAGCGCCTTTTTTCTGTAAACCACAGTAAATGCCATGGTAAATACACCAAGTAAATGAATGTTTGGCAGTACCTCCATAAGCATCTTGGATGCGTACATCAGCGCTCCCAGCATGCCAAATACTGCAATTTCCCTAATTCTTAACTTCATTACTTTTCAACCTTAAAACTATAGGTTGCACCAGCTTCTATATTGGTAACATCCACACCGGTCATACCGTATTCACCATTGATGTAAAATGCCCAATAGGTCTGGTCCACATCATAGTCAGCCGTGATGCCGTTAACCTGCTTTACATAAAGACCATAGGCACCTTCTTCACCTGCAATTAAGCCAAGTTCCAATAATGCATCCCCGACGGTGGTTTTGTCGGTATGGATATCAAAGGCTGTTTCCTTGCCATCCTTATCCACTACGGTAAAGTTAAACTGAGTCTTTCCTTCACCTAACTTGTTAACAGACACTTCCTGTCCTGCAGAAGAATTATTCTCCTGCTGCTTCTTTCCGTCACATCCTGCTGTCAATGCCATAGCCACAATAAGCATCATACAAAGGAGTAACGAAGTAAATTTTTTGTTACTTGTAAACTTCATATAAATTCCTCCTAATATAAATTATGTTCCCTTTTTGCCGGCGCCCGCGGCATACTGCAAAGGATGATAACAGCCGGGTATTTCGACTTGGCGATATCACGGTTCATCTTCTCGGAAAGTTTCCAATGACGTGTCCCTTGGTTGTGGCACCAAGGTTAGAACCGCAACAAAACATTCGCTTCACGGCGACGGGCTCGTACAGGAGTTTCACCTGTTTCCCCGAAACTGTTACTCTATATCATTTTAATGATATACTACTTATAATTTTTTGCTGACTCTATAAATAATCCCACAATGGAATTCTGGTTATTCAATCCTTTAACTCCATTGGTCATGCGGCTCACAAAGCCCTCCAGCTTCTGCATATACTCCTCGGAAGTAATACTGCCCTCCGCAACGTAAGTAAGGCCCTTTTCCCAGCTGGCGGTAAGCTCTGCGTTAAGCAGCGACTTGATGGAGCATGCCACCACGTCGTAAATCACTTCGCCAAGCAAGGTTGGTGTGATAATCTGGGTCTTTTTATTTAAATTCAAATATGTAATCTTAATCAGCTTGTTTAAAATTTCCGCACGGGTTGCACTGGTACCGATACCGCTGCCCTTAATCTGGGCACGAAGTTCTTCATCTTCGATAAGCTGACCCGCATTTTCCATGGCGAGAATCAAAGAACCGGAATTATAACGCTTTGGCGGTGAGGTTTCGCCTTCCTTGATGTTAAATTCCTTTACCGGAAGCTCCATGCCGGATTTTAAATTTTGGAATAAGGCAAGCATATCTTCGCCGAATTCCAACTCTTCTTCCCCGGAGTCTTTGGCCTTTTTGCTCTCCTTATCGCCATCCTCACCCTCTTCGGATGCATTTGGAGTTCCGCCTGTTTCTTTCGTTTCCTGACGCTTCTTTCCCGGATTTCCTGCCACCTTATAGTAGCCCTCGTCAAGCAGCACTTTAAAGTTGGCAAAGAAATGTTCTTCGCCGATTAACAGTTCAATGGCCAGCTTCTGATACACTGCCGGCGGATAAAAAATGCTTAAGAAACGGCGGCAGATTAACTGGTATACCTTACCGGCCACCGCAGACACGGAATTTAAGGCAGATAATCCCTGTCCTGTCGGGATAATGGCATAGTGGTCGGTAATCTGCTTATCATTGACATACCTGGTTTTTGCCAGTCCCTGATAACTCTTATTCTCCATAATCTCAGAGGCAAAGGCTCCCACCGGACCAAAATTCTTAAGTCCTGCAATATTTTTATATATTTCCTTAGCAACCGCCGTAGACAGCACTCTGGCATCGGTTCTTGGGTAGGTTACCAGCTTCTTTTCGTACAGTTCCTGGGTGATTTTTAAGGTTTCGTCCGGACTGATTTTAAACAGCTTGGAGCACTCGTTTTGAAGTTCCGCCAAGTTAAACAAAAGCGGTGCATTCTTGTTTTCTTTCTTGCGTTCCACCTTATGTACTCGGGCAGGCTGTCCCTGAAGACTGTCTATCAAAGCTTTGGCATCTTCTTCCTTTTTGAAGCCGTTTTCCTTATACATCATCGGGGTATTAAAGTACTTACTTCCCTCTACGGCACGGAATTCCGCGTCAAAGGTTTTGTCACTGTCTCCTGCCAGTACGCTTGCCAGCACACGGTAGAACGGCGTCTTTACAAAAGCTCGGATTTCCCGCTCGCGGCGCACTACCATGCCAAGAACGCAGGTCATAACCCGGCCTACGGAAATCGGGATATTTTTATCGGATTTCATGAAGTTACGGACAGAATATCCATATTTCAGGGTTAAAATACGGGAGAAATTAATACCCATCAGGTAATCTTCTTTTGCACGCAAATAGGCAGAGTCCGATAAGTTATCGTACTCCGTCCAAAGTTTAGCCTCCCTGATACCGCGAAGAATTTCCTCCTCCGTCTGGGAGTCAATCCACACACGGCGGCGCTCCTTATTTGCAGGAACCTTTGCCATCTGGTCTACCAGGCGGTAAATGTATTCTCCCTCACGTCCCGAGTCGGTGCAAATGTAGATACAATCCATGTCCTCGCGGTTTAAGAGCCCCTTTACAATTTTAAACTGCTTTTCCACGGCAGGAATCAGCTCATACTTATATTCCTTCGGCAAAAATGGCAGTGTTTCCACTGCCCATTTTTTTAATGCCGGATCATAGGCCTCAGGGTAGCTCATGGTAACCAGGTGACCTACGCACCAGGTAACCACGCTCTCATTTGACTCCTGATAACCGTCTTTCCGGGAAAAGTTTTGTTTCAAAGCCTTGGCAAATTCCTGTGCCACGCTTGGTTTTTCTGCAATAAATAGCTTTTTACTCATTCTCGGATTCTGCTCCTTCAAGTTCTGTCTCTGCCGGCTGAATAATTACCGGTTCTTCATTGTAGTAATATCCCGTAAAATCAAACTTTTCTACCCGCAGGAAAGCAACGGTAGCATCTGCCGGCGGATAATCCTCTTCCTGCTCCTTTTCTTCCTCGGTTTTCTCCACCACAGGTTCCTTGTAACTATACTTGGTAATCAACTGAAATTCGTTGTCATATTCATAAAACTCTGCCTTTTTATCGGTAGCAAACAATAAATGATCCCCATACCACTGGATACTTCCGTTGTCACCAACCTCCGGTAACACAAAGCTGTCTACCAGACGCACACTTCCCTGGGCATCCTCTCCGCCTTCCGCGTCATCTACCAAATAACGGTAATAGTAGGCATAATGCTCCTGCCGCTTTTCATATTCAAAATCCTCATTATTATGAAGCAGGCAAATGTAATGTCTGGTTTCACGGATTAAATCATATGGCTGGTAGGTAATCATATTAAGGCCATGATGCATTTCAAATTCATTATCTTCCTGTGCAAACAATGTAGTATACGGGGTGTTCTTAAATTCTTCCGGATTACCAATCATAAAGGTGATTTTCGGGTCGTTATACAAGCGGCGGATTTTGATGATGGTATCGGTTTTATCACCACTGACCATAACCCGGTTGCCTTCCACCAATGCAATGGAATTTAAAGAAAGCCAGTCCTGTACTCCGTCTTTTTTCTCACATTTTACCTTATATTCCGGAAGCAGGTCGCCCAAATCCACAAGTTCGGTTATTTCCGAGGTTACACGGTTTATGCGGATAATACAGTCATCCACGGAAGCCTGACGCTTATCGGATGCCAGTACTAAAATGTCATTGTTTTTATCAAAGCAGTAATCATCACCAAAGGAATAATTTTCATCTGTTATGATTTTTACCACTTCGCCAAGCCGGTTGATACCGACAAACTTCTCCGCAGACACCTTAAAAAAGATTAAGTCATCCAATATCAGCATGCGTTTTGTACCATAGGTTTCCAACGGAATTTCACAACGCTGTACACCGTCGTTATCATAAAAGCGCAAGTACGGAGAAACTTCGTTAGCCGCAGGATAGACAACAAACATGCCTTCTGCCACCTGTTCATTACTGGCAGGCACGGTGCTAAAGGTTTTGTCCTCATTTTCTACTTCTTTGGTTCCCTGTTCTGTTTTCAATTCAATGGTAGATGCTGCAACAGCATTTTCGTTGTAAAAATAGAACCGGCGGATTTTTACTACGCCGTTTACATCCATCAGCCGAAGGGTAATCATATTGGTTTCACCCGGAATCAGACCGATGACCTGAAATTCATGCACCTTTGAAGTATCCGGCCGATGAGGCACGGTAAAGGCTCCAAAATCCTCATAATCTGCTTCCGGAGTATGTACGGAATAAGAAACCGCATACGCCTCTTCGGTTTCAAAATACACGTAAAGAGACTGGGAATTGGTTAAAAACGGATTGTAAATCACCAATGGATGATCTTCCGTATAGGTATTTGCAGAAATTAAGCCATTTATTTTTTCCCGCACCAAAGACTGGAATTCTGCGGTATAAATGCCAATTTCCGAAGCTTCTGCAAACTCTTCTTCCACCTTAACCACGATTTCCTTATTCATGTTTTCATCTGCAATATAATTATCCTGATAATCTTCCAATGTTCCGGTATTGTTCTGCTCCGGAAGTTTTTCTGTATCACCAAAGAAAAGCACTACTGCCCCAAGGCCAAGCAGGCTTAACATTGCTATTAAAATTAAAATGATATTTGTCTTTTTCATGGGTCCACCCCTTTTATGTTCATCCATGGTATCTCTTTTAGTATAATATATCCGGGGACAGATTTCCAGTAGGATTTTCTCCTTATGGGCAAACTATCCCTTACTATATCTTTCGGCTAAAAACCTTGAAAGCATTAGAAGAATGTAGTAAAATGAACGAAAAGATAACTATTCGAGAAAGGCAGGTACCCCTATGTCCACACCAAAGCAGCAATACTACGAAAATCTGGCCGATTCCCTAATTGACAAGTTCAATTTAAGAGGAATTGAAGGCTATTACTGTGAAACTAAAGAAGAAGCACTTCTTACCGCAAAACGCTTTTTAACTCCTGGCTGTTCTGTTTCCTGGGGAGGCTCCATGACTTTGGAAGAAATCGGTTTAATTGCAGACCTTAAAAATTCCGACTATACCGTGTTTGACCGCGCTACTGCAAAAACACAGGAAGAACGGGATGCCATTTATGCAGAGGTTTCCCACTGTGACTACTACTTTATGAGTTCCAATGCCATCACCCTGGACGGCCAGCTGGTAAATGTAGACGGTCTTGGTAACCGTGTGGCAAGCCTTATCCACGGTCCAAAAAACGTAGTAATTGTTGCCGGCATGAACAAAGTTGCTCCTAATTTGGATTCAGCCATGGACCGGGTTCGCAACATTGCCGCACCGCCAAACTGCATCCGCCTTGGCCTTAACACCCCTTGTGCCAAGTTTGGCCGTTGCGTAGACTGTCTAGATGACGCCTGCATCTGTTGTGAAACCGTTATTACAAGAAAGTCAAGAATTGCAGGCCGAATCAAGGTGATTTTGGTAGGCGAAACATTAGGATACTAGAATTTTCAAAAAGGCATGTGAATGCGCTAGACAACCCGGTCAGGCACCATTTCACATGCCTTTTATTTCTTTTATTCGCTTATATGACTTCAACTATGAATTCCAATGCATGCCCATCATACATAACTGTCAGGCTTTCTTTCCCGATGCTTTTCCCATATATCACCCCGTCAATTACTGTAAAAACATCATTTTCTTTACATTTTAACACCGCTCCGCTTTCCGTAAGTGATGTATCAACCCTTTGGTTTCCATTATATTTTACAACAAACGGAATATCCGTTACCGATTCTCCCAATGGAACTTTGATTGTATGAGAATACGCGCCCTCTCTTGCTTCCAGCCCCTCTACATACTTAAAATCCAAAATATAATCCCACCAGTTGTGCCGATAACCGTTTTCATCCCGCCCCGGAAAATGCGGCATATGCTGCATCCACCAGATATGATGTTTCACCAGGGAAACAGGACCGTTGTCACAATCCCCATCGTTCAAATACTCCTGTGCAGTAAATGTTGTCAGTTTCTTTGTCGTAATATCCGGATAGTCTTCCAAAAACGCCCGGTGATAGCTTTGCACCGGTGTATGATTCTCCCAGTCATAATCCCTGACTGAGTTCGGTGAAAAATGAACCTGCCCTACGCCATACACCTTGTTATGGGCCGGTGAATTGTGCTTACACAAATAAAATTTCTGCCAGGTATTCAGATCCGAGAAATCATTAAACTCCAGTTTTCCTCTAAACTCCGGGATAGACACTCCATAAGTATAATTGAGCATGTCTTCACACATATGGCAAAAGTCTTCCAACGCTCCGTCCGGCCGGGAAAATGTCATGCCAAACATCGCAAAATTTTTACAGGAAGTCTGAAACGCCCTGCCGTTAATCCAAAAAGGATTTTGCCCAATCATAGAAGACTCATACATGCTGAGCGGGTCAATACCAAATACCCATACCATATCGAACTTTCCCTGATTACGAAGTTCCACCAACTCATACCGGATGATAAAATCCACATAATCAAAATACATTCCGGAATCTAATTCCTGCGGTATAATCTGCATTTTCCGGTTTCTTTCCCACCATCCATACCATTCGCCTTTTCCGCTTCCATTTGCAGGAAACAACCGGAAAAATTGTTCCTCCGTCATGGACGGGAAACCAACATACCTTGGAAATTCATCACAATGAATGCTGTCTATTACATCAATCTGCACCTCACCATGAGTACCCCGCTCTATGAACTGCTTCAGAGAAGTTACCGACAAATTCAAAGAGAAACCTAAGTATTCGGAGGCTCTTTCCTTTGTTCCCGTCACAGGATTCTTCACATAAGGATCAATTGCCATGACTAAAACTTTTTGCACTTTCATCCTTCTTCTCCCAACTGAAAAATCACAATTTTCTCCCTGTCTTTGTTTTCTTCAAATAAATCACTGCAGTCGATTTCATCATAAAAGCTCAGTTCATCCACCGTCATCAGGTAAGAAATATACTCCGGGGACGGAAAATAGAAAAACAACAGCATTTCCCTTGGATCTTCATAGTAGGACTCCAAAATTCTTGCCATTGCCTTCTGCAGTATTTCCACAGAAAACGGATTGAAAAAGAAGATCCGATTTACATTTTCCGGTACCGGGAAGGTCTCCGCGTTTCCAAGCAGGATTTCTACTCTACAGGCAGAAACAGCCGTATTCCTGTTTTCATTTGCCACCGCAATAATACGTTCATCATACTCCACACCGATACAGTGCGCCCTTGTCTGATAGGCCAGAAAAAAGTCTACTCTTCCTTTTCCGCAACCGTAATCCAGTACTACATCCTGCTTGCGGATCAACCCACTGTTGGCCAGGCGTTCCAGTACTGCATAAGGTGTTGGTTCATAAGGGTACCGGAAACAGTCCGACTTCGTATCGTCTCGCCCGGAAGTTTTAATTTTTAAAAGCTTGTCCCACTGCTGTTCCATAAGCTTCTTGCTGACTCCTTGTTTCTCTTCGTTGTGTACCTCTAACGTTTATACGCTATCGCGGTAAACTCTCCCGGAATGGTTTTATTCTCCCATGCCGGATGCTCATCAAACTGTTCTAACATAAATCCGTTTCTGATGATTCCGTTGATAATTTCGCTGATGGTGTATTTTCTGTAGCTGCACTTTGGCATCTGCTGTCTGATTTCCTCTTCATAAAATCTTGCATGAGCCATTTCGCCCTCAAACACTTCCGTGGAAAAATAATCCATAGAAGGCTGCTGCAAAACCAAAATGTCTGCTATCTTGCTAAAAGGATGGAAGTCACTGCAGATCAGCTTTCCATTCTTTTTAAGTAAACCATACATAATTTGCATAAACTCATTGATGTTATGGAAATAGTGCAAAATGCCGCCTTCCATAAATACCACATCAAACTGTCCGTAAAACTTATCTTTATCAATTTCTAAAACGTCACCAACCACATAATTGATGGTTGCACCGGCAGCTTCTGCTACCTCTGTTGCATATCTTTTGTTGTCCTCTGAAATATCAAACACCGTTACATCTGCACCAAGCAGAGCCAGCGGAATTGCCTTCTTGCCACAGGAACCACAGATATTTGCAACTTTAATGTCCTCAAAAGAGTCAAAATACTTCGCATATTTCCTTAAATGCACTTTCGGATTTTCTAAAATCTTTTCCGCCAGTTTCTGCGGAGTGCCGTTTTGCTTTACCCAGAAGTCGTAAGCGCTGTATTCCCATGCTGTTTTGTTTTGGATGGTGTAGGGTTTCATTGGGTTACCTCCTGCGGAATTTTATTAAAAGAATTTATCATTAAGTAAAGCTTGTACATTTTTCGGAATAGTCTTTCTTTCATCCTTCACCAACAAGGTATCATATTTTGCAACACTGGCATCCTTTGAAAAGATAAAATCTATGATTTCACCATCTGCACTCTTTTCTACAGAAGAATCTTCCACTCTTAGTGACATTGGTAAAAACAAGTTATTAACCTTCTTACCATTCTTGTCCATGTTTTCGGTTAACCCAAGAGTAAACTCCAAGTTAGTTACGCTAAGTTTATATGTAATTTTAACTGTCTGCATGTCTTTTAATACACAAACCAATCCATTCGTAAATCAGGCAATCTTTTGAGACACGGTAATTTCTTATTAGCGTTTGCAAATGGGTATCTATTTGAAAAATAAAACTGTGAATTTGATAAATTTCCTTTTTTAGATATCTTATAGAAATCTTTTGCAGAAAGTTTGGTTTCTACACCGGTTAAATGTAAAAAACAGTCTGCCGGGAATGAA
>JAGAQI010000099.1 GCA_017622795.1 Lachnospiraceae bacterium
CCGTGTTAACTTTGCAGATATACAAAGCTTTTCCTTTCTGTTTATCACGATTTCAAACAGGGGATGAGAGAATCGAACTCCCGCTAAAGGTTTTGGAGACCCTTGTCATACCATTTGACCAATCCCCTTTGCAACACTGCCATGCTATTTTACACCATGGCAGTGCATTTTGTCAAGGTCTTTTTCTGAACTATTTCATTTTTCTTGAAAAATTCCTACAATACAACAATTTTCATTGTCTATCTACTGCTAAGCTGTTTTATAACAGGGCTGCCAGCTCCCGGATATTACCCACTTCGATTAAGCGGATATTTGCCGGCTTTCCGTCGATATTCCGCGCACTCTTTGCCTTTGGCACAATGCAGACTTCATAGCCCAGTTTTTCCGCCTCTTTAATGCGCTGGGACAGCATGCTGACACTGCGCACCTCGCCGGTGAGACCGATTTCACCAAAAGCAATGGTTTTACTGTCTACCGCTTTGTTCTTATAGCTGGAAAGCAGGGCAAGCACAATGGCAAGGTCAATTCCCGGTTCGGTAATTTTCATGCCACCGGCAACGTTAACATAGGCATCACAGCCTGCCATGGAAATACCGAGACGTTTTTCCATGACTGCCATGAGTAAGTTAACGCGGTTGTAATCCACACCTGCCGCGGTACGGCGTGGCATATTAAAATTTGTCTGGCAAACCAGAGCCTGCACCTCCACCAGAATCGGTCTGGTTCCCTCCATCACCGTGGTGATGACGGAGCCCGGTTCCTCCTCCGGTCTTCCTTCTAACATATATTCCGACGGATTGGTTACTTCCGTAAGTCCTGCGCCGGACATTTCAAACACGCCGATTTCGTTGGTAGAACCGAAACGGTTTTTTACCGCCCGCAAAATGCGGTATGCTGCCGAATTATCGCCTTCAAAATAAAGCACGGTGTCCACCATATGTTCTAACATTCTGGGACCTGCCACCGTTCCTTCTTTGGTTACATGACCGACAATAAAAATAGAGATTTCCTTTTCCTTAGCCAGGCGCATCAGGCTGGCGGTAGCTTCCCTTACCTGGCTGACAGAGCCCGGCGCTGAGCCTACCTCTTCCCGATACATTGTCTGGATGGAGTCAATAACCACCACTTCCGGTTTTTCCTTTTCCAAGGCGGATTCGATGAAATCTAAATTAGTTTCCGAAAGCAGTAATACCTCTCCCGGGAACTTGCCAAGGCGGTCCGCACGCATTTTAATTTGCTGGGCAGATTCCTCTCCGGAAATATAAAGTACCTTATGCTCCGCACTGATTTCCCGGCACATCTGAAGCAACAGCGTAGACTTTCCGATACCCGGGTCACCGCCTACCAACACTAAAGAGCCTTTGACGATTCCTCCGCCAAGCACCCGGTCAAATTCCCGGATACCGGTCAGAGTTCTTTCCTCTTCATCGGAAGAAATTTCATTTAAAGGCAAAGGCTTCGCGGCAGTTGCCCCAAAGCCCGATGTCATTCCTTTTGGTTTTGTTTGTACCATTGGTTCCTCTGTAAAGGAATTCCAGGCCTTACAACCGGGACACTGTCCCAGCCACTTGGCCGACTCATAACCGCATTCTTTACAGAAGAATACTGTTTTTGCTTTTGCCATTTACCAATACCCTCTTAGATACGTTCAATTACAACGTTCTGTGGCTGTCCGGTTGTTAAATCCACACTAATTACCAGCTTGCCGCCGATATTGGTAGACATATTTCCGAGATTGATGCCATCCACCAGTACACGGTATTCCTTTTCCTCTTCTAAATCAAGAGTAATCTGGGTATGGTCATTACCTTCTACCAAAAAGCTTACCTTTTTCTCATCTGCCAGGAAGCTTTCTACCTTAGTACCCGGAACGGACTCGTATACGAAAGAACCGTTCTTTTCTAACTTTGTAATTTCTTTAAAGGTTTTAATCTTATATAAGTCGCCCTGATGCGGATAATCGGATAACTTTGCCTTTTCAGCCAGGTTATAATCGCCGAAGCCGAGACCACCGTTTTCACATACAAAAATCAAATCTGCCATTTTGTTTTCTCCTTTGCTTTCTTTTATTTTTCCTTTGGACTTCTCACCCGGAGCACCGGTGTTCCTTCCTTTACGGAAAGGGTTACCGTATCGCCCTGTTTTACTGTTCCCTTAATAATTTCTTCCGCCAGCATATCCTCGATATGGGTCTGCACCGCCCGGCGGATTGGTCTTGCACCGTATTTATCATCAAATCCCTTTTCCAGAATAAATTCCGTCACGGACTCCTGCAGGTTCAGTTTGATGTTTAACTGCTCCTTGCAACGCTTTTTAATGATATCCAGCTGGATTCCCGCGATTTGACGAAGGGTATCTTTCGTCAGGGAGTGGAATACGATGGTTTCATCTATACGGTTTAAAAACTCCGGTTTGAATGCCTTTTTCACTTCTTCCATGACATTACTGCGCATCTTTTCGTAATCTGCCTTTTCATCTGTCTGGCTGACAAAGCCCAAATGCTTTGGCTGCATGATTACACCGGCACCGGTATTGGAAGTCATAATAATAATGGTATTTTTAAAGCTTACCTTACGGCCCTGGGAATCGGTAATACGACCGTCTTCCAGCACCTGCAGTAAAATATTAAACACATCCGGATGTGCCTTTTCCAGCTCATCAAATAAGAGTACGGAATACGGCTTGCGGCGTACCTGTTCGGACAACTGTCCGCCCTCCTCGTGACCTACATAGCCCGGCGGAGAGCCGATAATCTTAGATACACTGTGCTTTTCCATGTATTCGGACATATCAACGCGGATCATGGCATTTTCGTCACCAAACATTGCCTCTGCCAAAGCTTTGGACAGTTCGGTTTTACCAACGCCGGTCGGTCCCAGAAACAGGAAAGAACCGATTGGACGGTTCGGATCTTTTAACCCTACTCGTGCCCTGCGGATGGCCTTTACGATGGAAAGGACTGCATCGTCCTGACCTACCACACGCTTCTTTAATACTTCCGGAAGCTTCTGCAGGCGCTCACTCTCTGCTTCCTGAAGCCTGGATAACGGAATACCCGTCCAGGAGGAAACAACCTCTGCAATCTGCTCCTCAGTCAGTACCAGATGCTCTGCATGCAAAGCATCTGCCTGCTTTTTCTTTCTGCGTGCCAGTTTCTTTTCTATTTTTTTCTGCTCTGCGGAAAGCTCACCGGCAATATCAATTCTGCCGTCGATTAACGCTTCCTCCTTGGCAAGCTCTAACTCAGCAATTTCTTTTTCCAGCTCTTTATCCTTGTCGGAAATAGTGAAGGACTTTAAATGCAGTCTGGATGCTGCTTCATCCATGGCGTCAATGGCCTTATCCGGAAGGAAACGGTCATTCACATAACGGTTGGTTAAAGAAACCGCCGCCATGATTGCCTCATCGGAAATTTCAATGGTATGATGGCTTTCATAATTGGCACGAAGTCCACGGAGAATTTCTATTGCCTCCTCCTCGGTCGGTTCTTCTACCGCCACCGGCTGGAACCGGCGCTCCAACGCCGCATCCTTTTCCACATGCTTGCGGTATTCTTCTCTGGTGGTTGCACCGATTACCTGCAGCTCACCTCTGGCCAGTGCCGGTTTTAAAATGTTAGAAGCATCCATGGCTCCCTCGGCACCGCCTGCACCGATAATGGTATGCAGCTCATCAATAAACAAAATTACATTACCTGCAGCAATTACTTCTGCAATAACCCGTTTGATTCTTTCTTCAAATTCACCACGGTATTTGGAACCGGCTACCATAGCCGATAAGTCCAGGGATAAAATCTTTTTTCCCTTCATAAGCTCCGGCACATCCCCGTTGGCAAGTAAGGTTGCAAGACCTTCCACCACCGCAGTTTTTCCGACACCCGGTTCGCCGATTAAGCATGGGTTGTTCTTGGTTCTCCGGCACAAAATCTGAATCAGACGCTCCATTTCCTTTTTGCGCCCTACTACCGGGTCTAATTTATGTTCTTCCGCAGAAAGGGTTAAATCCCTACTGTACTGTTCTAAGGTTGGTGTAGAAGATTTCTTAGCACCCTTGCCTCGGCTCATGGCAAATTCTGCCTTTGCAGCAACCATATCGCCACCCATCAACAGCACAATGTCGGTAAACACCTTCTGTACGTTTATTTCCAAAGTATTTAAAAGACGTACCGCCAGGCACATTCTTTCTTTCAGGAGTGCCACTAAAATGTGTTCGGTTCCTGCCAGACGCTCCCCGTATGCATTTGCCTCCTGTTCGCTTTGCAAAAGCACTTTTCTTGCCATCGGAGAAAAACTGTCCTGTCCGTCCGGTTCTTCATTTCCGCCAAGCACAATCAGTTTATTTGCCAGCTCCAGTAATTTTTCTGTCTGTACGCCGTTGGTTAATAAAATATCCTTTGCCACACCATCACACTGGGTCAGGGCAATTAACAGATGCTCTGTACCAATGTAGCTTTGATTCATCTGCTCTGAGAGCTCATATGCCACTGCCAGCACTTTCTGTGCATTCGGTGTAAACTTTTCTTTCATTTCTTTTCTATCCTCGATTCTTACGTCGTATGCATAACCACAGAATAATCATAAGAAGCACAAAACAAATGCCGAATAAAAGCGCAACAGCAAAAGTCAGCATAGACTGATGTGCCTCATACTCCTTAATTGCCTGCTTTAAATTGTCGTCATTGCTTTGAATTACTTGGGTTATCACATATTCTTCTTCATTTACCCGCTGCAGGGTCTGCTCTACCCGGTCATACCGGTACCAGTTAATTTCTCCTGCCTCGTTCTTTAATACCAATAAAAGAAACTCTTCCGGGTTTTCTCCCTGCTTTGCATAAGCATCCGCCTGAATTTCATTAATCATCAGGGTTGTCTGCACATAGCCGTCCGGAATCTGAAACTCCTCCGGTTTTTTACATACGGTATAAGTATGATATTCCGTTACTATGGTCTGTTCTTCCGTTTGTTCAAATGAAATTCCCGGTGTCAGGGTAATCACCGGTTCTTCCGGCTCTTCCACCACCGGATCGTCCGGTTCCTCCATCAGTTCGGAACGGTATACATAAATGGTATACACCGTTCTGGAACCGTCCTCTGCAGTAACGGTAATTAATACTTCATTATTTCCGTGACTTAAGTTTTTTCCGCCCGCCACTTCTACGTTTGCCAGGGAATCTTCTGCAATGGCACTAACAATTACCATGTCTGACATATAATCCACTGCCGCATAGTATTTTGTGGTTTCCGGTTGGAATGCCGGAGACAGGTTTACGGTTGCCGGCTGGTCATCCACCAGATAAAGTGCGGATAATCGGCTGTTGCTTGATGCAGAAAAAGACGGCAGCACCTGAAAAATTTTATTCACGCCTGTCACTGACATTTCCGTACCGTCCGTGTAGCAGTACACCACAGGCCGGTCATATAATGCCACTTCACATTCTCCCTGCACCAGCGCCTTAAAATAAATCCGGTAGGTTCTTTCCTGGGCAGACGGAGATGCTCCGATATCCGCAACCTTCAAAAAGCCGGCGCCTCCCGTAATACAGGAAGCGGCCGAATAAAATTCAAATATCGTGTCATCGTAGCTTAAAAAAGCCTCAAAGTCACCGATGGTAGCATCTGCTTTAATCGTAAGCTTCACTTCCACCGTGTCACCGGCATGAATTTCTTCTGTGTCGGTAGTAAGCGTAATCGTTGCGCTGGCAGCCAATGCGGACTGTGCCGGAAGCACTGCCAGCAGCAACAGAAAAAGCGTCACTCCTGCGATTACTCTATTCATTTTTTTCAAAAATCTCTTGTTCATTGCAGAAGCGTCCTTCCAATAATTATTCCTGTCTTACGACAATAATGATATAATCTCTCATTTCTCCGTTTTCAGACACACAGGTGATGGTAATCGTATTGGAGCCATAGGCAAGTCCATGGAAGCCGGTGTTTAATACAACCGCCTTACTGCTGACCGCCTCAGCCTCAATCTGAAGCAGTTCTTCATCAGCATCTACTACCAGATAATATACCTGATCTGTCTTTAAGTTAAAGGTAGGTGTTAATTGTAAATCCTTACCGTCGGCATCGTATACCTCCAGAGTCTTTAACCAGTTATTCGGATTACCCATTTCTTCCGGAGCTGCTACCGGATCTTCCGGCATATTGTAGTATACCGGGATGGAGAACACAATCGGAAGATTTTCCATATCCTTATACGCACTGGCCGTCTTTCTGGATTCGGAATACGGAGCCTCCACGTTAGCCATATACTGATGATAGTATGTGGAATTTTCCGTTACATTAAACTTTTGGAGATAAATGGTATCCTGTCCGCGGTTAATATAGTTTGTGCCGAGAATATAGGCACCGCCTACAATGGCATTGTAAGGGTTGGTCCACGGAATTAAGGATGCGTCATTTAATTCGTCGTTATTACTTGCACCGTTCTTTGCATATTTCAGACCATTGATAATGGCACCGCCGGCTGCTGTGGAATGATAGGCTCCGATATTATAGAAGTTATACAATCCCTTATAGCCCGAAACTGTACCGGAAACACTGTTGCTGGCCGTTGTGGCACTGGTTACTACCTCCTGCTTTACGCGGGACGCCAGATGATACGGACTAACGCCGGAATATTCTGCCGCTGCAATGAATGTCTGAGCGTATGACAATGTATTACTTCTGTCAAACTCATCTTTATAGGTGTAATACTGATGCTGGAACGGTGTGCTGCTTAAAATATTTTCAACACCCGCTTCATCCTGATATGCGGATGCATAACGGAGCACTTCAAACATAAACACATTGGAGTCATTTAAAAAGTTTCTCGGATCCATATAGTAAGCAATGGCATCACGGGATGCAGTTACCCAGGTGGAACCGTCATAAACGACAAATTTATCCTTAGTCCAGTCGTAGGCACCGGCTTCTAAAGACTTCCAAGCAATGCCCTTACTGTTTGGAATCAGGTTCTTTCCGGCAATACTTTCCTCATCTAAAGCCAGTTCCCAGTCAAGGCCGGTGTGGAAGGCTTCAAAAATCCAGTTCGGATATTTTGCGTGAAGCTCTCTTAAATAAACCTTATAGCTTTCCGGGAATCCCTGCTGATCCAGATAATCTTCAAAATCCGCTTCGCTGGTAAAAATATTTCCGCTGGAGGTCACTAAAGAACCCGGTTCATAGTCTTTACCAAACTGTGTAATCCAAACATCCGGAATGTATCCGTAATAGGTTTTTCCGTTATATTTGAAACCAACATGACGATACACGTTGTTGCTGCTATCTACATATTTATCATACAGCACCAATTCCTCATCACCGAACAAGGTAATGAAGGTACCGTTATGGTCACAAACCAGTTCATACGGAAGCACCGGCTCCACATAGGCTACCAGTAAACGGTTGAATTCATTCGCCGTACAACCGTATCCGGTCACCCTGCCCGGTATATTTACCGGATAGCTTCCCTCTTCCAGCTTATAGGTAACCGGCAAAGGAAGGCTGGCCGGGGTAGGGATTGGTGTTGGAGTTGCCGTTGGTTTTGGGGTTGCCGTTGCACCCGGTGTTGCTTCCGGTGTTACTGTTGGATCCAATGGCCTGGGAGTCTCCGTCGGCGTTGGTGTCGGGGTTGCCGTCGGAATCGGAGATGGGGTAATAAACGGGTCGTTGACCGCTTCTGTCAGATAAACAGGACCTTCCTGTACATATCCTTCATATACCACACCATCCTGCTCTGCGGCGATATGGAACCACTTTGTCTTATAATCTGCATCGGAAACTTCACCGATAATCCAGACCTCGTCACCGAAGGTCAGGTTTAAAATCTTTCCGTCTGCTGTTTTAATATAACTGCCTGTGGAAGAAGCACCGTTTCTGATGCGGACTTTTTCTTCTACAATCTGGGCCGCTACCGGCTCTTCAATGCTTGCAAGAAGCTGTACCGCGTCACTGGTCACATAGCCGCAAACCACATCATTATTCTTCTTTACGGCGATACGGTACCAAATACCGTCATCACCCATACTCTGGTTGATTACCATAACCGGAGCATTGGCAGTCAGATTCATTACCGCATCTGCACTCTTAACCGCATCCGCCAGGAGCTTCATGCCCTCCTTCTGGATACGTCCCGGATAGAAGAAGAAGGCAAAATCATCATTAATGTCTTCTCTTGTTAACAAATCTTCCGGAGCTATGGTTGGGGTTGCACCCTGGGATGGTTCCGGAGTTACGGTTGCATCCGGCGCACCGGTTGGCACTGGTGTTGCAGTTGGAGTAGGTGTCGCAGTTGGTGCTAATGCATCTACTTCAATATATTTGCTGTGTACATAACCGGTTTGCTTCACACCGTCTCTGGTAAAGGAAATCTGATACCAGTATTCCCCGTTGGATGCTTTCTTTGCGGAAAGCACGGTTACCTTTGTGGATTTAACTACAGATGCCACTGCATCATAGGAAGTACCGGCACCCTTTCTTACATTTAAGCTGCTTGCCACAACCGTACCGGTTCTTGGGAATGTACCGTTCACCACATTTTCCGTAGAGTCAATCGCCGGTGTAGGAGTTGCTGTAGGACTTGGGGTCGCAGTTGGGGACGGAGTAGCAGACGGAGCCGCCACAGCCACATATTTGCTGCTGACATAACCGGTTTTGGAAACACCGTTCAAATAGAAGGATACTTTATACCAATAAGTTCCCTCTGCGTCTATTCTTACATCTTCAATCACCACGGCGTCGCCGGATTTTAAGGTTGTAATAAGTGTATTATCTACACCGGCACCGTCTCTGACATTTAAACCTGCCGCAGTAATGGTACCGGTTCTTGGAAAGCCTTCGGTTAACACTTCGCCGGAAGTACTTCCGGTGCTCGGAGCCTTGGTTGGCACCGGTGTTGCGGTTGGAGCCGGATCCGGACTGATATATTTGCTGCTGACATAACCGGTTCTTGTTTCATTATTCTGTGTAAACTTAATCTGATACCAGTAAACACCGTCTACCTTTTTTGCACCCAGCAGTTCTACCCTGGCACCTAAAGAAAGCTTGCCGATAATAGAAGTACCTGTGGTTCCCGCACTGTTTCTGACATTTAATGTGCCTGCTGTTACCGTACCGGTACGCGGAAAGCCGGTGGTTACCACCTCATTGGAAGAAGAGGAGGATGGCTTTGGCGTGCTGGTTGGCTTTGGTGTTGGGGATGGAGTCGGAGTTGCCGTTGGGGCCGCAGTCGGAACCGCTCCTGTCGTAAGAATATGAGCCGCACTGACATAACCCTTCACTTTTGTTCCCTCAAAGCTGGCAGTGACATAATACCATCCGTTACTGCCGTAGGAAATGGCAACACTGTCACCTCTGGATAAAAATACGGTTTTTCCGTTCACTTCTACCTTTGGATATTCTGTGGACGGGCCGGTACGTACAAATAAGGTGCTGGCAGTTACCGTACCGGACACTGCTGCACTGGCATAGGTACGGAATCCCAAACCGATTGCCAAAACAAACAGTAACACTCCTGTAAACATTGCGATGTATTTTTTAGAATAAGTTTTCTCTTTCTTCATGGTTCCTCAATTCTGCCGGTCAGGCGCTCTTTTTCTAATTGTTGGGTTACAGGGCAGACTACGCCCTTATATCTAGTATAACACATAATTCAAGATTAGAAAAGAGGTATGGCAGAGATGTGACACTTTTGTGAAAAAAATGTTACTGTTCACGCCAAATAATGGAAAAGGAGCATCCATCCGTCCATGCAGCCACTGTTTTCGCATGTAGTTCCTTCCGGACTCTTAGGCTTTGCAGGAGTTTTTAGCCAATCGCCTGTCTGGGAGGTGGCAAAGGAATTTGTCCGGCGTTTTACTATAACTCCGTGGCGGCAGTTAATAAAACATTGCACAGATTTGGTTTGCTAAAAAAAGTGCGTAGCACTTTTTCAAAAAGGGAGGTAAGGGCGTCTCTGGACAAACAAGTTTGTCCGAGAGCGCCTTCACCTCCCTTTTGTATAAAAGCATCCTCCGGATGCTTTTTGCAAACCAAATCAACTAAAATATCTTACATCCGCCACGTCAGACAAATAGCTAAAACGCCGGACAAATTCCTTACCTCCTTTGACAAGCCTCTTGGAATCCTCCGCAAAGCTGCGAATGTCCGGACGGAACTACAGCCTCAAACCAAAAATGGTGCTGCACGGACGGTGTGCCACATGTTTTCTTTCTTCCAAATTCCAACCCCTTCGGCGTGGACATCACTCCTCCCCAATGAGTAAAACAGGGAGTTGCGAAGCAACGGCTGACGGCTTTGCCGGCAGGTTTTACGAATTGTGGGAGAAGAAATTTCTTTCCCGCTCGTTTTACGAATTATGCTTACTCCTGCATATAAAACGTTACAGTATACAACGTCGTATCAAAATCCGAATAATCCTCAAGTTCCCCGTCATTTGCCAAAACGCTGATAAAGCCTGCTTTCCCTGTAAATTTCGGATCCCAGGAAAATCGCATTCCTTCCTCTTCCACCGTTCCGTACGGGTGATAAAAGGATTCCACTGACATCCCGGTTTCGTCATGCAGAACAACAGCAACCTCACCCTTATGGACATCCATTTTTACTGCAAATTTTTCACAACAGCTCATATCAATCAACTCAGGCAGCTCATACAGGATACTGTCATATATTTTTGTAAATTGAAGGGAAACCGAACCATCGTCATTCAAATGATAGGATAAGTTATTAGAATCCACATAACTAAAGTCACCGATAAAATACTCCGCCGGTTCTGTTTGTTTTCCCACCACCTTCTTCTGATGTCCTTCATTCCCTGTCATCTCAGAAGAAACCGCATTAGAAACCTGCGACATTTTTTCCTGATAGTCGTCCTCCATATAAAAATTAATGGCATATACCGTGGCAGTACATCCGGAATAATCCTTGGTTTCCGGTCCGTCCAGCCTCAGACCGATTCCCTCTACCGCAACTCCGCTGTAAGACCTTAATAATTTTTCTTCTATACCGTTTGTCCTATACCCCTGAAAGGATTCGACGAACTCAAACTCCTTATTATAGGAATTCACCTCCAGTAGTCCTTCCTCGCTTTTCATTACAATTCCGATTCCGACACAATACCGCATATCCACAGCTGCCGGGAGACGTAGTTTCAGTTTTCCGTGTAGCTGCTCATACTCTATCGTCACAGAACCGTCTTCATTGCGGGTATAATCGCAATAATAGTAATCTTCTTCCGTCAGGTCCGCCATAGTATACGATATCTTTGGCGTATCCGGATTGATGACCAAAAAATCCACATAGTAAACTATCGTTGCAAAATCAGAAAAGTCTTCTAGCTCCTCGTCATTTGCCATAAAACCGACATATGCCACCTTTCCTTCGCAACTCGTAGAAAAGTAGACTTCCTCCACATCCTGCGCTTTATTTATATCAAAAGACTCTACAGCAATACCGTTTTCATCATACAGAATCATGGTAACATCACCCACCCGTGTGTCAATTCGAGTCATAACATCCACACAGTACTCCATATCCACAATGACCGGAAGTTCGAAAACAATACGTCCGTAATTTTTTTCAAACTGAAGAAGTGCCGCACCATTATCATTTATCTTATACGATACCTCCTCCGACTCTACGTACTCCATTCTGCTGATTATATATCCTTCCGCTTCCGTACGCGCTCCCATAACATGCTTTGCTTTCATTTCCGGTAGCGGTCCCTGTATATTTTTTATCAGGAGTTCCTGCTCCGGCGCAGATGTCGGAATAGTTTGCGATGTATCCTCTACCGTCGATGCCGGCGACGGTTCTGCTGCCACAGTAGGCACTTCGTTTACCTCCTCGGTTTCTTTGTTCCCATTCAAGAGCAATCCAATACCGATAAGAAGTAATATCACCACAGAACTTGCAACAAGACCTGCATATTTTTTTCTGTTTTTTCCTCTGCGGATACATTTCAATAAATCCTTCTTAAGCTCCGCCACATTTTTATAACGGTTTGCCGGGTCAAAGCTGGTACACTTGTCCACCAAGTGCTTCCATCCCTTTGCAAAAGATGCACCTTTTCCTATTATTATTTCAGAAAACACCACACCAACAGAATAAATATCACTTCTAAAATCCGTCTGGGAATAACCAAATTGCTCCGGTGCCGCATATTCAATAGTTCCGAGTAACCGGGTATCACTTGTATTTTTCTCGGTTTTATACTGTCTGGCAGCATCAAAATCGATGACTTTCAACACGCCATCGGGAGTTATTAGTATATTGGTTGGTTTAATGTCCCTGTGAATGACCGGCGGTATACACTTATGTAGTATCTCCAAAGCATTACAAAGCTGCAACATCAGTTCCAGCTTTTGAATGTCCGTAAGATGCTCCTTTTCCAAATAGGTATTTAACGTACACCCATCTATAAATTCTTCTGCAACAACCAAAACATTTTCCTGCTTTTCCACACAATATATTTTGGGAATGTGCGGACTTTCAATTTCTGCAACCTCACGGTATATCTCCGGATTGGCTTCCGCCAGGCGTTTTATCACCACCGGCTTTTCCATACCGTCTACCGTAGCAAAAAGTATCTCTGCTCTCTCTGATTTTTTCATTACCTGTATTGTCTTATAGTTCATGTAATCCATATTAATTCCCCGTCTTGTTCCCCTCATGGTAGTAATCATAGCACAAAAACCCTCATATTACCATTATATATCATATTCCCCAAAACATATTATCCCACCGGGACAATTTTATACTACGGGTACAACGTCCGCACAAATCTATTTTTCAATGATTTAAATTAATAATAACGGAGGCCGTGACAATCACAAGTCACAGCCTCCGCCATTATTTTTAGTAAACTATATTATATCCTACTTCACAGTAGAAGATTCAATATAAATAATATGAGTAATATTAGCCAGTAAATTGTTCATACTGGAACCGTTGTTTCTGTATATTGAGGAATCCTCCAGTCGAATCATCTGAGTTCCCCAGTACGGTGCATCATTGATATCGTAAACATAGAAACCGTTAGTGCCATCCTCCCACGGAATGCATTCACCAAGACAAACTGCATGCATAACTCCGTTATTACTGTTTGCTTCACCGGAGTCATAAATCACAATTCCTTCCGGATGGTCTACACAAAGCTTCTTCAGGATATCTACGGTACATGGATTTGTATTTTTGTCAAAGTAAAGGGTGTTGGTAGTATATGACGCAGTACCTCCGTTTACAGAATAGGTCCACGGAGCAAACTTTAAACCGCCGCTATAGCAGTCAATCATTCCATAAGTAACCGCATTTACGGAGCCTGCAACATCACAAAGACCGTCATGAACCGCTCTGCGTCGTACCATCGTGGTTGCCGCGCAGAAGGTGCAGTTTCCTCTGTGCACCTCGCAGCCCGGTACGCTTGCCAGATGCGGATGTGGTCCAAAATCCTTTGCGCGGACATAACGGAAAGCTCCCGTTTTGTCCGGTCCGTATGTTACATACCACGTTTCACCTGCGGTATCCGTCAACTCTCCAAACACGGTAAGATAGGAATGCATCGGCATTTTTGCAATTACTTCTGCCTTTTCACCCGGTGCAGAATATACCACCGTATCTTTCCGCTGTGCAAAAAGCACGGTATCCTCCATCGTTGTATAAGCAGGAACCGCCACAACATTACCGGAATATACATACAAATTATCATTGGTTACATACCATTTATTGTCGGCTTTATTGCGCAGTTCACCGGCAATCACAATTACTTCATTCTTGTTTAATTTCTTCACAAGCGGAGCACTGCTGTGTGGTCCCATATAAACCTTCACATTATCCTTTGCTGCAAAATAATAAGTGTCTTTATAGGTTGTAAATTTCGGATCATTTTTCTCCGATGTCACTTTACATTTGTAAGTTTTTCCTTCGTACTTTGCATAAACAGTAAAGCTGCAGTTCTTTTTCAGCGCATGGACTTCGCCGTCTTTCACATAGCCCTTTGTTTCACTGGAAACAGACCATTTCACCTTAGAAGCATCCGCATTTTCCAACACCAGTTGAATTGGGATGTGGATATAAGTGCTGATGGAAGTAGCGGAAAGCTTAATTTCTTTTGGCTCTTCTGTTGGTGTAGGTGTAGGACCTTCTTTTACAGTTGCAGTAACCAAAGTGGATGTCCACCGGATACTCTTATCTGTTTCAGAATATGCCTTTAATGTAATCGTGCTGCTGTTTTTACTACCGGATTCCGCAAGGCAGAGATCCGGATTATTCTTAGAACGCAGCACAAAGCTTCCGTCTTCCAAAGCTTCTACTGTCCAACACTGCGTATCACTCTGGGTTGAATTCCAAAGGCAGATACGGCTGCCGGCTTTTGCAGAATGTCCATAAATATTCAGCACTCGTCCCGTGCTGGCTGCACATTCCGGAATCAGGGAATAGCCGTTTGGAAAGCTCAAAAACTGCCATTTCTGGCCGGTGGTACCATCCTTCTGGTAAATAGTAACCGCTGCTTCCTGAGCAGAAGAATTCTTCTTTACATTCAGACATTTACCGGATTCTACATTAACAAGTTCGCCGTAAACCCCTGTTTGGATGGTTGTCTCTACTTCCTTTTTTTCTTCTGCATGCGCAATACCTTTTGCCCCCAAAACACTAATCAATGCCATGCAAAACAGGAAAAGAAATAACTTGAAATGTTTCTTTGTCATAACAAATACCTCCTTTGCTTTTTTATTCCGTCTTTACTCCCATGTAATCTTATTGCTCATCTCTACTTTGTTAAGTTTGCCGGTCTCTTTGTCTACATACAAATCTGCATCCCGGCCCGAACCGGTAAAATATCTCAGATGGTAATAAATGTCACTCTCGTAATAGTAGCTTGGTTCGCCGTAAGCCCGGATAATGTCATCCTTTGTGGACGCAAATAACTGAATTCCGCCCGGAAGTATAAAGGTTCCGTTATATTCCGTAAAAAGTTCAATGGAATACGCATCGCTCACCATGATTTCAACAATCCGGCACGCACTTACCGGGGCCGGGGCTTCTCCCGGATTATAAATTACCGTGTACAATGTAATATTTTCTTTCTTCCATGTCTGGGTTGTGATTTCTTCCCCCGGATTTAACATAACTGCTGCATCCTGTTCAAATGCCCAGCCCATCTTTTCCATTTCAGCAAAAGCCATCGGAAGACGGAATTCATCGCCGTCCTTGTTCATCCAGAATGCATAAATGCTGGCCTCCGGAATTACCGGTTCATTCTTAATATCAAAGTTTTTCGCTGTCGCTTCACCTGTTCCGTAGGTCGGTGCATCATATTTGGAAACACGGATGAAATTGACAACGCCGTCCACATCCGTCATGATAAAATAGCTCTGGGTGGCATGGTCCGGATTGCTAATGGTATAGGTATTTCCAACATAATCGGTATGGGTAGACTTCTCTTTTTCGTAGGTGAAACCACTTAAGGAAACCTCCAGTTCTGCCTCTGTCATACCAAGTTTGATTCCGCCAAGCACAGAGATGTTTAATGGCTGTAAATAACCATATTTCTCTGCCGCAATTTCGGTTACAAAGCAGTTCTGCACTGTGGTTGCATATTTTGCAAAATTTCTAACCTTACAATCCACCCTAATATTGCCGTAACGGAACATAACATCCGCACTGTCATCGGATGGAATTACAAGATTCCAGTATTCCGGAAGAAGAATAAACTCATTCTCCAACAGTTCTGCCACAGGGAACGGCACTTCATAGGAAACCTTATCAATAGTTACCACCATGTTGTTAACATCGCCGGCAACGGTTGGTGTCTTGTAGTTCTCTACCAGGTCAGGAATTGCATAGGAAACTTCCATAGCGGCACCTTCCAACGCCACTCTGTTTCTGATTTCCACTTCCATAAGCACACCGGATATCAGTGTCAAATGCACATACTGCTTACGCTCCAGGTCGTAATACATGGTATAATGATCTTCGCTGCTTTCAAAAACGTCGCTTGGTTCACCATAGGCAGCTACGATGTCTTCTCTTGTTGTCTCACCAAGTTTAATATCTCCCGGTAAAACAATATTAGGAATACTGTCCTTCCCATAATTGTCTTTTTCGGTTCTGATACCCGAAACAACACACTCGCTAAGCGGTAAGGTATTAGCAGATGCATTGTACATATCCACTATATAAATAACGCCGTCTTTCTCCCACCAAACGGTCGTGCCATCATCCGGGGTAAGTTCATCAGATAAATCCTCTTTACACTTCCATCCTTTAGATTCAAACTTGGATACTTCCATCGGGAACTTATAGGTTGTTCCGTCCAGTTTCATTTCAAATTTGTACACAGGATTTACTTTCTCCGGTGCCTTGGTTGCTTCCGGTGTTTTTACATCCTCATTTGCTGTGCCGGATGTGGTTCCGGCGGAACTGCTTGTTCCGGAAGTTCCTGCAGTGTTGGCGGAAGTCGAACCGCTTCCTTCGCCACCTCCGCAGGCCGCCATACACAGACAGCTGATTACTGCTATTGTTGCTATCCATTGTTTCTTCATAATTTTGTCCTCACTTATTGTTATTTTTTATTTCCATCCGGCTATTTTTAGTCATTTTCTCCCGGAAGTAAAATATTTTCCAAACACTTCCTCAGTTTCTCTGTTCTGCTGTCATCCGTCAAATAGCCCAGCTGCTTGTTGCCATTGTAACCGGCAGTATAAAGAATACCATCACCTTTTACTACCATAAGAACACCCATATTTTCTTCCGCTGCTACAACATTTGACACATATTTTTTCGGATGATTACTTGTATCGGAAATCGGTCCGGCACCACCCCAGATATAAAGTGCTGCGTCCTTCGTAATTGCATATATTGTACCGCCGTCATACGATATAGCTGCAACATCATCCATAATTTTAACCGGTAATTTTCTGTCCGCAAAATCCCATTGTCCGAGCTGACCGGAGCTATTAGACCCCCAGCCCCACAAGCTTCCATCCGTCTTAACAACAAATGTCGTACCGGAAGAAACTTCCACGTCTGCCACATCACTCATAATCTGTACATAGGATTTTTGATAATCCTCTTTATCCTCAATTCCCAGTACTTCTTCCCGGTTATCACCCAGTCCCGAAAGGGTACCATCTTCTTTCAGTACTAACACAAAATTATGACCGGAGCATATTTTTTTCACATTTGTTATTTTTTCAATCTCGCTCTTACTGCAGGCAAAGGCATCCTCTAAAACTACTACCGTACCGTCTTCACGTACATAAGCAATAATGGAACCATCGCATGTCACGGTTTTCACATTGTCTGCTATTTTATTTAAATACGGCTCCCGGTCCAAACGCTCATAGAAATCCAGGCTTTCATCCCAAACAGCATATTCACTGTAATCATTAAATCCCCACAAAGAATTATCTTCTTTGATTACAAAGCCGGAATTACTGCCCGGAAATACCTTTATTACACCTTCCGCCACTAACGTCGGTTCTATCGCTGTTCCCTTTATCGGATTATCTGCCACATAATTCAGCGCCTTATAACCCCACATATAGAGCTCGTGATCCTTCGTTACAGCCGCGGACATCTCCTGGAAAAGTCCAATAGAATCCAGCCGGCCATAGATAGTTCCGGAATACTCTTTACCGATTTCCGGCAGTTTCTCCACAAGAACCAGTTCTCTTTCCCAAGAATAAAACGTACACGCCATATTTTCAATCTTGGATGGATATATTTCTATAACACATAACGGGTCCTTCTTATTGCTGTACGCATGGAATTCCCTCATTTGTTTCTTTGATGTCAGGATAATGCTGCCCCTGGTTGATTCTTTTACATCACATTCCAATTCAAGATAATACTTACCGTCTTCATACTGCAGGCCCATACAGTCACCGTCAACCGTACCTGTATTCACAACATAGGTAACCTTTGCCGACTCAGGACTAATGGAGTCTATGATAATCTCCTTCGGTTCTCCGTACCCCCTGTTAGTTTTATTAACAGATTCTAATTTCCATGTCTGCCCGGTCAGTTTCTCACATACTTCAGGGTTTAGCAACGGCGTTGGTGTCGGAGTTGGCGTTGGCGTAGGTGCAGTGGTTCCGCCTGCCGGAGTGTCATTCCCACCAAATCCGGAATCAAGCGAATCGTTCATTTCAACCAGCGTCGCAATTTCCTCATATATTCCGTCAGCATCCATCCCCCAGTATTGTGAACCATGATACAGCGTCCCTGTTTCCCCATTTACGGAATACTCCAGCATCATCTTGGAGTCCTCGTAAACGTAACAGGAAAAGTACCTCAGTTCATCATAGACAGTGCCCCACGGCATGTCTTCACAAGCGCGAAAACATACTCGTCCGTCTTCATATTCCACCGTACACGGAAGAAATATATACGGAACATACGCATTATTATTTGTATCCTCATAAAACTCGGAATCGGTTGCTTTTGCATATTGGTAATTGACTCCATACCACACATTTGCAGTATCTCTTGACAGGGAGTCAATTGCAATATAAGTCGGCTTTAGAGTTGCACTCCCTGTATTCCCGAAATCCGGCCACACTGAATTCTGCAATTCTTCCATTCCTAAATCACTCAGGCAGTCCTTACGTGAATCCCAATAAGACTCACTTGACGCTTTCCCGCTCCCGCACGCCGCAAGACCAATACAAGTCAAGACTGCCAAGACGGTTACTACTATTTTTTTCATACCCTTCCTCCTTATGTTCCTTCCATTCTGTCGCTTTATCGCTACTGCTGTCCTTCCTTTTCGGACAAGCAGGATCAGCTTTGTAATAATTTCCATAGAGAGCGAAACTTTGGCACCGGGCACCGCCCTTGCACCCATACACATATTCGCAAGTTCCGCATTCCTTCGGTTCATGCAAATTTCGCAAGTTCCGGAAGGTTTCCTGATGGTAGTAAATCTCCCGAAGTGTTGCGTCAAATATATTGCCGCAAACAATCGGCATACGCCGGCATGGCATTACATTGCCGAATTCATCCACCGTAAGTAACGTTTTTCCCGCGCTGCAGGAATAGCTACTGTCTTTACATGCCAAAAACTGTAACGCCCGGTTCATAACCACCTGTGTTTTCGGATACAACAACCGGACCAACCGGCTTCCTCTTGCCTTTTTTAAAGCTGCCAGATACTCCGGCAATTCCTTATGGGTAATGGAAAGATTGCTGATTTCCTGTCCGGTTCCGATGGGCACCAGACGGTCACTCCACAGCTTGGTAAGCTTTCTTTTTCTGCATTCCGCAGCCACGTCCGGAAGATACTTGAAATTTTCTTTATTGGCAGTAAAACTGATGTGAACCGGTATCCCCATTTGCTCCAGATATTCAGCCGTTTTTAACACCCTGTCATAATCTCCGGAAGCCCGCAAAGTATCATGCATTTCCCTGTTACCATCCAGACTCAGCTGGACAAATGCCACTCCGGTTTCCTTTAACACAGAAATCATGTTATCGTCTAAAAAAGAACCATTGGATAAAATACCAAAGGACAGGCTTTCTTTGTTCGCTCCAAGATAACGGAGAATTTCTTTGATATCCTTCCGCACAAAAGGCTCCCCGCCGGTCAGGTTAATATGTCCGCGTCTCCTGCTTTTATGGCGTTGACTAAACTCTGTCACTAGTTCCTTAAACTGCTCGATTACCGTAATTACATCTTCGTATGATAGGGGTTCCACATTTCCTTCGGTGCGGTAGCAATGTTTGCATTTCAAATTGCAGTTGCCCGTGATGTGAAACTGAAGTACCAGTCTGGCTTTATTGTTACAATACGGATTAGTCTCCACAGCCGCCACAACCTCCGCATCCGCTACAGCTGCTGCAACTACTACAGCTACTGCAACTACTGCAACTGCTGCAACCGCCGGTGGTATCTGCTTCTCCGGAACGGTTATTTATGTTCTTATTCTGCGCCTCCAGCTTTGCCCGGACAGCTGCAGATAACACTCCTGCAAAAATCGCATTGGAATATTGCTCTTCATCATCCGAACCGGAATATTCCGTTGGCTGGTATTCATACAATGCATATGCCCGGAGAAGTCTGGTGATTTCCTCCTCCGACAGCCGGATGTTTTGAAAATCCGTCTGTTTAAATAGCTGATACATGTTTTTAAAATTTACAGACTTAAATCTTACAATCTCATCCACAACTATTTTTTTAGCCATTTCTTCCCGGTCTCCCACCGCATAGCAATAGCTAAAGAAAATGGCAACGGCAGACACCAAACCAACCATAAGCAGATTCTCTGTAGGCTTGCCGTTGTAAACGCCCATCATCCACTTAGTCATAAAAGCATAAATAGGAACCAACATTCCTACGAAAAAGCTTGTAAATCCTATATTTTCTGCTTTTTTAAGATGCCCCGATGCTATTTTTCCGCCCTCACTGCTGATTTCCGGTGTTGGATTAACAAAATAAATAATATCGGAAACCCGGACATTTTCTTCCCCTGCCGCTTTCTTCGTTAACAAAAACTGTACCATCTTTTTTACCTGCGGATTTGCTTCACAATATTCCCGCAAAGCATTTTCAGAAAGCTCCGGGTTTATTTCCACGCAAAAGGCCCGGACAGGTATTTCACCGGTCACGGTTTCTTTATAATTAATAATTTTATGTAATCTTGCCTTCAGCAGATAGTAACCCATCATCTTATAACGGTCAAATTTCTGTAGCAACATTAAATCACTGTCTGAATAAAGCTCCCGCTTGATTTGGTCCACGTTCTTTTTCAGGTACCGTTTCACCCGCATTCGAGTAAACAGTAATGTAATCGGCAATACAATTACTACCAGTGCAATCATGATACCGATAAAATCTTCCCCCTGTATTTTACGGATAAAATACGGAAAGTCGTTTACAACCGCAACACACAGAAGTCCGACAAAAATATTTATGATATATGCTGCCCGGGTAAGCGCCGGTCCGTCACCCAGCACACCTAAAATAAGTATGACAACGCTAATCACATTAACGGTACCGATAAAATCAAATAGCGGATCGGTTTCCTCTAAACCTAATATTCCCACAAAAATTCCCATTACCACTATAAGTCCAACCACGCCGCCAATAACCTTCAGCAATTTTTTCATACGTACTCTCCTTATGCTTATCTCAAGTGCAAGTGATATTTCATCGCAATTCTGCTGTCTTCTGCCAAAGAAGAAGCAGCATAGGAAATCAACGCCGTATTTTCTTTTATTCCCTGCATTTCTCTGGAAATCTGCGAAATTTTCTGATTGGATTCCATAATAGCATTCGTTGCATAAAACATTGTTCTGTTTAACGTCTGCAGGTTTCTGATTACACTATCTAATCTGTCAATAATCAGGTTTTGGCGCAGTTCCGATTCATATAAGTTATATGCCCCGTAAGGGCCTTCAAGCTCTGTACATCTTCCTGTATCCAGATATTCATACAACTGCTCCACAACCAACAGGCTTCTATACTTCGGATGAATAACATTCTTGTTATACATCTGCTTCAGCAAGGACTCTGCCTGTTGCTGCGGAATTATTATATTTGTATCACATTCCTCATGCAGTCTGGCAATCATTGGAGGATTCGTCGCCCTTACCCGGGCATTCATTTCTTCCTGCGCAAGTTCTCGGAAATAATAATCGATTTCGATATCCTCCTGCCTGTTAAAATCATCGTTGGCAGATTTAAACAGATGGTTTATGAACATAATAAGAGGAATTGCTAATGCCAGGTAAGCAACAAACGGTATGATAAAATCCGATCCGGCATCGATACCCATATATAAGGAGCCTGCAAAATACGCAGCCCATACGATTCCTTTTAACAGCCTCTGAAGCCAAAACTTTTTATTGTATCTTTTTCTTCTCGCCTCCATAAGTTGCTTATAGCCCTCTGTTTTTTTCCATTCCTCTTTCTGCTCTTCCGTACAGGTCTGCACGTACGGAATCTGCTCTAATTCATTGATTTTCTGCGTATATTCCATTTTAGAATTTTGATATACATATACCTGCCGTTCCAAAATAGAAACATTTCTCAAATATTCTTTCAGTTCCTCTCTTTGCATAAGTTTCCTTCTCCCCTCAATGTAAATTCCGACTATATGGTTTATTACAATATTTCACATAACATTATAAATCAATCTGGGATAAAACCTTTATCCCCCGGGGACAATTTTGCATTAAAAAAGCTCCGCAGTTGCCTGCGAAGCTTTTCTTCTTATCCCAATATTTCTTTTTTATTTTCATACAACAAATTGTTTGTTCTCTGGATGTCATATCCCTTTTCGAGAGCAAACATCAAAAAGGCATCTCTCGTATCTCTTACGTACAACTGGGAATGTCCGCCCAAACGAAGTAATTGCTGTGTCTCATCCAATGTCAGCGGAAAGCCGAACGCAATCTGTATCAGCTTGTCCCGGCTGGCATTTTTCATGCCGTTGAAAATTTTGTACGGGTAATTTCCCACATAACCGGCCCGCTTTACCACATCGCTTTTTTCCACATTATACGTAATCAGCATATTATTCAAATACTCTGCCACACTTTGCAGCTGAAGCTCTGCATGATTTTCCTGCACGAATTCCTCCGCACTTTTTGCATCCTTTAACTCCGACTGCAGCCTGGCTGTATTCTTTGCCCCTTTTGTTTCCTGCTGATTCTCCATAGTAGTTCTCCTTGGGACTTTGTCATAATTGACTACACGTATTTACGCCTCATCAATTGCCTTACCAATGTCATTTCTCTTGTACTTATTGGCAAAATCAATCCAATCGGTTGCCTTGTATGCATTTGCTCTTGCATCCTTCAGGTCTGTTCCGAGAGCAGTTACGCCAAGAACACGTCCGCCATTGGTTACAATTTTGCCGTCATTAAACTTGGTGCCGGCATGGAATACATAGTAGCCGTCCTTGTCCTTGAAGTTTTCAAAACCGGTGATTTCAAAGCCCTTGTCGTACTTTTCCGGATAGCCGTCGGAAGCAAGTACCACACATACTGCCGCATTGTCCGCAAAGTCAAGTTCGATTTGATCAAGTGTGCCGTCTACGCAAGCCTCAAATACTTCTACGATGTCGTTCTTCATACGAGGAAGTACTACCTGGGTTTCAGGGTCGCCGAAACGGGCATTGTACTCTAATACACGAGGACCGTTTGGTGTAAGCATAAGGCCGAAGAAAATGATTCCCTTAAATTCTCTGCCTTCTGCTGCCATGGCATCCACGGTTGCCTGATAAATATACTTCTTACAGAATTCATCTACTTCCGCTGTGTAGAACGGGCTTGGAGAGAAGGTTCCCATACCTCCGGTATTTAAGCCCTGATCGCCGTCCTTTGCACGCTTGTGGTCCTGAGCGCTGGTCATGATGCGGATGGTCTTACCGTCTACGAAGGATAATACGGAAACCTCACGGCCGGTCATAAACTCTTCGATAACGATGCGATCGCCTGCAGAACCAAACTGCTTGTCGGTCATTAAGGACTTTACGCCTTCTTTTGCTTCTTCCAAAGTGTTGCAGATAAGAACACCCTTACCAAGCGCAAGACCGTCTGCCTTTAATACGATAGGAAGCTTTGCGGTTTCAAGATAAGCCAGCGCTGCTTCCGGAGAATTGAACACCTCATAGCCTGCGGTTGGGATGTTGTACTTCTTCATAAGGTCTTTAGAGAATGCCTTGGAGCCCTCTAAAATAGCCGCATTCTTTCTTGGTCCGAATACTCTTAACCCTCTTGCTTCGAACACATCAACCACACCTGCTACCAGCGGATCATCCATACCGATAACAGTTAAATCAATCTGCTTTTCTTCTGCAAAATCTGCTAACTTTTCTAATTCCATAGCACCGATGTTAACACATTCCGCATATTCTGCGATACCTGCGTTGCCCGGTGCACAATAAATCTTTTCTACCTTTTTGCTCTGTGCAATTTTCCAACAGATGGCATGCTCTCTGCCGCCGCTGCCGACTACTAAGATTTTCATAATAACTCCTTTACTTAATCCAAGCCTTACCGTCTTCCATTACAACTCTGCCGTTAGCAATGGCATCAATGGCCTGTGGAAGAATCTCCCACTCAGCCTCCACCATGACACGCTTCTGCAGAACTTCAGCAGTATCTCCCTGCTGTACATACACTGCCTTCTGAATCAGGATTGGGCCTGTGTCGGTACCTTCATCCACAAAGTGTACGGTGGCACCGGTCACCTTGTTGCCACGGGCAAGCACTGCCTCATGCACCTTGAGTCCGTAATAACCTGTTCCGCAGAAGGACGGAATTAAGGACGGATGAATGTTGATTAAACGGTTTCTGTATTCCGCAATTAATGCCGGTGGGATAATTACCAAAAAGCCCGCCAGAACCACTAAGTCCGGATTGTATTTTTTAACGCCGGCAAGAAGAGCCTCGTTAAATAAATCTCTGTTTTCAAACTGCTTTGGGGAAATGCACTCTGCAGGAATACCTGCATTTTTTGCACGCTCCAGGGCATAGGCATTAGCATTATTGCTGATAACCGCTGCAATCTTTGTGTTGGTTACGGTGCCGTCTGCAATTTTATCCATGATAGCCTGGAGGTTTGTTCCGCCGCCGCTGACTAAAACAACAATATTTAGCATACGGTTACACCCTTTTCACCTTCCTTAACTTCACCGATGATGTATGCGGTTTCGCCTGCTGCCTTAAGAAGATTTACTGCCTTATCGGCATCTGCCTTATCAACTGCAACAATCATACCAAGACCCATGTTGTAGGTGTTGTACATCATCTGCTCTTCGATGTTACCATCCTTAGCGAGCATCTTGAATAATGCAGGAACTTCATAGCTGTTCTTGTTAACTACAGCATGAACGCCGTCCTTTAACATTCTTGGGATGTTCTCGTAGAAGCCGCCGCCGGTGATATGACTGCACGCCTTAACGGTAACACCGCCTGTCTTTAAGGAAGACAGAGCCTTTACATAAATCTTAGTTGGTGTAAGAAGAGCTTCACCAAGGGACTTGCCAAGGCACTCATGGTAAACTTCCAGAGCCTTTCTTTCCATTGGGAATACCTTACGTACTAAGGAATAACCGTTACTATGTACACCGGAGGAAGCGATACCGACTAAAACGTCGCCGGCCTTTAAATCCGCACCGGTAATCATTTCGTCCTGGTCAACGATACCTACCGCAAAACCTGCAAGGTCGTATTCATCTTCCGGATAGAAGCCTGGCATTTCTGCTGTTTCACCACCGATGAGAGCAGCACCTGCCTGCTTACAACCTTCTGCTACACCGCTAACGATGGTAGCAATCTTTTCAGGAATATTCTTACCACAAGCAACATAGTCAAGGAAGAATAATGGTTCGCCACCGGCACATGCTACGTCGTTTACACACATAGCAACACAGTCGATACCGATAGTATCATGCTTGTCCATAATAAATGCCAGCTTTAACTTTGTACCAACACCGTCTGTACCGGACAGTAAGGTTGGCTTCTTCATGTTCATGAATGGAGCAAGGGAGAACGCTCCGGAGAAACCGCCGAGACCGTTTAAAACTTCACTTCTCATTGTTCCCTGTACGTGCTTCTTCATCAGCTCCACTGCCTTGTAACCTGCTTCAATATCAACTCCGGCTTTCTTGTAATCCATGATAATCCTCCTATTTGTTTGTGAGTTTTACTTTTGTTCCTCAGTTACTGCCCACTATAATCTCGCTACATTCGTAAAATCTATATGGACATTAACAAGCTTTGACCTCATTCTATCATAAAACTTCAAGATTTCCTATCCCTAATTTATTGAAAAATTTTAAGATGATTGATAAGGGTTGCTTATTATCTTATGAGAATATTTTACAAATACGATTCCTATCTTCTTATGCTTCCACTACGGACTTTGTCATGTTTCTATGTGCATATTCTCTTTTCACGCACAGCTTATGCAAATAAACTGCATCTCCGGAATCTTTCCAATATTCCGTATCACTGTTCTGTAAAATGAATGCACACACAACTTTTCCTGCTATCTTTCCAATTGATTATAAATAATTTCAAGGGTTTCCATTATATATATTTTCTCCGACATCATGACATATTTTTGCACAAAAGGAATGCCGTGAGTTTCCATAATATCTCATGGCATTCCTTTTATTTACGCTTTCTCCAGCCTTTCCACTTGTTTTTTCTTCTTCTCTAATTCTTTCTGTCGCTCTTC
>JAGAQI010000100.1 GCA_017622795.1 Lachnospiraceae bacterium
ATTGTCATTTCCATACTGTTTATTCTCCTTTTCACTAATGTTCCTGTTTTCCGTTCCGTGGCCACCAGAGCTTTTTGTTTTGCTCTTGCCTATATCTTATCAGCCGAAAATACAAAAAAACAGGGAACATTAGTTGAAAAACCTCTTATTTTCTCCCTTGCTAGTTGTTTTTTCACTCAACCAGCAGTTAAGTTGCGCATTCTTGTACGCATTGCATCCTTTCTTGCTATCCTAACTGTGCATCCCGAAGCGGCTTATCCCAAAAGATGGTACCGCCAAGTTCTGCTGCCGCAGCATCCGCATGCTCTCTTAACTGTTCCATGAACACCGCTTCCTTCTTCTTGGAACGTCTGCCCTTGGCATTATAAATCTCCTTAGAAGCATAAGCATCATAGGATATACCAAAATCCTCCGGGTCGCGATGCGGAAAGAAGGACACTCCCACTTCATACTTAATCATTCCGCTGTCAGAGGTGGCGGTTAATGTTACAACCGCACCATTCCGCTGCACGGTATGGAACATGCAGTCTGCAGCAAAATATTGTTTATAAACATCAATTACTTTCATCTTTGGCCCCTCTTATCTATCTATTTTTCAGCATTCTTTTTATCCCATCCTGTGAGTTTCTGCAGTTTGGGTGCAATAAAATACATCAATTGCAACATTACAAAATAAGTCACTACAGAAATAATGAGATTCTTAACATCCAACGTCCCATTAAAAAGAAACATCAGCAGTGCATACAGTCCGCCAAAAACAAGTGTAGAAAGCAGACTTCGGAATAAACTGTTTTGCAATAACTTTATCATAATAAGTCTCCTCATAAAAACTACTATCTTATATTATATGAAGCATCTGAGAAATATATTACCATTTTTACTGTGTGAATACCGGTGTCCAGTACTGCTGATTATAAATGTCGGTAAAGCGGTACGTTACTCTTACCTTGCCTTCGCCTACATCCACATTGCTGATTTCCATATGTTCGGTAACCACCATCTGCTCCCCGAGGAAATAGCTGTCCTGATACTCACCTTCGTAGGAATAGTAATCACAGAGGAAATCCAGAGTATCGCCCACGTTAATTTCGGTCATGCCCTTTGCTACGGTTTCGGTTTCACCCTCGGTATAAACCGGACGTGCACCTGCAATATAACCATAAGGATTTGCGTTATCAAATACCAGCATCAGTTCTACACGCTCTCCGTTCAGTAATGCAGGAACATAACCGGTGATGGTATAGTTAGTGCCGTCATCCACGGTGTCCATGTAATAATACGCCACCGGCTGGCCGTTGATGGCAAGCCAGGTACGGTCGGTATCACCGATTAATGCACCTGTTTCATCAAAATCAAATACATTATCTAAACCTAAATCAATAAAGCCTTCGCCGTCATCGTAGAACATGTTAAGTTCCAAGGTATGTACCAGACTCCACTGCTCTTCGCTAAGGGAAAGCACTCTCTGACCGGCTGCATTTTCTGTCCACATCAGGTTTGCCGCATCAAAATAGTTGTCGGATAAATACTGGGCCATTGCATCATCGCTCATGGCACGTTCCCCAAGGAACGCTGTGTTGGATTTATCCATGCCCACAATATTGCTCAATTGGCCGGATAAAAAGCTTCCCAGCATCTGGGACACCATGTCGGAGCCGCTGCTGCTTGTACTTCCGGTTGCTCCGCCAAGTAAAGAACCAAGTAGGGACGGTAATGCAGAAGTAGTTCCTCCGGTCACTGCCTGACCGCTGACTTCCATGCTGGCAAATTCCTGAATGCAGCGTGCATATTCAGAATCCATGCCAATAGCAGCGTAAGTATCTACGGCCTGGTCTACAGAAGATGCCTTCTTATATGGGAAATAAATGGAAAGACCATAGGCATTAGTCATGTTGGAAGAGGTTCTGTTGTATTTTACCGCATTAAGCAGTGCCTCTGCCAACTCCTTGCCTTCCTCTGTTCCCAAATTCTGTGCCAAATGTGCCAGGTCTATCTGGTCGATGGCAGAAGACTGGGCAAATTCTCTTGTATTATAACGTGCGTCGGACACGGTCTTATATTCATTATCTTTCATCAACTCACTGGTAGACTTAGCAAAAGCCGCAAGTTCTTCCGGCACGGTTTTTTCCAACTCAGCCAAATCCACTACAGAAAGTGTGGTTTTCTGACCCTGGCACTTCTTTGCACAGGTGTCTACGAAGTCATCTACGATATTTTTACCAATCTCGATGGTTGGCATGGAAGTATTCTCACCAAGCGCAGTTAACCAGTCGGTATAATACCAGCCCACACCCGGTTCGGTTTCTTCAGATGCAATCATGTAATCCGCATAAGGAGCTAACATAAGCGCAGTTTCCAAGGTTGCCATAAGGCAGGCATCAAAACCGATAAAGTCAAAAACTACATCCGCTTCCTTCAGGGCACTATTGATTTCTGCCAAGTCCATGGAACCAACTCTTGCAAACTTTTCATCATAGCCGTAACCACTGATGGAACCACCGCCGTGATCCCAGAAAATTAACATGTTACGGTTAGCCGGGAACTTCTTATCACAATATTTAATAAAGTCAACCAGAGTATCCGGATCCGTCATGGCTACTTCGCCCGCGTCCTTATCAAGCACCTTTAACTTACCGTCTACCACCTGGTAAATCTGGTTGTCACTACTGCTGACCACATTGTTTTTCCACTGCTTGCAGCCACCGGTGTAAACAACAAGGTTTACATTATCTCCAAGGTCTGCACCTAACATTTCCTGCAGGTCGGAAGTACCCATACCGTACTTGGATTCCAGGTCGGTACCGCACATGTATACCATGATGGTTACTTCATCTTTTCCCTTGCCCTTGATGACGGTTCTCTTATCTCTTGCCGCAATATCCACGTCACCGTTTAACTTTCCTGTATTACTGGAAAGCTCCCAACCGGAACTTGTACTTCCGGAATTTAAATTGCCCAGCAAGCCGCCGAGACTGCCTGCCAAATTTCCAAGACCGGAGGAATCGCCACCGACCAGACCACCAACTAAATCGCCCACCAGGTCGGAACCACCGGAATTTCCGGAAGTATCGGTACTAATCAGACCACCAACCAAATCCCCGACTACGGAACCAATACCGGAACCACTGCCGCTTCCGCTGTCAGAACCGCCGCCAAGCAAACTTGTAAGCAGGCCAGTTGCGCCGCCACCGCCGCCAAGCAGCAATACTACAATGATAATAATTGTCAAAAGATTATTTTTCTTGCCACCGGCACGGGTTGCTCTCTCTCCGCCGGATGGTGCACTGCTACTGCCGCCCATAGAGCCTCCGGTGCTTCCCACCGGACCGGTACCAAGGCCTTCGCCGCGTTTCTTTACACCTTTACTGTTATTGGTTACATTTTTTACTCTTCCTCTTGGTCTGTTTGTTGCCATGATTATTTCTCCCTTTGTATATTAAAATGAATTGTATCTATTTTAACACCGGATTATTTTTTTCGCAATTATCTTGCTAATTGTTTTAAATAATCTTCATATCGTCTTGTCTTATTTTCAATATCTTCCTTTGTTACACCGTAGTAACAATGAACTGCCCGGTATACCTTTTTGAATTGCTTTACCGTTTTTGTATTTCCACTGGCTCCGCCACCGATATAAGCATAATGTTTTTCTATTAAAATGTGCTGCTCGCCGTCGCTAAACTTCTTTTTAAACATCCGGAAGTCAATATCAAAGTCCTCTTCCGGTACCTGAAGCGCTACTTGTTTCTGCGCCTCCACTGCATCCATGAATTCCCTGATTTCTTCTTCGCTCTCCCCGGCAAGCTGCGGCCGTTCCCTATGCTCACCAAGAAGTTGCGGCGCATGTTGCATTAAAAAACCGACACGCAGTTCTTTATATTCATGCTGATATACTTTCGATTCCTGACTCAGTTCTTCAAAACCGAGCGTTGTCTTTATGTACTCACACACCTCATCCAGTGTATGGGGATTTGCTTTTACTTTCTTTGCCACCCGGGCTTTCTTTTTATTAAACCGCCATTTCTGAAACCGTTGCTTCAGTGTAGGTTTATGATTCTTGCCGCCAATGACAAAATACGCGGTAGGCCCGTCCGGTTTGCCGATTTGTTTTTCTGCAGATGAATTCTCACTCATATCATCGGTGCTCCTGACTTTTGATAGTTTTTTTTATTTTCTCTATATTAGTATCCACCGGTAGTGTTCCATCCAAAATAACTACCGGGCAGGAAAACTTCTGTACGCATGCTTCCAAAGATTTCTCCTCTCTGCTTGCCACAACTTTCCGAAACTCCTTCTGCTGCTCATACATATCTCCGCCCCGAAGCGCTCTCGCTCCAAAGCGTTTTTCTTCTCTATACTGAATCCGTTCCAGCCGTTTCTCTAATGGGGCCTTCACCCAAAAAGCAAACTCGATACTGGAAAGAATCTCCTCGCACCAGTTCATGTTAACACCGGCCAAAATAAAATCAGAGTGTTCTTTCACATCTTTTAAAAGTGCTTCCTGCACCTCTTCTTTGCTCCTGGAATTAGAGTAGGGAAGTTCCTCTGAAAAGTCAGCGGCATTTGTCGCTATATTTTCCAAGGCATTCTGTCTGGATTTCTTCTGCTCTGGGAAATAGTAATCCTCTACATCCATTTCATAAAATTTTAGTTCTTTTGCCAACGCATGTGAAAGAGTTGATTTTCCCGCACCGTTTAAACCGAAGATTGCAATGCCCATAATCTACTCCTCCCACTGCTCCAGTTCTTCTTTCGTATAAGCATTCGTCCAATGATAAGGCTGCAATTCTCTCAGTTCTACAAATTTAATTTCACGCTCTTTGCTTGTTACTGCAACCTGTACATCTTCACCCCAATAACGTAACCGTTCCTGGCAAATGCCACAAGGGGATAACACCTGATATTCCGATTTTTCGCTCTTACGAATCAGACACATACAATGTGTTACTTTTTCATTATATTTATGCGCTTCCAGCATTGCTCCGGTTTCAATGCACAATACGGCAGAAGCATTAGCAGTATCAATGGATACACTGGTATAATAATTTCCATTTTCCGTATGGACCACACCTGCGCCGCCCCAACCAAAAGGATATCTTTTTTCAATTAACTCCACAGCACGCCGGTACATTTCTTTTTCTATTTCCATATTGCGCAAGATATTCTTCCTCTTTTCTTATAGCAAAAATCCAACTTGTTTTGCTAACTTAGCTATCCATTGGCTTTCATTTTCTCTCAAAAACCAATTTATTTCCACTTTTCCTTATTTGATTGGTTTTTCTTCTTTTCCAAAAACCAATGAATCTCTTATTTTCTGTTTCATGTTGGTTATCATATTTCTTGCTTACACCAACTTTTTCTTACTTTCTCCCGTTTCATTGGAAAATGCCGCTTTCTGTTAAACCAACTAATCCATATTATTTCTATCCCAGTTGGCTTTCCAAAAAATATAAAATCCAACCTTTCATCACTCTTCTCAGTTTGGTTGGTTTTTCGCAAAATTTAAAACCCAATTAACCTCGAACTTTCGCAATAAAATTGGTAAATCCGCCAATATTCTACCTTCTCCAATCAGTATATCAACTCTTTTTCAACTTCACAAGAAATTTTTCACAACAAATACCACCAACCTGCCCGCACATTCGAAAAAAACTCCGCCCTCACACCGTACAAGATAAATAACATAGTTTATTTTTCTATAAAACAAAAGGCTGTGAAAGAGTATCTTGCTTTTTGAATTTTAGTATCCAAGTGTCCGACCTCTCAGCATACAGTTGTTCAGGTAGGATGGACAAGCGAAATTCTTTTCGTTTGTTCCAGACTAAATGAACGACTGTATGAGGAGGCAGGCGAACACGGATACTAAA
>JAGAQI010000101.1 GCA_017622795.1 Lachnospiraceae bacterium
CCCACCCCGCAGTTGGCATACCTGTCGGGTCTAAAAACCAAACCTTTCCATGGTCGTGTCTGTTTATTAAATACTCAAACTGGTCTTCTTTGCTCTCACATCCTGCATTGACTCTTGATTCAATCCCTAAAGGTTTAAAAAGATATTCGTTTGCAAAATCAAGCACATTCATACCGCTTGTAATTCTGATAATTCCCAAAAGGATTTGAATCCCAAGAGTGTGATATCTGAATTCATTAGTGATACCTTTGCGACCACCCAAAACATCCAATGTTGTCAGTGTCCAATCTTCCGATGTGCAAACCTTTGTCCAAGGTTCGCTCTTTCCCTTATAGGGTGCTGTCATTGTAAGCAAATGTTTAATTGTAACTTTAAATATAGTTTGCTCTCCTCTTTTGGGAGTGTAGATTCCCTTGTAATAGTCCATTACAAAGTCGTCTACACTTTTTACCAAACCTTGATCAATAGCAATACCTACTAACAATGATGTTACAGATTTTGTTACACTCATTACATTCATTGTATCGTCTTTTTTAAAACCATCTCTATGCTCTTCAATTTCAAGGATGTTATCTTTATAGGCTACAATCTGTTTTATATTACTATCGTTTTTACTTGAATAAGTATCTAAAACTTTCTTCATCAAAACTTCCTCCTATAAAGCAGTAAAAATTAGATTATTTGGACGTCCTGTAATAAGCCTAAGTGAATTAAAAATTAATTTCAACAGTTTTTTTGAAAAAGTTTTCTTTTAAATATCTTTATTTTGTAGCAAGATATTTCCGGTTGTCATTTCACGCATTGTGTGTTATATTTTGTGTAAGGGAAACCAAAGCGAGGCGGCTCGCCCTCCAAGGGAGGGAATAAAAAGGCCCTCCGGACAAAAGAAAGGAGGGTTGCCAATGTTTGTTACATATGCAGATTTAATCCAATTTGTGATATTATTGGTTGCCCTTGTCGGTTTGTGTAAACAAATCTTCAAGGACAAAAAAGATTAGCCGCCATTGTCCTACCAATGACGGCTGATACAAAATAAGCTATTAAAGTTGGGCGAACCGCTTCGGGTTTCCCTCTTTATCTTTAATATAAATGATGCAATGTAACTTGTCAAGTTACATTTACAGAATCAACAGGTCCATTTCATCTCTTCCATCCCGTCTTCAACAAGTCCGGTTTCCGCGAAACCTAAAGACTTATACACATGCTTCGCCTGCTCATTTCCGACGGAAACCCCTGTGTAAATTTCTTTTGCGTGGAACGTGTTTTGTAAATACTGAATTCCCTTTTTTAGTGCTTCTTTGCCATAGCCTTTGTTTTGATACTTCTTGTCTATCAGAAACTTCCATAAAGTATATTGGTTTCTTGCCTCGTAATAACCGAGCATAATAAAGCCAACCAAAGTATTACCTGCGTACACTGCAAAAGGGAAGGCTGTGTCACGATATACGTAGGCTTGGGCTAGAGAAGCTGCTATGGAAGACACATAGCCTTTTTGATGCTCAGAAATATCCAATGCTAAAACCTCTTCCAAATTCTCTTTTGTTATTTCGCATAGGTAAATCATGTTCTTTTCCTCTTACAGCACCTTAATCATAATGTACTCATCCCGATAGGTACCATCATCATATTTCAGCGCCCGTACATGCTTTCCGGTTTCCACAAAGCCGCACTTTTCATAAAGCCTCTTTGCGGTATCATTACCTTCCACCACTTCCAACTCTATCTGCTCGTAGCCAATTTGCCGTGCCAGTTCTTCCAGATACCGCATCATGGCGGTGCCGATGCCGAGGTTCCAGAACTCTTTCTTGAGGGCAATGGCAAGTCCGCACCGATGTAAGACCCTGCGTTTATTGCCCATGCCGTTGATGCTGCAGTTTCCGGCAACCTTACCGTCCACCAGCGCAAGCATCATAACACCGGTTTCATTTTCCAAAAGGTGCCCAAGAATTTCTTTCTCACCTTCCAGAGTATAATTTACTTCGTCCGGATAGCGGAGAAGAAACGGAGTTTCCGCTGCCGTAATTTTTAAATATTCAATCATATCCGCCGCATACTCCGGGTAGGTTGGACAAAGAACGCAGGTACGACCGTCTTTTAGAGTAACTGTTCTTTCTTCAAATTTCATTTGATATTCTCCTCTCTATTGTTCAAAATTGCTCTTTGCCTTTGGAATCGCAAAATCCGGGTGCTCCTTCTGCCACATATCCTGCGGCATATATTCCAGGATGGAAATATCCTCGGCGCTGATTTCAAAATCAAAGATATCCATATTTTCTTTCATACGTTCTAAGGAAGACGCTTTTACCAACGGAATAATCTGCTTTTGTAACAGGAACCGCAGGCACAGCTGCGCCACACTCTTTTGATATTTTGCTGCCATATCGCGCAATATCGGATGCTGTAATACATTGCTTCTGCCAAGAGGACTCCATGCCTGCACACAAATATTTTTGCTCTTACAATAGGCCGTTACTGCCTCCTGGGAATATCCCGGATGCACTTCCAACTGATTGACTATTGGTCTTACCTTACAGTTTTCCAAAATATTGTCTAAATGATGGGGCAGAAAGTTGCTAAGACCAATGCCTTTTATTTTACCTTCTGCATAAAGTTCTTCCATGGCACGCCAGGTTTCCCGATCAACTTCTTTCCAGTCGGTATCCCCTTCTGTTCTTCTTGGCCAATGAATCAGATACAAATCCAAATAGTCCGTCTGAAGCCTGTCAAGCGTCCTCGCAAAGGCCTGCTTTGTTTCAGCATAGCCCATTTCATCTATCCACACTTTGGAAGCAATAAAAAACTTTTCTCTCGCCAGACCGCTTACCTTTATTGCCTGACCGAGGGCCCGCTCTGTTCCGTAAATGGAGGCTGTATCAAAATAGCGGTATCCGGCGTCAATTGCCGATTGGATCAGTTTACCGTTATCTTCCCCATTTGGATTAAAGGTTCCAAACCCAAGGCAAGGGATTTGCAAACCGCCTGATAATGTATAGGTATCATGGATTGATTTCATAACAACCTCCTTAGCTCTAAAGCTTTCATTTGCATACGATCTTTGTAAATCTATTTTCTTGCCACAATCAGGTAGCGGTGTGTCGTTCCTGCAACCTCTCCGGCTTCTTCTATGGTTTTCTGCATTGCCAACAGTTTTTCAAAGCAGTTATCCACGGAAAAGCCCGGGAACTCCCACTCAATAATACGTGCAAACCACACAAAGGCACCCACATCATAGAATTTAATCGGAAGGAAGGCTTCCTCCGCCTGTAAAATTTCAAAACCGGCTTCTTCAAATACCCTTTTCTGCTTCGTTAAATTCAAGTCCGGAAACTGCTTTGGCGTTCCCGGTAGCACCAATTCCACCAGTTCCCGGTCATTTTCACTGCCTACCTGCTGAGTGATGAAAAGACCACCTTTCTTCAGCAGACGGTACAATTCCTTTGCATTAAAATCCCCATGCCGATTGATGATAATGTCAAAGGATTCGTCTGCAAACGGAATGTTTGTTGCATCACTGCACTCCTTAAAATCAATGCCCAGCGGAAGCAATTTTTCTTTGCACAGCTGTACGTTTGGCGGAAAGCCTTCCGTGGCTGCCGTTTTGTTATACGGATGATTCAAAGATAGCAAAAATTCGCCACCACCGGTGTCAAAATCCAAAATTTTTGCTTCTTCGATTAAGTACTGATGTATGACTTCTTCATAATTCCACGGAATATCATTGCCTTCTTCGTAGCGACCATGAATATGGGAAAAATCCCAGCCATGAATATGGGCAATGGATTCTTCGGATTGCCAGGTGGATTTTAGCTCCTGCCTTCTTAAATATTCCGTTATTGCTGCCAAATCCCTGGCCTGCAAAAACTTTCTTTGGGTTGTTCCATGCTCCGCATCTCTGATTCGATGCATGGTTTCATTTAATGAAAACCATTGTACGGATGTTCCGTTTTCCATTTCCGTATCCGTTAAATGTGCATGTCCTGTTTTTGTTTTCGTATGTACAACAAAATAATAGGAAAGCGTTGTATAATCCTGATGGTTTCTGTTTTCTGACACCATACCCAACTGTTCAATAGAGTCACAGGTGCATCCGGTTTCTTCATCAATTTCTCTGATAAGCGCAGAAACTTCATTCTCCCCTTCTTCTATTCCCCCACCGGGCAGCGAATATAAATTAAATTTTTCCGCATACATCACCGCACAGTTTCCTTCTTCATTTATCACAATAGCACGGGAAGTCTTTCGAGGCGCTTTGTTGCTCATTCCCTCAAGACCTAACACGGTTTTATCCGTTAGTTCTGCGATAAGAGACCATGGTTTTAATATAGCATTAGCATTCATACTTATGACTCCTAACATCCTTTTCTGTATTATACACAACTTTTTATATCCACGTCAAATAGTTAAAATAAACGCAACTTCGTTTACCGAATCTATTGCTTTGTTACCGCTTATGTGTTATTCTTGCGATAGTAGCTACATAAAACTCACAAATTCATTCATAAACGGTAAAGCAAGGAGGAATGTTTATGTTAATGGAAGAAAGACAAATAAAAATAGCAGAACTCATTGAGCAAAAAGGAAGAATCACCATTGGAGAAATCACAGAGTTGTTTGATATCTCCCACGAATCTGCCAGAAGAGACTTGCGTATCTTAGAGAGCAAAGGACTTTGCAAGCGGGCCCATGGCGGTGCCATTAAACCAATGCCGGCGGGATTCATGCCGCCCCGCAACCGCAACTTTGATGAAATGCCGATATTTGAAAACTACGAACAAATCGCAAAACAAGCAGTAACCCATATCAAAGAACATCAAATCATTTACCTTACCGGCGGTTCCTTCGGTTTTCATATGTGCCACTATCTGCCGCGGGATATTCACTACACGTTGGTGGTAAACTCCATCGACCTGGCTAACCGCCTGCGCCACCTGACTAACGCAGACCTTTATGTGGTTGGCGGCAAGATGCGCCAGAGCACCAGCGTAGTAGACAGCATGGCAACCGACTTTGTCAGCCGGATGCACTTTGACCTGTGCTTCATCACCGGCGGAGGACTCACTTCCGAATTTGGGCTTTCCAACGGCACTGATGAAACAGCCGCTTTCCAACGAAAGGTCATTGAAAACAGCCGCAAGAAAATCCTGTTACTACCAAGTCAGAAAATCGGCACTGATGCCTTTATTAAAGTTTGTAATGCAGATAAATTTGACCTTCTGATTACCGATTGGGACTGTGTAGAGGATGAAATTACAAAGCTTGAAGAAAAAGGCGTGGAAGTAACTATCGTAGAGCCAAATCCAAACCGGACAGAACAACGTCCAAGAGAACGAAAGGATGATGCAAATGAATCAAACCAGAGAACAGAAGCTACGGAATCTGATTCTTGATAACTACGTAAGTTTACGGCAGTTTGCCATTGCCGCAGACATTCCCTACAGTTCGCTAACCACGGGGCTGACTCGCGGTATCGCCGGTATGCAGTTCGATACTGTCATCAAAATCTGCAAGACCCTTGGCATCGAACCTCTGGAAATATAGAGAAGGACGTTTCTATTCCTTAATGTCACAAAGGCTGCCGCTTATGCGACAGCCTTTTCTTCGCTATTACTGAAAAACCATCCTTAAATAATTGTATAAATGCGGCTTTACACTGGTATGGTCATGCCAGGTATCTTCCAGCAGATGCCAAATATGTGCGGTGCCGTTCTTTGTCATCATATCGATGTAGCTCTTCGGTGCCGGACCAACCACACCGTCTGCCAGGGAAGAAGTCACAAATACAACCTCTGGCTTCATATCCTCCGGATATGCCAGCTCTTCTTCCTTAATCTGACCCGGATGCAGGCTTGAGCCCGGAATTTCTACGAGACCCGGTGCAGGACATGCTGCACCCACATAGCCGAATAAGTCCGGACGGGCAAAGCTGATAAACAGCGCCTCTTTACCACCCATAGAAAAACCGGTAACTGCGGTGTTTTCCCTTCCGGGTGCTACGGAAAATGTCTTTTCTACAAAAGGCTTTACATCAAGAACCAAATCGTTAATGAAATTATCGTAACTGTTTGCATTCACTAAATCCATGCCGGTGCAATGCTCCAGCTCCTTGTTACAGAAAATGTACGGAAGCACAATAATCATTTCCTTAGCAAGTCCCTGTGCCTGCAAATTAGCCAGCATAATGTTTAAGCTTACTTCCGGACGGGCCATCCATTCTTCACTGTCCCAGAAGCCATGCAGGATATAAAGTACCGGATATTTCTTTTCTTCGGTATAATCCACCGGTAACAATACATTCATATTGGTGTCGCGTTCTGCTGTTCTGGAGTAGTAGGTGTACTTTTTAAACTCTGCATATGTTACACCATCCTGCTTCTCGTAGATGGAGTCCTGTGGTTTTAATTCCACTAATTCTTCAAAACGTTTCATAATGTTTCCCCTTTCCATTACATAGATTTCTGCCTTCCTATAGAAAAGGAGCCGCCGGACAGCCCGACAGTTCCTCCATTAATTCTATTTTACTCCACACAGTATCCAATGGCAAGCAAATAAAATAATTTATCTTCGTCGCCTTCCTGCATGCGGATTTCTACCTTCCTTGTTTTGCATTCCGAGTCGCGGAAAATCCGCACAGGAACCGGATTATACCAGCCCTCCGCCTTGTTGGAAGTAATGGTCATCATCTTTTCCCCGTCCACATAAACTTCCGCAGTACCGAAGGTCGCATTGTTCGCTTCTTTATATACCAAAAACAGGCTTCTGCAATCAATTTCAAATGTGAAAGCTGTATTTTCCTTTGCATCTGCAGATTTTACCCAGCCATCCGGGAATGCTTCGTGGCCATTTTCCTCGTGGAACGAGCCGGCATCCAGCACATTAACAGAATTCTTATCCGCCCAGTCTTTCCAAGTCATACGGCCTGCATCAAATTCCGGTTGGATAGCATTCGGTACACTAATCATCGGAAGACCGTAGTTCATGCCGATCAGCTGCATATTGGTCTGACAGGTGTAGCCGTCCTCTGTTACAGAAAACAACAGTACCACTGCCGGTGCCTGCTCCTGCATCAAAGCTTTTCTAAGCAGACTTTCAAACGCAGCCTTATTCTGATTGTCCTGGGCATCGTTTACCGCAAACTCAATAAATACCACATCCGGCTTTGCTTCAAAAATGTCCCGGTCAGAGCGGATTAAGCCGAGCAAAGAAGGGGTTCCGCTAAGTCCCGCATTCACATAATTCACTTTACCGGTAGTCGCATAGGTTTCCCTGAAATAATCGCAGGAAAGCTTGGCAAAAATTTCGGTTGTACCTGGCTTATATCCCTGGGTAATGGACCCACCGATATAAGCCAGGGTAACATCTTCACCCTTTCTTGCTTTTTCAATTACCTTTTTCATACGCTCATTGTTTCCGGTGGAAATCACGGAGCGCTCCAGCATATCCAGGTGAATCTGTTCTTCTTCCGTTAACGGAACAGGAGTGGCTGTCAGCGCCTCGGTAGGCACAGTAGTTATTTCATTTTCCTGATTCTGCATGTTGTTTTCCTCCACAGTCCCCTGTCCGCAGCCCGCAGTCAGACAGAAAGCGGCAAGTAACCCCATCCGGACTGCTTTATATATCATTTTTTTCATAGCAAAGACCTCCTACTTAAACGGAAGCTCATCTAAAGTAATAAAATATTCACTGTTATAAATTTCATTTAAAGAACTCTTCTTGTTATTTTTTTCATTGGTAATATAGTCGGTATGCCACACCATAAAGAAGGACCATGGTGCACCGGCCTCCATCTGTGCCTCAGTAGGGATGGTACCGCATTCATGGAAAACTAACGGCATTCCTTCCGGCGCCAGGGCATCACACTCTTCAAATAAATTTACATTTGCCCCCGGATTATAGCTGTCTGCACCAAGTAAATCTACATAGGAATCACCCGGATACCAGGCTGCCATATTACCGCCGTTGCCGGAGTAACCAAACACCCAGATTAAATTGCCCAGGCCCCAGAAATCGGTATAACGGCTGTACATTAACTGCCACAGCTTCACGAAGTTTTCAGCGCCGCCCTTACTCCACCAGAACCAGCCGCCGTCCAGTTCGTGGAACGGACGCCAGAGAATCGGTACACCGGCATCCTCTAACTGCTGCAAATAAGGTACCGCCCTATCCATATCTGCCAATAACTCATTGTAAGTTTCTGTTCCCGGCACAAAAGCTTCGTCCCAGTTTAAGTTGTGGGCTTTACTTTCATCGTAACCGCTGGCGAAATCGGAACCGGTATGCCAGCAGATTGTAGGGATACCACCCTTTTCCCACCATTCCTGTGCACGCTTTGTAACACCGGCAAAATCGTTGTGCATAAAGTCTAAACCACGGATCGCCGGAAGCTTTCCGGTTTCCCGTTCAATATAATTTAACTCATAATCCGGAGTACCCATCCAGGTAGATTCCATCTGACCGGTAAGGCATACATCTCCATACACTTCCTGTAAGTAGTCATATACGATTTTTGCATTTTCAATGGCGTTTTCATTGGAAAGCTCGCCGTTATAGGTGTGGATAATCTTTTCTGCTTCTTCCATTTCTGCCAGGAAAGTGTTCAGTTCTGCTGCCACATCCTTCGGAAGATAGTAAAGTCCCGCAATACGGCCTCCGTTCCATGCCCCCAGCTGAAAGGTTGTAATATCCGCCGGCTTTTCTGCCTTTGCCATGGAAAGAAGTTCTTCCATGGAATATACTATCAGGCGCTCCTTGTCCGGCTGATCGGAATAAGCTGCAATATCCTTTTGCTTGCTTCCGCCATTGGCAGATTTCACATTCATGCCAAGAACGCCCCAACCGCCGTGGGTTACATCATCACAGGCAAACACAAGAGCCACGCAGTCATCCATTCCGGCACCGGTCAGCCAGGAAATATCACTTGGGTAATATCCCTTATTGGTTTTATCAGAGAACAACAGCGTTCCCTTTTCTAAAATGGCATTCTGACGGGCTAACTTATCTGCTTCGGAAAGGGAGTTACGGATGGCAGGGGCTTCTTCCATTACCCAGACATCCGGTGCCGCCTCCGTTGGCGCTGCCGTTGGAGTCTGCTCCTCTACAGGAGCCTTAGTTGCTTCCACCGCGCTTTGACCGTTATTTTCAGTCTGCGTTGGTGCAGATGTATTTACAACCCCGTTGTTGTCTTCTGCTTTTCCACAGGCAGACAATGCCACTGCTAAAGTTATACACAACATAAATCCCAATTTTCTCATAAATAACCTCCTTCAAACAGTATCACTAACTCTTTCACTAATGGGAAATCATCAGGCGAAGCACTGTAAAATCATCGCCCTTGGAGTTTTCCGCTTTCTTAATAATTACGGTATGTTCTGCATCTGCATCGGAAGTAAAAACTTCCTGTGACTGTGCATAATTTCCCCAACCACCCGGGAATTCTCCCTGAAGGGTTGCCACACTGACGCCGTCTACCCACACTTCGTAATTTCCGTAGGAAGAACTTGTGGAGCGCCAGAATAAAATGCCAAGATTTTTACACTTTACTTTAAACACCAGGTTGCCGTTGCCGTCGGTGGTTTTCCACACATCGCCCCAGCCGTTAAAGTCCTTGCCGTTTTCTGTAAAGGATCCCAGGTTTTCCGGTGTGATATCTCCCACGCCGGAAAGCTCTGCGTTCAGATATTTCGCTTTTGTAAAAATCTTCTTATCAAGTTTCACCGGTTCACCGTAAGAATCCAGTTCTGCGTAAACCTGATTTAAATATTTCCAAAGAATTTCGCCCACAATGGCATGTCCCAGTGCCGACGGATGGGTTACATCTCCGGATAAATCCTTTTCCGTGTATCTTCCGGAATCAAACCAGCCGGATAATAAATTTAAATAACTCACCATCGGTAAACCGTAGTTAAAACCCACCAGCTGATGTACATTCTGGGCAGAGGACAAATTGGTCTGACCCATAAACAGAAGCATCACTGCCGGAGCATCTTCCATGGTAGCCATTTTGTATACTAAATTGTCATAAGTAATTTTAAAGGTGTTGTTACCCCCGTCATTTACGGAGTATTCCACCAAAACCACGTCCGGATTGTAATCCAGAACATCCTCCTGCAAACGGTGTACCCCGAGATAAGAGTCGGTAGCACCGATTCCGGCATTCACCACCGTAACCTCCGACTGCGGGAAGGTCTCCTTCCACCAGGAAAAGAAGATATCCGCATAGCAGGATTTTGCTTTTATCTGACTATCCTTGGCACCGTTCGAAATAGAGCCCTGGGTAATGGAACCACCGATCGTAGCAATCGTTACCGGTTCTCCGGCTTCCGCCTTTTTCATCACCGCTGCCAGCGCTGCATTATCACATATCTGCCATGGACTGGCAGTCTGCATATCTTCTTCCGTCAAATAGTCCGTATGGGAAGGAACCGTGGTGCGCTTCGGCGCATCCGTCGGCGTTGCAGTTTCCGCATTATCTGTATTTTGGTCCGTAGTTCCGATTGATTCCGACGCATTGTTTTCTGCCGGAGTATCCTTCTTTGCCCCACAGGCTGCCAATGACAACACTGCCAGCAAGCAGAAAATCCATCCAATTTTTTTCATAGGTTACCTCTCTTTTACGTAATTTTGTTATAATCACCTAATTATAACCGAATCCGTCTTCCTGCACAATGGCTTATCGGAATAACGTACACTCCCCGCTGTCTCTGTAATACTGAATCAACCTCTCAATATCCTCACGCAGGCAGCCAAGCCTCTTTGCCAGGCAATCGATACAGAAAAATTCCTCTGCATTCCGGAGCACCAGCTTGCGGTGAATTGCTATATCATCCGCAAGCAGCTCTGCCCCGCACTCTTTGCAGGTTTTGTAATTTGCCATTACTTCTTTACCACCTTGGCACGGAACACGAAGCAATCGTGAGAAGGAATCTGTGCGGCATAGCGTTCCGTAAATGTTCCGATGGTTTCATGCTTATGGCAGTCATACAGTTCTAAGCCTCTGCCGGAGGACGTTGGCAGACCGATATCATAGAACTGCAGGGACATTTCACTGGTTTTATCACTGAAGTTGAACATGCCGATGGCATAATCACCGCCATGTAACGGTTTTACTAAAGCAAATACCTTTTCCGGATTGTTCCACTGGCGGATGCAGTAAGGTCCGCGGCACTCGATATCCTGATTCAGTGCAATAATATCTGCATTGGTTAAAATTTCCTTGGTTTCTGCAGACATCTTGCGTACATCACAGCCAATCATCAGCGGAGAATTTTTCATTGCCCACAGAGCAAAGTGGGTTTTGTATTCGGTATCGGTACAGCCGCCTACCACCTTACCAAGCACTTCCGCGTTATCACCCTTACCGTGCATGCCGACTACCAGCATATCCATATCGTTGTGGCAGTACACGCCGCTGTAGGCTTCATGGGTTAACTGGGATTCCACAATACCCTGAATGGACAACCAGTTGTCCTGGATGTCTCCGGTGGAACGGAACAGCTGGGCACCGGATTCCCTAATCCAGTTCAGAACACCATCGTTGCCCCAGTTACAAGCGGAGAATACAATGTCCCTGCCGCAGTTACGGAGCGCCACGGCCATACGCTTATACAGATTCTCACCGTCTGCGCTTTTTGGCTTATAGCAATAATCATATTTTAAGTAATCCACGCCCCACTCGGCGAAGGTTTCCGCATCCTCAAACTCATGCTCAAAGCTGCCCGGATGTCCGGCACAGGTGTGGGTTCCGGCGCAGGAATAAATACCAAACTTTAAACCCTTGGAATGGATGTAGTCTGCCACCGGCTTGATGCCGTTCGGGAACTTGTTTTTGTCCGGCACCAGTCTGCCGTTTTCGTCACGCTGCTTTTCGCTCCAGCAGTCATCGATAACGATATATTCATAACCGGCATCCTTTAAACCGGTTTTCACAAAGGCATCTGCTGCGGTTTTAATCAGTTCTTCGTTAATATTCCAGCCAAAGGTATTCCAGGAATTCCAGCCCATCGGCGGGGTATGTGCTAAAGGTGTGTTCATAAGGTTTACTCCTTCCCTCGTTTTCACTATTTTTGTTGTTTTCAGAATATCATTTTTGTGCAATATACGCAATTTCAAATTCTGAACAATTTGCATCATTTATGTTAAAAATACAAAAGTCATTATTTCAAGATGTCCCTATTTATAATGCTTTTTAGAAAATATTAATGTTCAGTTTTCAAAAGCCCATAGTCAAATCCTCTTATTTGTGATATACTGTACCCGAATAAGATTTTATTGTTTTTTAAGTACCAGGAAAGGAGCCGTAACAATCATGCCGATAAACCAAAGTATTTATCCTTCCAACCCCAACGTCTGGCAACTTCCCGTTCATCTTGCAGGTATCGGCGGTACGGAATACCAGGGACACGTCCATCGTCCGGAAGGCTACTACTGGAACCAGATTTTACACAGCATCAGCGGACAGGGCTGTCTGAAAACAGGAGACACCATGATTCCCCTGCCGTCCGGCTGCTTCTTCTTCCTTCCGAACGCAGTTCCCCACGAGTATTTCCCTGTTACGGAAACCTGGGAAGTAAACTGGGTAGTTTTTGACGGGCTCTCCTGTTCCCAAATAAAAAAAGAGCTGGGACTCACCCAGCCGATATGCTGCACCCCGTCAGACAGCAGTACGTTAGACAAACTCTTCAATAAAATGTTTGTAGCACAAAAAACCGACAAAGTATTTGGGGATTACACCTGCTCCGGGCTGATGTACGACTATCTTTTAGAATTTTACCGTCAGACCATTACGAAAAACAGTGAACGGGGTACTGACAAAAGCAAACAGCTGATGCCGATTCTAAACTATATTGACGACCATTTTTCCGAAGATTTTTCCATGACGGTTTTAGCTGAGCTGGCAGGTATTTCCTCCCAGCATTTATGTCGTATTTTCAAAGAAACCATGCACATGCGGCCCATGGAATATGTAACCTACCGGCGCCTCGGCGAAGCAAAAAACCTGCTTCATCATACCAAAATTCCGGTTGCCGAAATCGGATGCCGGTGCGGCTTTCCGGATGCCGGCTACTTCAGCACCGTGTTCAAGCGCTATGAAGGAATGTCCCCGGCAGAATATCGCAAGAATTGAGGAAATACTGTACAAACTCACTAATAATTACGCTATTCTATTTCTTCCGGATATTGTATACTGATTTTGTTATATAGAACTTCATAACATTTACATATCACCTTACAGACAGGAGACAAACACCATGAGAACAATTTGGTTTAACAAACCTGCAGGCATCTGGGAAGAAGCCCTGCCTCTCGGCAACGGCAAACTGGGCGCCATGATTTACGGCGGCACTGTCCGCGACCAAATCGCATTGAACGAAGAAACCATGTGGTCCGGCGGTTACACAGACCGTAACAATCCCGACGCAAAGGAAGCCCTGCCAAAGGTCCGCCGGCTTCTTTTAGACGGCAAAATTTCCGAGGCGGAAGAATTAATGCAGCTAGCCTTTGCCGGCTGTCCGAATGACATGCGGGTATATCAGACCCTGGGCGATTTGATGATTGACCAGAAGGACCCGGGCGAAATTTTAGAATACCGCAGAGAATTAGATTTAAGTACAGCTGTATGCACTACCTCCTACCGCACCGCAGATACTACCTACGAGAAAGAATATTTTATTTCTGCTCCGGCCAACTTACTGGTTATCCACATGAAAGCTACCGGCGCCCAAAAACTGAATTTCCAGGCCAAAATGGAGCGTTGGCATTTCTTTGGCGGCACCATGCGTACAAACGATAACGGTGTAGCCTTATGGGGCCAGCTGGCCGATGACGGTCTTGCATTCTATACCAAGGTTACAGGCACCTTTAAAGGCGGCAAGCTCTATGCCATGGGTCGCTCTCTGGTTGTTGAAGATGCAGATGAAGTAACCTTATACTACTGCGCTGCCACCAGCTTTTGGGGCGAAGATCCGGAAGCTTATGTAAATAAAAAATTGACAGATGGTCTGGCAAAAAATTATGAAGAATTAAAAGAAGAGCATATCGCAGACTATCAGGGTTATTTTAACAGAGTAAACTTAGAACTTTACAATAACGAGGAAATAAACACCTTTGCCACCAACGCGGCAAAACATGCAAAAGTTTCCGATATTCCAACCGGTGAACTTCTTGCAAGTGTGAAAAACGGTGAAATCCCAAGTGCCCTGGTGGAAACTTACTTCGACTTTGGCCGTTATCTGTTGATATCCTCCAGCCGTCCGGGCACCTTACCAGCCAATCTGCAAGGTATCTGGTGTAAGGATTTTACTCCGCCGTGGGGAAGTAAATACACCATCAACATCAACGCCCAGATGAACTACTGGCCGGCAGAAACCTGTAACCTGTCGGAGTGTCATACCGCACTGCTTGACCACATCAAGCGCATGGTAGAACATGGCCGCACCACTGCAGAAAAAATGTACGGCTGCCGCGGCTTTGTAGCCCACCACAACACCGACATCTGGGGCGACACCGCACCTCAGGATTTATGGATTCCGGGCACTTACTGGGTAATGGGCGCCGCATGGCTTTGTACCCACCAGTGGACCCACTATGTATATACGCAGGATAAAGCATTCTTACAGGAAGCTTTCCCTATTATGAGGGAAGCCGCGTTGTTCTTCATCGACTTTATGATAGAGCACGAAGGGTATCTCGTTACCTGCCCATCCGTTTCTCCGGAAAACACCTTTATTCTCCCTAGCGGAGAACGTGGTTGCAACTCCGCCGGTGTTACCATGGACAACCAGATTTTACGCGACCTGTTTACCCAGTGCATTGAAGCTGCAAAAATCCTCGGTATAGAAGATGAACTGAACGAAAAAATCAAATACCAGCTGTCCCGCCTGCGTCCAACCCAGATTGCATCTAACGGAACGCTGATGGAATGGGATAAGGAATACGAAGAAGCAGAACCGGGACACCGCCATATTTCCCATCTGTTTGGCTTATACCCATCCAACCAGATTACCTTGGAGGGAACACCGGAACTCACCGCTGCTGCAGAAAAAACACTGGAGCGCCGCCTGTCTATGGGTGGCGGACATACCGGCTGGAGTTGTGCATGGATTATCAATTTATATGCCCGCCTGCAAAAGAGCGACAAGGTATACGATACGTTAAAGAAGCTCTTTAGTAACTCTACCTTAAGCAACCTTTTTGACAATCATCCGCCGTTCCAGATTGACGGAAATTTCGGCGCCACCGCTGCCATCATAGAAATGCTGATTCAGGCAAGAAACGGCAAAGTGTTCTTACTTCCTGCCCTGCCAAAGCAGTGGCCAAACGGCCGCATTGAAGGCGTTAAACTGCCGGGTAATGCGGAAGCAACCCTTGCCTGGAATCATGGTAAGGTAACGGAATTTGTGGTTACTACAAGCAACCGGGAATGGTACGCGGAAGTATTTGAAAGCGGAGAAGCATATCCGTTAAAGATTGTGTATAAATAAAATATCCCTAAAAAGTAAAAGGAGAATTGCCCCATCGCAATTCTCCTTTTTTAGTCGCTTATTCAAACACAGTCAATACTTCACTGCCCTCTTTTACAAAGGCAATGTACTCATTTAATTCCGCATGAACCGTTACCCACTGACCGCCGGTGTAAGTCTGCTTATCCTTGGTGAGAATCCAGTTACCCTTTGGAAGGTATACCTTACGTTCCACACTGTCTTTTTCCATAATCGGCGCAAACAGAATATCTTCACCATACATGTACTGGTCTTCTAAGGTGTAACATACTTCATCCTCATGGAAATCAAAGAACATCGGACGCATTACCGGTGCGCCGGTTGCACTTGCGGCATCCATACATTTTATGGTATATGGTTTTAACTTTTCTCTGGTTTCGATTAACTTTTTGATTGTAACATAATTTTCCTCACCGAAGCACCAGATTTCATTCGGGCCGCCACTGCGCTCAATAATACCCGGATTTGGTTCCGGCTGATTCTTGGTACGGATTCTGGAACCGTGCAGACGCATAATCGGAGAGAAGAGCCCGAACTGGAACCAACGCACCAGCAATTTACGGAATTCTTCATCGTCCGGATTCCCGTTAAAGAAACCGCCGATGTCACTGTTCCACCACGGAATGCCGCACATACCCATGGAAAGACCGCTGGTTACGCTCTGACGCAACGCCCGCCAATCAGACTGGATATCTCCGTTCCAAACCGCCGCACCATACTTCTGGCTGCCCGGATACGCCGCACGGGTTAAGGAAATAATTTCGGTTTCCCCTGCTTCCTGCAGGCCTTCATACAGCATCTTTACATAGTAATACGGGTATAACATGGCAGTCTGGGCACCGTTACCGAGATAGAACTTTAAGTGCCCGAACTGCTGCGGATGCACCTCCGGCTCCGCCTCATCCAGCCAGAAGCTGTGAATACCGTAGTCGTAATAATTTTTCTTGATTTTCTCCCAGACAAACTTTCTTGTTTCCGGATTCATCGGGTCGATAAAAGTCTGTTGGCCATAGAAATTAAAGGTACCGAACTGGCCGTTTTCCGTGCGCACCAGCATATTGGCTTCGTTCATTTCGTTATAGTTTTCACTATTTGGATTGATAGTCGGCCAAATGGATACAATCGGCTTGATACCCAATTCTTTTAATTCATCGCACATTGCTTTTGGATCCGGCCAGTATTTCGGGTCAAACTTCCACTCGCCCTGCTCGGTCCAATGGAAATAATCTATTACAATGGCATCAATCGGAATACCCCGCTTTTTATATTCTCTTGCCACACTAAGCAGTTCCTCCTGGCTTTCGTAACGGAGCTTACACTGCCAAAAGCCCGCTGCCCATGCCGGAAATTTAGAAGCATAACCGGTAAGGTCTGCATAGGTTTTCATAACATCTGCCGGAGTATCACCGGTAAATATCAGGTAGTCTGCCTGATACGCGCTGTCACTGCACCAAAGGGTACGGTTGCGTGTGGTCTCACAACGGCCCGGTGCCGGACTATTCCAGAAAAAGCCATAGCCTAAGGAAGAATACACAAACGGCAGCGTAGACTTTGTATTATAATGCAACAGACTGCAGGTACTGCCCTTCCGGTCAAAGGCATCCTCACACTCCTGACCGAGGCCGTAGAAGTGTTCTCCTTCGTTTGCTTCAAAAATGACACGAATAGCATAGTTATCTCCCTCGGTATGGACATAATCGTTAACGTAATCTGCTTCCTGTTTTCTTTTTAAAATCAACTTGCCTTTTCTATAATAACTGATGACACCGCCATACCATGGAAAGCCTGCTTCAATGACTGCCTTTACATCCCCGTTGGTAATACTGGCAACCTTTTCATCTCCTTCTATCTTGCAATCACTTTCCGTCGCCGGAGGAAGCAGCGTCCAATTTTCCTCCGATATTTTGTTGTTTCTTGTCATACGGCAGCGCAAACAATTCTTGCCGTACGGTTCAATGACTACCAGCTCATCTCTTCTTCGAAAAATAAGCCTGTCTTTTTCCAATACAATTTTGCCCATGATACTACACCTCTCTGAATCGTTACATTACAAGTTTATTTCCTGTTACAATTTAAGTATAGCAGTTCTTTTCCCTGATTGCTTTTCTTTTTCTAACAACAACTAACACTATATTGATGTTTTCTAAAAAACATGTTACTCTCTATTTGGCACTATTTTTGTTTTTACAAAGCCATTTCGGAGGTTTCTATGAATTTAACAGCAGACACAAAATTGTATGAGCAAATTTCACACACTACCGATTCTGCCCCATATTCCATTCATTTTACCGAAGTTTCTATAGGCGCAGACCCTGCACTTTATCTTCACTGGCACAAAGAAATGGAATTTCTTCTATTAACAAGCGGAGCATTACTGTTCCAAATGGAAGATACTCCCTTCACTCTTCAAGCCGGAGATGCCGTCTTTATTCCATCCGGTATCCTGCATTCTGCAAAAAGCCATAGTGACCAGCCTATATCCTTTTATGCCCTTGTTTTCTCTCCGGAGTTTCTTATTTCCTCCTTCGATACTACTGCATATAATACCTATGTTTTGCCGGTTATGCATAACAATCTGAAATTTGCAACCTCCTTGCAGACTAACCACAGTTCCTGGCAGCAGAACATTTTAAGCAACCTGAACAACATTTTCTTTTCCAATATAAAAGAGGAACTTTTTATCCGGAGTCAGCTGCTCCTTCTTTGGAATACCTTTTATCAAAATCATATTGCAAAGACAAAAGGCACTGACACAAACCATCTAACCTTAAATCGCACTCTTTCAGGTCAACTCCAACCGGTGATAAACTATATGCAGGAAAACTATCAACAAGCCCTTACGTTAAACGAACTTTCCTCCATTGCCCACTTAAGTGAAGGCCAGTTCTGCCGCTCTTTCAAACACTTTACCGGCATGACACCTTTTGCTTATCTGGTACGCTACCGCATCCTGCAAAGCTGCCACGACCTGTCATCCACAAATAAAAAAATAACTGATATTGCCACAACCCACGGGTTTAACAATATCAGTTACTATAACCGCGCCTTTTTAAAGGTCATGAATCTGACCCCTACCGAGTACCGTAAACAGTTTTTGAAACCGTAAAGTAAACCTTTGATGATAAAGCCCCTGTGCTTTTTGTGAATTAATTTAACAATCCCCCGGCAGCAATTTTATCCGAAGGAAACGCTGGAGAAACGTCCTCACTTAATGAGGTGTTGCAACCGAAGGTTGCACGAATTTAGTGAGGCTACGTTTCGATGCTAGCGAAAGCGGGTTTCCGAAGGATAAAATTGCCGCCGGGGGATATTAAATTTAACCTATCACAAAAGCAGGGGCTTTTCACCCGATTTACTTCACGGTCTCAATCTTGATGGTGTTGGTATTACCCACCTGGCCATTAATCTGTCCGCCGGTTAATACCACATTATCGCCGGACTGAAGCCCCAGCGCCTTCTTGGCCTGGCGAAGTCCGTTGTAAAACATAACTTCAACCGAAGTATATTCTTCTGTCAGCATCGGAAGCACACCCCAGCTTAAGTTTAATTTTCTCCAGACACGCTCAGAGGTAGTTAAACCAAGAATCGGCATTGGGCAACGGAAACGGCTGACCATACGCGCTGTACGACCGCTGATAGAGCTGGCAACAATACACTTGGCATCTACGTCAATGGCCATGGCACAAGTACCATGGGATACTGCGTCCAGGTTGTTCTTAATCTTAAAGTCTGCACTACGGAAGCGGCTGATGTAATTGATGTGCTGCTCTGTATATTCTGCAATTTCCGCCATGTTCTTTACCGCATCTACCGGGAACTTGCCGGCAGCGGTTTCGCCGGAAAGCATAACTGCAGAGGTTCCGTCATACACCGCATTGGCAACGTCGGAAATTTCCGCTCTGGTCGGACGAGGATTATGAATCATGGACTCTAACATTTCCGTAGCGGTAATAACTCTGGTACCCATCATACGGCACTTGTTGATTAAGTACTTCTGGATATACGGCACTTCAATGAACGGAATTTCGACACCCAAATCACCACGGGCAACCATGATACCGTTGGCAATCTGACAGATTTCCTCAATATTGTCGATACCGGAACGGTTTTCAATCTTCGCAATAACGTCAATGTCTGCGCCGCCGTTTTCATCTAAGAAGGTACGAAGGTCAATCATATCCTGCTTCGTGGAAACAAAGGAAGCCGCAACAAAGTCCACGCCATTCTTGATACCGAATAATAAGTCCTTCTTATCCTGCTCACTTAAATAGTCCTGCTTTAATACATGATTTGGGAAATTCATACTCTTACGGTCGGACATTTCCCCACCATGGATAACGGTACAAATGGCATCATTCTTCACAATTTCATCGACGCGGAAGGAAACCAGGCCATTACATACTAAAATGGTGTCACCCGGATTTAACTCTTTCATAAGGTTTTTGTAAGAAACCGCAACACGGGTTTCATCCCCGACAATGTCATCAGTAGTGAAGGTGAACTTGTCACCGTCGTTAACTACTACTTTTTTATCCTTAAAGGTCTTGATTCTGTATTCCGGACCCTTGGTGTCGAGCATAATAGCGATTGGCAGATTCATTTTTTCACGAACCTTTTTGATCAGGTCAATCTTTGCCTGCTGCTCTGCATGATCACCGTGGGAAAAGTTAATGCGGGCAACGTTCATGCCTGCTTCGAACATTTTTGTTAAAGTTTCTTCATTGGTACTTGCCGGACCAATGGTACAAATAATTTTTGTTTTACGCATGGGAATTCCTTTCTTTTTCACAAACTTTTTTCATTTTAACAAATGAAAGAGCTTTCATCAACCTAAATTTATTTTTTAACAAACTGCTACTTTAATAATCCTCCAGCAGAAAGTCTATCACATATTTATGAATGATACCATCCCGCGAAAAATCCATTTTATCCATTGACAGCACATATTTTGGAAAATTATCTCCAACCTCTTTAAATGCACCAAACTCCCGCTCGATTACAGCTTCATCGTACAAATGATATGTCACCTGATAATATTCCCTCTGCTGTCCCTTTACCGCTATAAAATCAATTTCTCCGGTTCTAGTTTTTCCTACATAAACTTCATAGCCTCTTACCAGCAATTCATTATAAACAACATTCTCCAGTAATGCACCCATTTCCAATTTAAAGCCGGAATTGCGGATGCGGCCAAGACCCATGTCGGTCAGGTAATATTTATCCATTTTGGTAAGAGCTCTTTTCCCTCTGATATCGTACCGTGTAGCCTTTGTCATCACCAAAGATGCAACAATATGCTCCAGATAATTATAAATGGTTTCTTTTGATACCTTACGGTCGATACTCAAGAAATAATTTATGATAGACGTAATGGAAAATGTCTGGGACGGATTACAGACCAAATATTCCAAAATCCGATTAAACAGCTCGATATCCTTAATTCCGGCCCACTGGACAATATCCCGAAGTATAATAGTGTCATACACATCCCGCAAAAAAGTTTTTGTCTGCTCTTCATCCGTCATCAGGAACCGTTGCGGAAGACCTCCCCAGACCAAATAATCATGCAAAGCTTTTTCGCTGCCTTCTTTATCGACCTTTCTCATCTGGCACATTTCTCGAAACGTGAAAGGATAGATAGAAAAGCTTACCGTCCGTCCGGATAAAAACGTGGCCAATTCTCCGGACAGCAGTTTGCCGTTGGATCCGGTAATAAAAATACTGGCTCCGTATTTCATTCGCAGAGAATTTATGACCCGTTCAAATTCCGGCACTACCTGAATTTCATCAAAAAACAGATAATATTTTTTATCGCTTGTTATCTTCTTCTTTATATATTCATGAAATATATCCCCGGTCCGAATAAAAGAAAAATCATAATCTTCAAAATTGATATAAATAATTTGTTCCTCGGGAATACCCTCTTCTTTCAGTTCTTCCATTATTTGCTGTAGCAATACCGACTTTCCGCATCTTCTGATGCCGGTAATTACTTTAATTAAATCCATATGATAAAATTTTCTTATGCGGGCTAAATAATTTTCTCTTTTTACCATAATCTTCACCACCTTTATTTATATCATAAGACTTACTTTAAATTTTGTCAAGTAAGTTCGATACGTCGTACTTATTGTTAAATCCGTTGATTTAGTTCGATATGTACCCCATATTTTCCCACCACAAAAAAAACTGATACAATCAATTTTCACAAAACTAATTGTATCAGTTATTATTCACATATTTTACTGTACTAATCCGGATTTGCTACCTTCATCATAGCATCCAGCAGTTCCGGATACGGATATTCCAATCCTCTGCGGTCTAACAAACCGAAGTTTTCTCCATTGCCGGAAAAAGCACCGTTATCCCACCAGACACAAGGCACTCCGATTTCTTTTGCCTTGGTCAGATAATAGGTTGCCCATTCCACACGCTCTGCTTCATTATCCTTATTCATGGCACCGAATTCACCAATGATTGCCGGAATTCCTTTACTGATAAACAAATCGTTAATGGTTTTCATTAAATAGTCAATGTCACCGGCATCCTTGGATTTATCCCAGGTGGAGGTTCCCTTAGTATTCAACGCAAAATTATATGGAGTATACGCATGTACAGATACGATGAGTTTATCATCCTCCGGCAGCTTTATCTTTGCCAGATTGTCTCTGGAGGAAGAAGCCGCATAACCGGTAATCATCAAATGACGTAACGTATTGTTTCCGCCGGTGGAGCGCACCGCTTCCACAAACAACTGCTCCCAATAATTGATTACTTCACTTGCCTTGGCATCACCGGACCATTCCTTGGAAGTACCACGGAGTCTCGGCTCATTTAATCCTTCAAAAATCAGGTGCTCATCATATTCTTTAAAATACTCTGCAATCTGTGTCCAAAGGGCAACGATTTGCTCACCGTTTGCCACTTTATTTTCTTCCGTTGGCATATACCATTCTTCATGGTGGGTATTTAAAATTACATACGCACCTTTACTATATGCATAATCTACTACTTCTTTTACTCTTTGCAGCCAGATATCATGAATCTTATATTCCGGTGCCTCACCGAAATGCCCGTCCCAGGTTACCGGAAAACGGATTACATTAAACCCGGCATCTAAGATTTTATCAATCATTTCCTGCTTGGTTTTTGGATTTCCCCAGGCAGTTTCCGACATCAGGCCGATTCCTCCGGTAGCATCCAGGGTATTGCCCAGATTCCAGCCGATTTTCATCTCTGCCACCAACTCCATTGGGGAAATATCCGCAATGGTAAGCTCCGGTGTTGGTGTGGCCGTCGGCTCCGGTGTAGCGGTTGGAGTTGCTGTTGCTGCCGGCGTTGGGGTAGCTTCCGGCTCCTTTGCGGAATTACAGCCACAAAGCCCGGCAACGGCAAAAATTCCGCACGCAATTATCATTAACAGTCTTTTTCTCATACGTAGATTCTCCTCAATTCATAAATTGTCTATAGTATATCACATCCCTAAGCTAAAAGATACCTTTTTCTTTTTTCTAAAATACATTCAGTGTTTCAATATAGTCTGCCAGTTCTTCCGCCATCTTTTCCGCCTCGGAAATCCGGATATGTCCATGAGTTCCGCAACCGTTATTGCTATACAGGAAATGATGTATCTTATCATCTGTTTTTTGCAGCTGGCGGCAAACCTCGTCAATGGCCTCATCCCAGATTGCTTCGTGGTTTAAAATAGTGGTGGATAAAATAATATGTGCCTCCGGATAACGCTTTCTCAGCTTTCCGATAAAATCCTTATAAGCCAGACGCCAGTACAGAGACTGCTCGGAATTATAATCAGCTTTCATGTAGTCATATGGGTCTTTATCATTCTGACCAATGGCTACAATCACAATGTCAGGAGTATACTTGCTGAAGTCCCAGCGCTTCTGTACGCCTAAATCCGGATGATACTGAATTTTGTCATACATGGAAAACATGCCCTTGCATGCGGTTGGTCCCGCGAACCAGCCGGCATCATCCAAAAGGCAGATACCGCCCTGGGCAATGTCATGCAGCTGGGCATTTAACTTTCTTGCCAGCGTCCAGGAATAAGAATAATAGCTGTTGGACAGTTCCCCGTTGGTCTGTGGATCCGGCTGGCCTTCATAACCTACCGCCTCACTGACTTCTCCGGCAGATACAGAATCCCCGTACACCTCCATACGGCGCTCCGGCAACGGGGGTAATTCCAGGACTTCGGCATTCCCATTTAAAATAAAGCCGTGAAATTGCACGGTATGACAGGAGTCCTGGCGCTTAAACAGCATCAGCTCATGCTCTGCATCCTCTAAATCTTCGCCCAGCACATACTCATGCCTGCCCCAGTCTTCCAACTTAAACTTTGTCTGAACTCCATCCAGAATAACTCCCATAAAATTATCCCAACAGTTTTTTGTGTTGGTAAGAATCACCCGGATATGAGTGCCCTTAAATTTAATTTTTACAAAAGTACACGGAAATACAAACTCAGGACCGCCTTCTTTGGCAAAATCAATACGTCCCATGTACTGTAATTTTTCATTGTCTGGTGCTACCAGATATCTATTGTCCATATCATAACCTCCTATCTGGAACCGATAACCGATACTAAATAAAACGGTACCATGGATTCGTCGCCTTCCGTAACAGTAATTTCCACGGTGTGCTTTTTATCTTCGATATGCTTTGCTACGGTTGTTATGTATAAGCAGTCGCCCCAGGTTTCATCAAAGTTACCGTCCAGCGTCATGGCAGAAGCCTCGTCACCATCCAATACCACCTTTGCTACACAGGCCGGATGCTTCACCGATTTACGGTACTGTACCGCAATACCGGTTCCTTCTATTTCGAAACAGATGGCATCGCCCTTCTTTGCCCCGATAAAGCCGCGGCGGAAGGTTTCGGTAATGTGCTTCTGTTCCTGTGTATCTGCCACAAAACCTTTCAATTCCGGTTTGCAATTGTAAGTCTGATAACGGACCGAATTCTGGTATGCATTGGCAGTAATTGGCTTTGGAAGCTCTTCTGCCGCACGGTTTGTATCCGTAACTGCGGGTACATCTTCCTGCTGCACTTTTGCAAGGAAGTTGGTAATCAGATTGGAAAGCAACGCATGACCGGCATCATTTGGATGTAAATCATCCGGTGTTACGTCGCGTACCCCGATTTTTCCGTGGGCAATTGCCTGATACACACTGGTTTTCATGCTTAAGCACGGCAGATTATAGTAACGTCCCACTGTTTCATGCTGGTCCTGCGCATTTCTTCCGTCTTCATAAAAAATATTGTGGACCAGAAGTACTGCCGGTGCTGTCTTAGAGGTATATACCTTACGTACCAGTCCCTCGTAGGTTTCCCGGAAAAACAGACTGTTATCATCGTTTACACTGAATTCTATTACCACAAAATCCGGCTCATATGCCAGAATATCACTGTCTGCACGGGCTGCACCAAACTGGGAGGTAGTACCGCCGATACCGCCGTTTACATAAGTGATTTCTGTTTGCGGATACTGCTCACGCCACCATTTGGTCGTCAAGGCAGCGTAGCAGGTATCCGGCGTGGAGGACAGGGAACCCTGGGTGATGGAACCGCCAAGATATCCCAATGTGATCGGATTTCCGTTCTCTGCTTTCTTTAATACTTTTGCAATACGCTCTGTGTTGCCGTGAAATGCTATACCATCATTAAAATTTACTAACTGTTTCATTTTATTGTAATCCCTTTCTGATTCCTTCTAAAAGTAACGGGAAATTCCATTCCAGTGTTCTCCGGTCTATCAAGCCAAAGAGCTCACCGCGGCCTTCCACATAACCATTGTCCCACCAGACACAAGGCACTCCGATGGACTTGGTTTTTCCAAAAAAATACTCAGCCCATTCTGCGCGGGAGGCTTCATTTCCTTCGTCCTTCTTATGCATGGCACCACATTCTCCGATGATTACCGGAACCCCCTTGGATAAAAACAGGTCCTGTAAGTCAACGACCAATTGGTCAATTACCTTGGTATCCCTGTTCCACAGAGCCCGACCTTCTACCGTCAGGGCGAAGTCGGTTGGCTCATAGGCATGTACCGATGCGATGATATGATTGTCGCCCTTCGGAATTTCCAGATGACGGATGCCTACGGTACAGTTTGCTGCATAGCCCGGAATCATCAGGCTGCGGATGGCATTGTTTCCTCCGGTACCGCGGACTGTTTCTACAAACACCTTGTTTAAAGCATTTACCACAGCCCGGCCTTCTTCATCACCGCCGGTCCATTCCACCGGTGTGCCACGTTTTCTCGGCTCATTCATTCCCTCAAAAATCAGGTGTTCATCGTATGCTTCAAAACGCTCGGCGATTTGCTGCCAAACCTTTTTCAGCTGTTCGGAAGCCGGTGTCAGATTGTCATAATACGGGTCATGCCAGCCCTCATGGTGTATATTTAAAATCACAAAGGCACCCTTGTGATATGCCCAGTCCACCAGCTCCTGCACCCGGTCCATCCATTTAGTGTCTATCGTATAATCCGGGGCTTCCCCTAAGTGATTTCTCCAGCTGACCGGATAGCGGATTACATTAAAGCCCTCGTCAATTATTTTCTCAATTAATGCTTTGGAAGTTACCGGATTCCCCCAGGCGGTTTCCCAGGCTGCCGGCTCCATCGTTTTATCAATTCTGTCATTTACGGAATCCATGGTGTTTCCCAGATTCCATCCGAGTTTCATTTCTTTTACCAGTTCTTTTGCGGATATTGTTCTCATTCTTTGTTCCTCAGGGCTTTTGCCCTCGAATACTCGTTTTACTAAAAAGCCGCAGGGCAGGCGCAAACACCCGCCTTGCGGCTTTCTATGGATAATTGTGATTAGATTATCTTCTTCCTAAATCGGTATCATCCCATCTGGTTACGCTGTGCTTCTTGATGTAATCAACGATTTCATCAAACTGACAGAACGCAAGGCCGACATAGCTGTCTGCCGCACCATAGTAGATAGCGATTCTTCCTGTGTCAGGATCATGAAGAGTTGCACATGGGAAGCATACGTTCGGAACGAAGCCTCTCTCTTCATACCACTCTTCCGGTGTGAGAAGGAAGGTCTCACAACGGTATAATACCTTAGACGGATCCTCTAAGTCTAAAATTGCACCACCGATGGAATATACGTAACCGTTACAGGTTCCGCTTACACCGTGATAGAACATTAACCAGCCTTCGGAAGTCTCGATAGGAGCTGCACCGCCACCAATCTTTAAGGACTCCCACCACTCACTGCTGCGGCCCATTACATGTCTGTGCTTGCCCCAGTACTTGAGGTCAGGGCTTTCGCTTAGGAAAATGTCACCGAATGGTGTGTGACCGGAATCGGATGGTCTGCTTAACATTACGTAGTTGCCATTAATCTTTCTAGGGAAAAGAACTGCGTTACGGTTGAATGGCAGGAATGGATTTTCCAGACGGGTAAATGTCTTGAAATCTGTTGTCTTTGCCAGACCGATTGCAGCGCCGTAGAAATCCTGACACCACATGATGTAATAAGTATCCTCCACCTTTACCAGTCTTGGGTCATATGCGTAAATAGGCTGGAACGGATTACCGTCTTCGTCTACGAACTGAATCTTGTTTGGTTCGAATTCCCAATGGATAGCATCCTTACTGTGTCCGAGATAAATATGGGAAACACCGTCGGTCTGCTCACCACGGAATACACCGATGAATTCATCACCGTAAGGCATAACCGCACTGTTGAAAATACGTGCAACACCTTCTACCGGATTTCTGCCGATAATCGGGTTTTCTGTATATCTCCAAACCGGTGCGTTCTTTAAGCCTGCCGGCTTCTCCTGCCAAGGTACTTTATGGAATTCAGGAGCAATCATCTTAATATCACTCATTATATGGTCCTCATTTCAAAATGTATATTTTTCTACATCGTAAACCAATTCATAAAACCTGCCGGCTCTACGCCGTCAGTCGCTGCTACGCAGCTACTGTTTTATTCATTGAGTTTACGGTGATATCCACACATGCATCGCCTTCGCATAAAAATAAATTTTTATGCGGGCTATCGCCCCGTCCAAAAGCATACGGACTTCTGCGTTGAAAGCAAGCTTTCCGCAGAACTTCCGATGCTTTCGTCCGGGCGCTGCATGTGTTATTTATGCTGTGTGCATAGTAACACGATTAGTTGCCAAAGTAACTGTCTAACGCATCCTGAACCTGCTGCTTGTAAGTTTCCTGATACTGAGCAGGAGTCATAGTACCGTTGATGATGGAGTTAAGATCATAACCAACACCGATAGCCTGGAATAAGTCGAAGGTTGTTCTTGTACCCATGTACTGCATTACGTTGAAGTTTTCTTCCTGTAATTCAGGCTCGAAAGCATTTTCCTGATACCACCAGTTGAGAGCGGACTTATCATCACGAAGAGATGTGTCGCCATCCATCCAGTTCCAGAAATCATACATTACGTTAAATACCTTTTCAGGCTCCTGAACACCTGCAGGAATAATGAATGCGCCGGATGGAACATCATTTTCATGAGCGTTGGTTTCCTGATTACCGGATGGACCAACAGGCCATGGGCAGTATACGGTATCCCATGTAAGGTTTGTTTCAGGGCTTGCTGCGGAGTAGTCACCGTTAGCGTTCTGAATCCATACAGCGATTGGGAAGAAACCTGCATTACCTTCACGGTAACCGTTTCTCATGGAGTTCCATGGTTCACCTTCGAAGTCGTATGGAGGACATACGTTGTAAGTTACCCACATATCCTGAATCATCTGAAGAGTTTCACCAACTGCCTTGGAGGACATGCCTTCGGTTGTACCCTTAGCGATGTTACCACCATTGGAGAGCATTAACTGTGTGAAGGTTTCTTCTACGTAACCAACGAAACCGAACTGGTCGTTCTGACCGTCACCATCAGTATCCTGAGTAAGAACCTGACAGTATTCGATGAACTTATCCCAAGTCCATTCGCCACGCTCATAAAGAGCTCTTGGATCTTCTAAGTTGTTGTCTTCTAACATCTGCTTGTTGTAAGCTAAAGGATAGGTATTAGCAACAGCACTTTCACCTGTTACCTGGTAGAAGATACAAGCCTTACCGTCACCTAAGTCATAGTAACCGGCAATCTTCTGCTCTGTAAAGATGTCGTGGTCAGCAGGAAGAATTGTCTTTAAGTCAATTGCAAGACCGTTAACCTGTGCAGGAACTGCCATACCGGCATCTACAAGGTAAATATCACAGTCAGGAGCACCTGCAAGGATGGAGGTGTTGATGGAGTCTGTAACACCTTCGTATGTAAGGTTTTCCCACCAGAACTTTACGCCGTACTTTTCTTCAATCTTCTTAACATTATCCCACTTTAACTGTGCGATATTTCTGTTCTTAGCCTTTGTTTCCTTTGCAGCTTCGTCATCTTCCGGAGCTTCCTGAGCGCTTACCCAGTCAGGGGAAACAGCCATATCACCGTCTGCTACGTGATTACTGTCATAGTACTGTACCCACCAGGAACCGATAACGATTTCTTCATTCTTGCCGGTTGGAGTGGATGGTGTAGATGGCTTATCTGTGCCTTCTGTGCCGCTTGTTGCACCTGTGGTAGGTGTTGGATCATCTGTGCTGGTCTTATCGCCACAAGCAGCCATGGAGAAAGTTAATGCAGCTGCAAGAACTACAGCCATTACTTTTCTGAATTTCATGTTTGGAATCCTCCTTGTTTCTTTTAGGTTAGGTTGCAGTTACGGTTCCCACCGCTTTGGCGGAGCCGTAACCGTTTTGTTTTATTCTGTCTCAAAAATTACTTTACAAAGGTAATGCTCTTGATTGTGAAAGCTGCATTGTCTACGCATGTCATGAAGTTAATCTGAGCAAGATCCTTGTCTGCAAATTCAGCTAAATCAATATAGATAGCTTCAGTAATTCCCTGATCCTGTGCAGTGTAGTTATCCTTGAAAGGAGTCTTCTGGCTGTACTGGTTTAATTCTGCATTTGGATCAACCAGCTTGATGTCAAGCTGTACGTTGGAAGTAACATCAACAATCAGAGTCTTGTATGCTGCTAAATCAACAACTTCAGGAAGAATGTACTGGATTTCCTGATACTGGGAAGCAATAGTAACATCTACTGCATCACCGTTAACGGCAGCTTCGTAACCGTAACCGCCTGCTGTAAGATCAGCAAACTTGATTACTAAATCTTCTGCAGGAGCTTCTGCTGCTGCACCGCCATCGGTGTAAACTTCCCAAGTAATGGTGTATTCAACGCCGTCACCCTTGGAGAGTGCTAAACAAACTACAGGATCTTCTGCCTTTTCCTTTACAAAGTTGATAGCCTTTGCAACATATGTGCTGCTGCTGTCGAACTGATCCCATGCTCCTGTTTCTACGTTAGTGTAACCAAGAACAAAGTTAGTATCAGGACAGGTAAACTTAATACCCTTAACTACTGCAGGATCTAAATCGCCAATTAAGTCAGCCTGATAAAGATTCATCTGTGTCCACCAAGTAGAGTCAGCAAATGTTAAGCTGTTTGTGAAAGCTACAGTACCTTCAATCGTATCGTTTGTTGGGTCGATAACCGGTTCTGCAGGCTCTTCAGGAACAATGATATCTGTGCTGCCGCCGGTGTAAACTTCCCAGTTGATGGTGTATTCTACGCCGTCACCCTTGGAGAGTGCTAAAACTGCTAATGTCTGGCCTTCTTCTTTGTTGAAGTCCATTGTCTTTACAACGTAAGTGTTGCTGGAATCGAACTGAGCCCAGTCAGCCTTAACGGTATCGGTATAACCGAGAACGAATGTTGTATCACTTGTAAACTTGATTGCTGTAATTGTTGCAGGATCTACATCACCGATTACTTCAGGAGTAAGAAGATCCTTCTGTGTCCACCAAGCAGAGTCTGCCATGGTGAGTGTACCTGTATGAGCTACAGTACCGTCTGCCACCTGGATAGTTGGGTCCGGAGCATCCTTCTTTTCTTCAGCTTCACCGGCTGCTGCGATGAGACCCTGACCTACACGGATGCCGAATACTTCCCAGTTAGTAACTGCTTCGAACTGCATTCTTGCGCCCCATGTGGACTTATCTTCGCCACATACTGCTGCAATCTGCTCATAGGTAATGTATGCCTTACCGTCTGCGATAGATGCTGTACCCTGAGCACATCTGGACCAGCCTGCTGCTGCATCAGGCATTACAATCCACATGGAATTGTCTTCACTCTGGAAGGAAATTTCAATAACTGCACCAGGAACTAACTTATCGATGAGTTCCTGTGGCATTTCTGCACCGTTCTGTCCCCAGCCGGTACCGGAACATGCAAAACCGTCAAATGCGGTTAAACCACTGATAACCGGATACTTCACTGCTGTACCAACTTCGATACCGTAAACTTCCCAGTTGGTAACTGCTTCAAACTGCATTCTTGCGCCCCATGTGGACTTATCTTCGCCACATACTGCTGCAATCTGCTCATATGTAATATATGCTGTGGAACCGTCGCAAACTGCGGTACCCTGAGCACATCTGGACCAGCCTGCTGCTGCATCAGGCATTACGATCCACATAGAACCGTCTTCACTGGTGTAAGAAATCTTAACAACGGAACCAGGAACTAATGCATCGATGAGTTCCTGTGGCATTTCTGCACCGTTCTGTCCCCAACCGGAACCGGAACATGCGAAACCGTCAAATGCTACTGCATTGGCAACGCCGATTCTCTCTGTTGCAGTACCAACCTTGATGCCGTATACTTCCCAGTTAGTCTGTGCTTCGAACTGCATTCTTGCACCCCAGGTAGCCTTATCTTCACCAAGAGCTGCTGCTAACTGCTCATATGTAATCTGTGCAGTTGTTGCGGAATTGTTGATATAAGCTGCACCCTGAGCTACTCTGGTCCAACCTACGGTAGCATCAGGCATTACGATCCACATGGAACCGTCTTCACTGGTATAAGAAATTTCAACTACAGAACCAGGAACTAATGCGTCGATGAGTTCCTGTGGCATTTCTGCACCGTTCTGTCCCCAACCGGAACCGGAACATGCAAAGCCGTCAAATGCTACTGCGCCGCCTACTGCATACAGGTTGGAAAGGTCAGGACCGTCGCCGCCGGAGAAGCCTGCAGGCTCGTTGAATGCTACTGTGGTATCTGCTGTAAGAACGTTACCTGCTGCATCCATGAAAGTAATGTCATCAATGTAAAGAGTTGCAGGAGCACCTGTTTCATCCTTACCGTTATCTGTCTTTAAGTTAATGAGTAAGATATTGGTTGCATCAGCAATCAGTTCATTGCCTGCTGCAACAGTACCTGTAACAACCTTTGGATTCTTCTTTTCCATGTATACGGACCAGTTACCTAAGTTACCTTCTGCAAGGTCTGTACCGAACCAGGAAAGAATCTGACCGGAAGTTGCGTAAAATTCGCCGTCATCACGGGAAGTACCAACTACCATGTCTACACTTGCAAGCTTCGCTACGTTTGCGCCGAGAAGGCTGGAAACGTCAATTGCAAGCCAAGGTGTCTTACCATTTGTGTTTACTACCTTTAATGCTTTGCTTCCGTTGTAATCAACGATGGAAAGCTCAAGGTTTGCGGATGTAGCATGCTGCATATAAGGTGCTACGAATCCCATGTTACCGTCTTCGAATGTAACGGATGCACCTGCAATTGTTACATTCTGTGGTGCCGGAACCGGTGTTGCTGTTGGGTCAGCCGGTGCCTCTGTTGGTGCTGTTGTCGGCGCTGTTGTTGGTGTTACGTCATTGCCGGTCTGCTCCCCACATGCGACCATGGACAATGTCATGACAGCTGCCATTACTACTGCGAAAAATTTTGTTTTTTTCACTTTTCTCGTCCTCCTTTTTTTTCATTAACCGCCCTCTCACGGGGCAGGTAATTTCATTATAGGGTTGAAGATGCTAACCTACTATACCACTACGCTCAACACCTTCTATAAAATACCTCTGGAGCAGCAGGTAGATAAGAATAATCGGTAAGAGAACCAGAATGATACCCGCATGCAGGTACAGCTCCTGCAGGGTGACATTCAAAATCTTGTCTTCGTTTGCAATAACCGAAGCCAGGGTAGATATCTTCTTACTGATTACGATATCCGGGCTGACCAGAAATAAATTCGAAAAGAATGAATCATTGAACTGCCATACCAGGGAAAATACGGTTACCGTAATTACCGCAGGTGATGCGTTCTTTAACATAATGTTAAAATAAGTATACCACATTCCGGCGCCATCTACAAATGCTGCTTCTTCAATTTCTTTCGGAAGTCCTCTAAAGAACTGGTTAAAGATGTAGATATATAAACCGGACCGGACACCGCATCCTAACAAGGACATGATGTACATCGGCCATGGCGTACCCATCAGGTTAATTGGCCCTCCTTTAATTGCCGTAATAATGCTTAACGGGTCAAAATTTCGGAAGGTTACGTATAACGGAAGCTTGATGGTGTAGGTTGGAATAACAATCATTACTACCACTAAACCGAATAACAGCTTCTTGAACGGGAACTCAAATCTGGCAAATCCATAGCCTACCATGGAACAGACAAGAACCTGAATCAGGGTAAGTGTCAGTACATATAATACATTTTTTGTAATGGTTGGCCAGTAATCCATTCGAAGCATTACCAGTTTATATCTCTCCAGTGTAGGATACTGCGGAAAAATAAATACCATTGGATTGTAAGCATCCTTGTCACCGGAAATAGAATTTACTACCATACCAATTACCGGAGAGAGAATAACGTAACATACGCCGACAATAATTGCAATCTGCAATATGGTCAGGGCAAATTTCTTAATATCATTACCTAAAAGCATTCTCTGATACGGATCCTGAAATGCTTTTTTGATTCTGCCTTTTTTCATGCTCATTCTTTCTCCTTTCTTAGTTATAGTAGAAGGTTCGTTTTTGTATGAAGCCTACCACAACAACCAGTATGATACAGGTCACAATGGTGCTGACTAAGCTGAATACGGAACCTAGACCGTAATTCCACATATCGAAGGTTGTGGTATCGGCCAGCTTTAAGATTTCACTCTGTTCAAAGCTGTCCACGATGGTATATACCACGTTGGTAATGATATGAGGCATTACCATTGGGAAGGTAATCTTCCAGAAGGTTTCATAGCCGGTAGCGCCTTCAATCTTTGCTACCTCGTAAAGGGAGCTAGGAATAGACTGCAGTGCCGCAATAAACAGGACAATCTGCACACCGGACATGGAAATAATATCGTTGATTCTGCCTACCGCCGAAGTGATATAATCCAACAGCTTCGCCGGAAGACCCAGGTTCATGAACATACTGATTAAGTAGTCGATGTCAAATGCAATTGCCGAAGACGCACTGGCCTCCATTTCCTGCATCTGACCGGACACACCGCCCTGCATCATCATTTCACCCATGGCAATGGCATCTACCACGGCACCGGAGGCTAAAATAACCGGCAGGAAGAAGATGGCACGGACAATGGCTCTGCCCGGGAATTTTTTGTTTAAGATCATCGCCATGAACAAGCTGAAGAAGGTAATTAACGGAACATCCACCAGCATGTTCATAACGGAAGAGGTCAAGGTCTGCTTAAAGCTTCCGTGTTCCAGGAATGCATACCGGAAGTTTTCCCAGCCAATCGGAGTCAGGGTATAACCGCCGTTAATGGCATCCATGGACATTTCCGAGAAGGAAAACTGCACCGTCTGGAAAATGGATCTTATGTAAAATACAAGGAAACCTACTAACCAAGGCAGGATGAACAGATATCCTGCAAACATACGCTTACGCATCAGGGACAATCTTTTCTTTTTCTTTTTCATTTAGATTCCCTCCATTTCGTAAGACATTGCAGGAACGGTCTTGCCATCCATGCTTTCTGCTTCATCACTGTAGTTGATATAAATCGTTACACCGTTGGAGTAAGAAATCTTTCTTACATCTCCTTCGATTTCATGTCCTACGATTTGTGCACCGCTTACATACTGCAGAGCCTCATTTACACGGTTATAAATGTCAACCGCTTCGCCCTTCCATACATCGTAAGTAGTTGCGTAGAACTGATTCATACCGGTGTTCTTCATGCGACTGGACGCCTCTTTGGTAAATACATAATGCGGAGCGGAGCCGGTCTCAATCATCTGAAGCACGGAAAGTGTCATATTCTCGGAGTCGTCATAGTTTAACAGCTCTGTAGAGTAGTTTACACATCCGTGAAGAATCATCTGATAAAGCGGAATGTTATCGTCCACAATCGGGTAAGTATTATCACTCATAGGAACGTTGGTCACATGATTGGTATAGCCAAAAGCGTACGCATTGGCATCATTTAATAAGAGCTTCTTTCCGGTAGTTTCTAATAAATCAAGCTGTGCCAGAACAATCTCCAGCGCTTCTTCTCTGTTAATTACTTCCGTACGCTTCTTATCGGATGTTAAATAACATCCCAAATCACGTAAGGATACTCCGGAAATATCATAATTATCAATCTTCTTTGCAAACTTTTCCACATATCTCGGCAGGAACTTTGGAGACATTAAGTCGTACTGAGGTTCCATATAACCAAGACCGGAGGTGTTTCGAAGAGTGGTCGGATTTACCAGACCGAAGCTTGCCACATAACCTGCACCGTAGTAGCGGGAGCCTTCTGCACTCCAGTTATATCCGGTGTCTGCAAAGGTAACTCTCTGGAATTCCACATCGGCATACATGGTGCCACCGATACTCTGAAGTGTGTCATCCAAAGCTTCCAGTTCTGACTTAGAGCCCATCTCCCTTACCAGACGGATGTCATGCGGAGCATCGTGGTAATAGCCTTCGTTGAACCAGCCCTGTAAGGTTAAAATCTGATTATTGATACCGTTTGCCGCAAATTCCTGTGCCATCTCCTCAATTTCTTCATAGGTGGTCATGGCAAAGGTATCCAGACGCTGAACGCCTAAGAAGTGGGAATTTTCCTTTACACCGCCGATAACATCGTAGTAAAAAGGAATATCGCCGCTTTCTGTCATCGGAACTAAAGTTCCGTCAGCAATCAGCTTTTCTCTGTAATAGTTGGCAATTCCCGCATAACCGGTATAGTCTTCATTTAAGAAGGTATAACGCACGGAGGCGTTCATGTCGTATAATTTATCCTCTAATACGAAAACGTCCTGAGAGGAATTACCAAAGTTACGGAGATTATCTACGTTACGGAACACAAAGGTTGCGTAAGCATAGTTATAATCGTTGTACTTTCCGGAGATTTCTGCGGAAATCATGGATGTGGTTACACCACCTTCAATTTCTGCTAAAAGGCTTCTGTTTTCCCGGCAGATACCAAAAATCGGAAGTCTTACTCCGTCTAAGTTTTCTGTTGTGGTATAGTTTGCTGTCATCGGATCCATTTCGTACACATACTGGGAATAGGTATTGGATGTCAGCTTCCCGTTATTAAAGTTGATAATGGAGCCGGAGCCGTTCGGAACAACCAAGTAGCCGTTTTCCGCTTTGTTACCGGCACCCATGTAACGGAGCAGCTGGATACGGTAAAGACTGCCGCCGTTTTCTTTAATTCCCTTGGAAGGAATGGAGACTACCACGCTGTCGTTGTCTAAACGATATTCCAACGGAATTTCGAAGTAAATCGGAATTGCCTCACCCTTTGCGGTGGTGGAACCTACGGTATACAGAAAACGGATACCGTTTTCAATGGATTCTACCGCTAACTGGTTTTTCTCAACACACTGTGTGAAAGTATCCAATGTACCGGATTTCACATCTGCATTGTAGTAATACACCATCATCTGGGATTTCAGGTAATTCTTGTTTGCTTTATTTGCTTTTTCATCCTCATCGGCATTCAACGGATTGGTTGTTGTGATGCTGCCGTCTCTCTTGTCATAAACAGCCACATAGCCGTTAGAGGTATTGGCATAAAGCTTTAACTTGTCATTCTCTGCCACCAGATCGAAACCGTCCAGTTTTTTATCGGAATCGGCCAGTGCCTTATAAGCAGTTCCGGTTTCATACTCATAATCGGTTAAGAAATCTTCGTAACGGTCATAGCCTACAAAGTAGGTGAAGTAGTAAATCAGATATACCGCAAGTGCAGCTGCCGCTACGCTAAGCAAAGTAATAACAATCTTTTTTGTCAGGCTCATAGGGAGCTTTACTTTTTCTTTTTTTGCTTTTTTCATTGCACGCTACCCCCTATACCCTGAATATCAGCTCTGTGTAAATGCTGTGGAAGAAGTTATAAACCATACCCAGCAGGTTGCTGAGTAACAACAGCAGGAACACAATAATCAGAGCTGCTACGAATGTAAGTAATAATGTTAACAGGGTTTTACCCAGAGTGTAGTTATGTACCTGCATAATGCCTACCAGCATCATGATAACACCGTATGCTATACCTACACCGATTAAAATACCGTAAAACGCCTGCTCGTCGTCTGCAATCACCTGGCTGATGATGGTGGAAAGCACCATAACCAGGGTCATTGGTACCGTACCGTAACCGACAGCAATGGCAATATCCTTTAAACGGCCTTCCCCGTTCATTAAACAGGTAATAGACCAGTTGCTGACACAAAGCAGCAGATAGAAGGATAAGACGCCCAAAAGCTCAAACAACAAATCAACGCCTCTTGGGTCCAAATCATTTACAACAAAGCTTGCCATCAGACGGTTTGCCGTAAAGCTGAAGGAGAAAAGAATTACCATCAGGATAGCGAGAGGTACACTGCCATAGTCGCGATGACGAATCCAATAATATCCGTCCATCGGGTGGGTAATGGTGTAAAACATATAAGACCATTTTTCTTTGGAGAAATATTTACCCATTAGTCATCCTCTCCTTTCTTTTTCTTCTTATAAGCTTTAAAGCCAAACCAAGCCACTGCCAGAACCATGATACCGGTTAAAATCCAGCTTAAGTTTTCGGTCAGCACCTGATTACGGAAACGCTTGAAGGCAATGGAATAATAATCTCTTGCCATACCGATTTCTAAGTAATGCATGGCCTTTTCGTAATCGCCGGCAGTGAGATATGCCTTACCGATACCGGTGTTTGCAAGCTCATTATTTTCATCTAACTCCAGTACTCTTTCCCAAATAGCTACTGCCTCTGCTTCATCACCATCGTAACGGAGAGAAACTGCCTCGTTAATGAGTCGTCCGTATTCCGTTTCCTCAAAGCAGATGATGTTTGCCTTGGTAGCATCCAGTACTGCAATTTTTCCGCCGATATCTTCTACTGCCGCAGCCAGGGTAAAGGTACCTTCCTGGGTTCCAAGGCCGCCGAAGATATAAAGCAGATTTCCTTCGTGGTCATAAGTGAAAATACGGCCACGCTTTCTGTCAAGACAGGAATAAATACCGTTGTCTCTGTAAACAACGTCGGTAAACTGGGAAGCACCGGAGTAATCGCTGGTGCCGTCAATCAGCAGGTCGCCGCCTACATTGGCATTAGCGCCCTTTTTGATTACGTCCTCACCTCTAGGGTTCAGTCTTCTTACGCCCTGAACACCGGTGGCGTCAATATTGGAGGCATATACAAAGCCCTCCGGATCGATATCGATACCGGTAAACTCGGTTGGAATGAACAGCTGCTGGTTGGCACGCTCTTCCTTGGTGGCAAGACGTTTCCAGAACTTATCCCAGGCAGAAATTTCTACGTTAATGGTTCCGAAGAAGTTTGTAAACTGACCGTTGCTTTCAAATACCATGATACCTTCGAACATGTTCTGTGCGATAACGTATACACGGTCTGCATAGTCTACGGTAACCTTCATCGGGCTGAATACGAAGCCATCGTCCAAGCTTTCGGACTGCGGATTTTCAATAATCTGCATTACGTTTTCGTTTTCATCTAATACAACAACTCGCTTGTTTTTCATGTCTGCCACGTATAACCAGCCACGCTCGGAAACGCAGACACCGTACGGAGAATTAAACTTATCTTCCTCGCCGTTGTTGTTAAAGGTAGTAATTACTTTTTTAACATTTTTCATTGCGTTATCCAGGATAACAATACGGTTGTTACCGGTATCTGCAATGTAAATATCTCCGTTTTCTGCCAGACACATATCCTGCGGTGTTTTAAATGCACCAAGAGCTTCCCCGTTGTAGGTGAAGTCCAGACCGGATACGGTGCGGGACGGAATGTACGGAGCCGGAGTATAATGGATATACTCTCTGTAGTCATAATTGTAAGAATCGTATGGCAGTTCGTCTGCCATAGCGGTTATACCCTCTGTTGTCAAAAGAACAATCAGTGTCAGACAAAGAGAGATAACTGCTTTGAATTTCGTAAGTTTTCTCATGTATTTGCCCTCCTGTTATTCTTTCATACCGGATGATGTCATGGTTTCTAAGACGTTACTCTGACAGATCAGGAAGAAGGTAATCGGCACTGCCGCAATAATAAAGGTTACGGCTGCACCGGCACCGGCTCTTGCTGCGCCGCCGGCGGAAATCTGATACAACGCATACTGTAACGGCTTTAACTGCTCATCACGAAGGAAGGTACCACCGGTGTTACCCCACATCTGCTGGAACTGGAAGATAGCCAGTGTTAACCACGCCGGTTTAACGTTTGGCATTACAATGCTCCAGAAGATTCTGAATTCGCCGGCACCATCCAGTCTTGCGGATTCCATTAAGGAGTCCGGAAGCTGTTCCATGAACTGCTTCATGAGGTAGAGACCCATACCGAAAGCACAGGCCGGAAGGATAAGTGCCCAGTAGCTGTTGTTAATTCCCATCCAGGAAATAATCATGTACTGCGGTGTCTGGGTTACGGTCCAGGAGAACATCATGGACAGCTCTACCAAAAGGAACAAAATCTTCTTTCCCGGGAAGTTATGCTTTGCCAGCGGATATGCCGCCAGGGAAGCAATAATTACGTGGCCTACCATACCACCGCCGGTAATAATAATAGTATTTAACATGTATCTGGAGAACGGTACCCAGGTATCATTCATGAGAATGAATAAGTCTGAGAAGTTTTCCAGGGTAGGGTTGCGGACAAAAATCTTTGGTGGGAACTGGAATAATTCATCCAGTGGCTTTAACGCATTGTTAATAACCATAACAAGCGGAAGCGCCATTGCCACACCGCAAATACCCATGAGTACAAACAACAGGGTATTCCCCGCCATAGAGCGGTTTAATTTCTTTTCTCTCTTATAGGAGTGTTTGCGTCTTCTTTTTACTTTTTCAGCCATTATTCGCCAACCCTCCTTAACAGTTTCTGAATTAACTGGTTACTGCCCACCATGAGCAGGAACAAGATAGTTGCGATTGCGGATGCATAGCCCATTTCGAGACGAACGGTACCATAGTCCAGCAAGTGGGTAACTACGGTTGCACCGGCATAGTTTACGGATGGGTTACCTGCTAAGTTCAGGGATACATCGGCAATTGCGAAAGATGATGTAATCTGCATGACGGCACCGAATCTTAACTGCGGCTTCATTGCAGGCAGAGTTACGTACCATAATTCCTGCCAACGGTTTTTAACGCCGTCCAGGGCAGCTGCTTCGTACATGCTCTTGTCTACGGTCTGAAGACCTGCGATGAAGGACAGGAAGCCGGTACCCAGGGACAGCCACAGCTGAACCACAATCAAGAACGGAAGGACATATTTTTCTGTCTGCATCCACTGCACTGCTTCATCCAAAATTCCAAGCTTTAACAGGATACCGTTTAAATAACCGTAACGGTCACCGGTAAGAATCAGGTTCCATACCATATATGCGTTACCACAAATGGACGGCGCATAGAAGATAAGTGTAAGGAATGCTCTGAGCTTACCCTTGAACTCATTGATAATCCAAGCGAAGAGGAGACACAGCATATAGCTGACCGGACCTGTGATAACCGCTAAGATTAAGGTGTTCTTTAAGGACTTCATGAAAATGTCGTCCTCAAGGAACAGTTTGATATAGTTTTTCCAACCTACAAAAGTAGGCATTTCCAACATGTTGTAGTATGTAAAACTGAATCCGACCGCCATTACTACCGGAAGCACCGTAAAGAAGAAGAACAGAATGAAATACGGAGCTATCATAAAGTAAGACGCTTTGGATCTTTTAATCTGATACCACAGCTTACCCTGCTTCTTGGCAACTTCCAAAGCATGCTCGGATCTGTCGTTTGTATCTGCCATTTTCTTTAGCTCCTTTCTACTTGTCTAATTCTAATTCTTCTCTCTTGTAGTTGATTTCGGCATTGATGTAAATTACCTGGTCCATCAGCTCTTCTCGAGGGAAGGAGGTATCCGGTGTTGTAACTACCGAATAGAATGCGTTGTTTACGTTTCTCCAGG
>JAGAQI010000102.1 GCA_017622795.1 Lachnospiraceae bacterium
GAATATATAAACTATTACAATAACGAAAGAATTCAGGCAAAAACAAAATGGATGCCTCCTGTAAAATACAGGGAAGCATCCATGTATTGCTGTGCCTAATTCATAAATCAATGTGTCCAGAATTCTGGGTACATATCAAACGCAGACAGGCTTTTTTACTATACGGGAAATACATTATGCTTGTTGTAAATATCCCGATATTCGCTCGGAGAACAACCGGTAAGCTTGCGGAAAGCATTAGAAAAGTTATGGGCATCGGTAAAACCAAGCCGGAAAGCAATCTGGGAAACAGGCTCGGCTGTTTCACTTAAATCCGCCTTTGCCCGGTCCATTTTAACCTGCAAAATATACTGCTTTAAGGAGAGACCTGCCCGCTGCTTAAAAAAGGTGGTCAGGTATTTTTCATTATAGCCGAAATAATTTGCTACCTGGGCAACCTTTAAATTATCGGTGAGATGCCAGGAAACATAGTCGCAGATATCGCGATAGAACTGTTCCTTAATTATTTTATTTCCGTAAGCAGGATAGAGTTGGCTTTGCAAAGCTACTTCCGATAATACGGCACTGCAGAGATAACGGTTCAAAGTAACTTCACGGTATCTGCGGTCGGAATCCTGTAGTTGTTTCATTAGTATAATAATGCGGTCAGGGAAACTAAGTTTGCCTTGCTCCGGCAGAAGCAGGCAACCGGGAACATAGGAGATGTGTGTGTGTTCCGCTGAAACATCGGAGGGAATCAATGCATGGTCATTTTGCTCTTTGTTGTATCCGAAATGCATCCAGTAGAAGGAACAGAGAGAGGTATTTGTGCCGTGCTGAAATTGATTAGGAGGCATCAATAAATATTCTCCCGGGTTGATAATATAATCTTTTTGGTCTGTTCCGATAAATAGCGTGCCCTCTATAACTACAAATAGTTCGTAGTCCTGCAAAACGCGGGTGAGATGAATCCAGGACTCATCCGAGGCAACAAACTTGCCGCACCAATGATAGATAAATTCTTTTTCGGCATTAAAACGGATATAGTTCATGCAAACACCTCCTTTATTGTAATTATACAACCTTTTTACACCTGATGTAAATAGAAAGAATTTGTACACAAGAGTAAACAAAAATGTTCATGTTGCGTTACTTTTTCTTGCAATAAAGAAAAAATAGTAATATAATTGAGTTATATTAGACTAACTTGGATAAATATGTGTGTTTTGAAAGAGGATTCTATGCAGAGTACAGATATTAATACAAAAATTTTTGAGATAATCAGTAATATTCCGGACGGACAATTTATCTTTGTGGAAAATATTGCGGCCGGAATATCCAATTGGTCAAAAGAAGCGGTGGATTATTTTGGTCTTCCCGGTCTTAACGTATGTAATACCAAGGAAGTAATGCGGGCCAAGGTGCATCCGGATGATGTGGAACGTTGGGACCAGGAAATGCAGGCTGTGTTTTCTTTGCAAAGAGATGGTTTTTTCTTTACCTATCAGATTAAAAATGCAATGGGAGAATATGTTCCTTGCACAGGCAAAGGAAAAATTATCCTGGGAGAGAGTGGTGCTCCGCTGATTTTTGCCGGTTCCATGACAATTCATCAGGGAGAAGAGGCAAATGATGCAATTACAGATTTACCGAAATTCCAATCATTTTTAAAGCAGGTTAGTCAGGTTAAGAAAAGAAATAAAGAGTGCCTCCTGATGGCATTTGAAATAAAGCGGTTCAACAGCATTAATGCATTGTACGGCTATAATTTCGGCAGCAGGGTTTTATATGAAACTGCAAGCCTGATTAAAAAAATTGTAGGAAACGAAGGTACAGTCTATCGTATTGACGGTATTAGTTTTGGTATTATACTAAAAAAATGTCAGTTGGAATTTGCAAAAAAAATTTTTAGAGAGCTTAGAGAGCATTTGGCAGGTTTTTCTTTGGACGGTTCCGCAGTCAATGTGGAAATGTATGGCGGCGCCCTATATACTAAGAACTATGAGGTGAGCTCCCAAACCGTATATTCCTGTCTGCTGTCCGCTTTGGAAAAAGCAAAGGATGAAGACTCGTATGATTTGATTATCTTTGATGATGAGTCCCATGAATCCAATTACAAAATGATGGAAATGCTGAGTGCAATTAAAGCCAGTATCAGAAATGAATGTGAAGGCTTTTATTTGTGTTATCAGCCGTTTGTTTCCACGGTAACGGGAAAAATAATCGGTGCCGAGGCTTTAATACGATGGAGGAGCCCGGTATACGGGGAAGTTTCTCCGGGACGGTTTGTGCCTCATTTGGAATCCCATCCGTGTTTTTATGATTTAAGCATTTGGGTACTGAGGAAGGCAATGCAGGATGCAAAGGAAATCATTCAGGATTATCCGGGCTTCTTTATCAATGTAAATATGTCTTATAGCCAGCTGGAACGACCGGAGTTTACTCAAGAAGTTGTGAATATTATAGAAGAGCTGGATTTTCCTGCAAAGAATCTGCAACTGGAATTGACGGAGCGCTGCCGTAATTTGAATATGAAATATTTAAAGGAGCAGCTGACGTTCTTTAGAGAGCATGGTATTAAGATTGCGCTTGATGATTACGGAACCGGTAATTCTACCATTAATTTATTGTGTGATTTACCAATTACCTGTGTGAAGATTGACCAGACATTTATTTTAAATATTCTAAACAAGGGCAGTAACCGGGTTGTGGTAGATTCCACCGTACAGTGCGCAAAACGTCTTGGATTAAAAGTGTGTCTGGAAGGTGTGGAAACGCAGGAAATTAAAGATTTTATCGGTAAGTATTCCGCCAATTATCACCAGGGCTATTTTTACTCCAGACCGGTAGAATTTTCTGAATTTAAAGGCTTTATCAAGGAAACCTGGCCGGTAAGCGGAGTCAGCCTCATTAAGGGTAACCCGAAGGATAATTTTGGTGTAGACAGTATTCTTTCCATGATTCCGGGGGGCTTCTTTATCTACGCAGATAATGAAACAGAAAAAATATTAAGTGTAAATGAAATGCTGTTAGATATTTTTGAGTGCGATTCCCTGGATGAATTTTTAGAGCATACCGGCGGTTCCTTTAAAGGAATTGTACATCCGGAGGATTACCAGGAAGTGAGCAGAAGTATTGCACAGCAAATTAATGAAAGCAATGCTAATCTGGATTTTGTGAAATACAGAATTATTACCAAAAAAGGAAACATAAAGCAGGTTCGGGACTACGGTCATTTGGTTCACAATGACAGTGATGCGGATTTGTATTATGTGTTTATCGTGGAAGAACATGCTTAGAAAAATCACCTTGCTTGCTCCGATTTACGGGGCGTTGCAGCAAGGTGATTTTTTCTTATTCGTGTTGAGTGAATGAAGATGTCTTTTTTGGAGAAACTAACAGAAACGAATTGCGTTTGGTTGGAAAGGAGTCCCGAAAAATTATGGAAGAAAGAAAAAAACGAACCATGGACGCTGTATTACAAGAAAAGAAGCGGGAAATGCAGTTGGATAAAGCATTTGAACTCAGTAATTCCGCTTCGTTTACCGATTGTACCGGTTCGGTTCCGGTGGCACCGGTAACAGAGGAACAGTGGAATAATTATGATGAGTCTTATCATTTTCAGCCGGAGACGGTGAGGAAAAAGCAGTAAAAGGGTAGTAAAGAAAAACAGGAGAGGAACATCTACGGTTGCGGGATGTTCCTTTTTGTGGTAAGATATGCACAAACCAGCGAAATCGGAGAATAGAGATGAAACGTCGATTACATATAAAAATGACTACAACAAGAATTATTATTTTAGGTTTTTTGATTGGCATTCTTTTAGGAGCCTTTTTGTTATGGCTCCCGGTTTCCTCTAAAAATGGGCAGGATATTTCTTTTGTGGATGCTTTGTTTGTAGCAACCACCTCCTTATGTGTAACCGGATTGACGCCGGTGGTTATGGCAGAACAGTGGAACTACTTTGGTCAGGCAGTTATTCTGCTTTTGATGCAGTTTGGCGGTTTAGGTGTTATTACATTTACAACTACGGTTCTGCTACTCCTAGGTAAACGAATCACTCTGAAAGAACGACTGCTGATACAGGATTCCTATAATCTGGATTCTATTTCCGGTGTAGTGAAGCTGACGAAGAGAATTATAAAAGGTACATTGCTTGTAGAAGCCGGTGGAGCCGTGCTATACTCCTTTGTGTTTGTTCCGCAGTACGGATTACTGGACGGTCTATGGAAATCAGTTTTCCATGCGGTATCAGCTTTTTGTAATGCCGGTTTGGATTTGGTCGGCAGTAGTGGTTTTGTTGTATATCAGACAAATGTGATTATAAATATAGCCACGATGTTGCTGATTATTTTAGGCGGTCTTGGTTTCCCGGTTTGGTGGGATGTCTTAGAAGTAGTAAAGCGCGCGAAACGGAAAGAAATACTTTGGAGAGATATTCTTTTTAAATTAAATGTGCACAGTAAGCTGGTTCTGACAATGACAGCTGCATTAATATTCGGCGGAGGTATGTTGATATTTCTTTTTGAATATGATAATCCTGCCACTATAGGCAATCTTTCGTTCGGAAATAAAGCTTTGGCGGCAATGTTTGAATCAGTGACTCTGCGTACGGCAGGATTCCAAACAATTCCACAGGAGAATTTTACGGAAGCGACTACCATGCTGGCCTTGCTTTGGATGTTTATCGGCGGCTCACCTTCCGGTACAGCCGGCGGTGTAAAAACAGTGACCATGATTATTCTGATTTTATCCATGTTGGCAGCGGTACGGGGTACTGATGAAGTTCGGGCATTTCATCGTAAGATTTCCGATAACTACGTGCGCCGGGCAGTAGCGGTAATTGTTGTTTTTTTTGTCGCATTGATTGCTGTTTCCATGGCGTTGTTTATTACAGAAGACGGTGATTTTATTGATATTTTGTTTGAAGCTACTTCTGCAATGGCAACGGTAGGATTGACCAGGGGCTTCACCGGTTCCTTAACAACAGCCGGAAAATGGATTATTATAGTGGCAATGTATTTAGGGCGTCTCGGACCAATTACCATGGCGTTGGCATTTAATGCAAAGCAATATACAGGTAAGAAAACATATGCGGAAGGCAAAGTTATCATCGGATAGAAAAAGGAGAAGCAAATATGGCAAAAAAAGATAGAAATGGCAGGAAAGAATTTGTAGTATTCGGTTTGGGAAAATTTGGCCTCAGTGTGGCAAAAACCTTAGCGGATAATGGCTGTCAGGTAATGGCAGTAGATTCGGAGCAGAGTAAAGTAGAAGAAATAGCGAATGGGGTTACCTATGCAGTGTGTACGGATGTTACCGATGCAGATGCCATACATTCTCTTGGCATCCGGAATTTTGACGGTGCCATTGTGGCCATTGGCGAAAACCTGGAGGCTAGTGTGCTTGTTACTATTATTTCCAAGGAAATGGGCATTCCTTTCGTGCTTGCCAAGGCACAGACGGAATTGCAGGCGAAGGTATTAAAAAGAGTAGGTGCAGATAAAATTATTTTTCCGGAAAAAGAATCCGGCATCCGTATTGCCAATAATCTGGTTAGCGGAAATTTCTTTGATGCCATTGAGTTGTCGTCTAAATACAGTATGATGGATTTGGATGTACCTGCGGAATGGGTCGGAAAATCCTTACGGGAACTAAATCTTCGCGCTACAAAGAAAATTAATATTATCGGTATTAAGCAAAAGGAAGAATTTGAGATTACGCCGGATCCGGATATGCCGTTAACAGAGGATGATATACTGGTGGTTATCGGAAGGAATCAGACTTTGACGAAGTTAGCCGGAGGAAATTAATATGATTACCAGTACTTCCAATGTGCAGATGAAAGAAATCACTGCATTGCTAAAAAAGAGTAAAGAACGTAAAGAAAAGAAAGCCTTTGTGATTGAAGGCAGAAAAATGTTTGAAGAAATCTGTCAGGATAAAACGAAAGTAATAAAAGCGTATTTTGCTGAAAGCTATGTGAATGCAGGTTATGCAGAAGAAGCGATGAAGGAAGTACCGTATGAAATCGTGGCGGATTCTGTATTCAACTCCATGGCAGAAACCGTAACGCCGCAAGGCGTACTGGCTATTGTAAGAATGCCGGAATATTCATTGGAAGATATGATTTCCGATGCCGGAACCCTGGTTCTTTTGGAGAATCTAAGAGATCCCGGAAATTTGGGAACCATTATCCGTACGGCGGAAGCCGCGGGGGTATCCGGAGTTATCTTAAGCAAAGAGTCGGTAGATATCTATAATCCAAAGGTAATCCGTTCCACAATGGGAGCGGTGTACCGGGTTCCGTTCCTTTATGTGGATGATTTTCTGGCGCTTTTACAGGACCTTAGGGCGCGGGAGGTGCGATTGCTGGCTGCCCATCTGAAGGGAAAGAAAACCTTCGATAAAGCGGATTATTCCGGAAAGGTTGGAATTTTAATCGGAAATGAGGCAAACGGTCTTTCCGAAGAGGCGTCAGAACTGGCAAATGAGAAAGTACTGATACCGATGGCAGGCAGTGTGGAATCCTTAAATGCGGCGGTGGCAGCGGCATTGTTGATGTATGAGGCGTTCCGGAATCAAAAATTATCGTAAAAGGTAGAGAGTGATGAAATTTTGTCGAATTTTGTCGCTCTCTTTTTTATTTTTCCTCCGCGTTTCGACAAATTGTGACAGTGCTTCGGGTGTATGATGCAAATTGGAAATAAAAGTAAATTAAATCCAATAGGAGGAAATTATGGGACAGGCATTATATTATAGTACAATAGCAGCATGTGTATTCGGATGTGTATTACGCATTTTATTGGCAGGATATTACCGCATTCTGCTTCGGGCTCTAAAATGTATGAAGACAACAAAGAATAAGTGGATGCAGAAAATGAAAGAACAATTTATTTTGAGATATCAGGCGATGCTTGGTGTACAGAACGTGGAAAGCTTTGTGGACAAGTTTTTTGCGGACCGGAAAATTCTTGGAATTCCGGTAACGGCATGGAACGGCTTACATATTCAGCTGGTAAGTCTTTGCCTGTTGCTTGGTGCGTTGGATGCAATGTACAACTGCGTAAAAGGGGCACCTACAGACACTGTCTTAATGGCAATGTTTCAGGGAATTTGGACCAGTGCACTGCTGCTTGTAGTCGATGGCTTTTGTATGGTGGCGGGGAAAGTGGATGCAGTAAAGAGCGGTATGTGCGATTATTTGGAAAACTATTTGCAGGTACGTCTGGAGCATGAATACCATGTATGGGGCAAAGACCGAGAGGAACTCCGTCAGACAAAGGCTGTGTTGGAAGCGCAGATGCAGGTGATTGATGTTAGGGCCTATCAGCAACAGAAAAAAGAAATACGTAAGCAGGAAAGAGAGCAGGAACGGCTCAGAAAAGCAGCAAGGAAGCAGCAAAAAGTTGCAATGGCAAAGCGTCGGCCGGAGGTGGAACGCAAGGTGCGTCAGGATGTGTTACGGTTGAAGCAGGAAGTAGAAAACCGTCGCAGAATGGAAGCGGAAGCAATGGCAGCTTTGGAAGTTCAGCGCAGTACCAGTCGTCAGGTGGAAGAAATTTTGCAGGGGCTTTTATAATAGAAATTAACAAAAAGCAAGAGATGGGATGTTTTCACGAAAAAATCACAATAAATCCATGGCTTTTTCACAAATGTGTGGTATAATGTGTTTGTTATGAACAAATGGGACACATGGAGAAGAAAATGGCAATTGAGGTTTTTAACCGGTATGAAAAAAAGTACCGGATCAGGGATGATACATATCATAAGCTACGGGAACGCTTGTCAGAGTATATGGAGGCAGACGAGCATAGCAAAGACGGTGACTTTTACACCATCTGCAACATATATTATGACACACCGGATAATTACTTAATCCGTAAGTCTGTGGATGGCAGTGTCTATAAAGAAAAGCTCCGTTTGCGCAGCTATGGAGTAAAAGCCCCTGATGAAAAGGTATTTCTGGAAATCAAAAAGAAATATAAGAAACTGGTAAATAAGCGGCGAACGAAGCTTCAACTGGCGGAAGCATATCAGTATATACAAAGCAAAGAACGGCCGGAGTTAAAGCAGTATATGAACGGTCAGGTGCTAAACGAAATCGATTATATGATTCATCGCATGGAACTTTCGCCGAAGGTGTTTTTATCCTATGACCGTTGTGCGATGTTTGGTAAGGACAACAAGGATTTCCGCGTTACCTTTGACAGAAACATCACTACCAGACGATATGATTTGGGGTTGCATTATGGCATTTACGGTGATAAGTTACTGGAAGAAGATGAATGGATTATGGAAGTTAAAATCGAAAATGCCATGCCTCTTTGGATGACACAGATTTTATCCGAGTTTCAAATCTATCCGGCGTCTTTTTCAAAATACGGAACAGAATATAAAAAATTTGTAGCAAACGGCTGCAAGATTGATTACAAAGGAGATAGAGAATCATGTTAGAACAGATTTTTGGAGTGGCAGCAGACACTACAATGGATGTAGGAAATACCATTATCTGCATGCTGGTGGCTGCAGTATTCGGTTTAGTTATTGGCAGTGTTTATTTTGCGGTATGTAAAAGAGAGCAGAGAAGCTTAAGCTTTTTCTTAAGCCTGGTAATGATTCCGGCCGTGGTTGCCGTAGTTATTTCTCTCATTGGCAGCAATGTGGCAAGAGCATTTTCTATTGCCGGTGTCTTTGCGCTGGTACGCTACCGTAGCATTCCGGGTGACGGTAAGGATATTGCGTTTGTGTTTATGGCAATGGCTTCCGGTCTGGCATGCGGTCTTGGTTATTTGACTCTTGGTTTGGCAGTAGTTGTGGTGCTTTCTGTGGTGGTTGTTCTGGTAAATCTGTTGGGCAACTTCCTTGTGAAGAGTGAATGCAGACAGCTCCGTATTCTGATTCCGGAGGACATGGACTATCAGGGTGTGTTTGATGATTTGCTGGGTGAATATACTACCAAAGCTTCCTTGGATAGAATCAAGACTACCAACATGGGTACTTTGTATGAATTAACCTATATTGTATATTTAAAGAGCGGTATCAATGAAAAGAAGTTTATGGATGAAATCCGTACAAGAAACGGAAATCTGACCGTAATCATGAGTAAGCAGCAGAGAGAACAGGCATTATAAAAAGATTTTTAGAGGGGAAAGCAGAAAAGGCTTTCCCTTCTGTTTTATTTGTGTTATGATGAAAGACAAATTTGGTGTGCAGGAGGAAGAATAATGAAATTTACAAAGATGCAGGGATGCGGAAATGATTATGTATATGTCAATTGTTTTCAGGAAACGGTGGAGAACGGACCGGAGCTGGCGGTAAAGGTAAGTAACCGTAATTTCGGCGTAGGCTCCGACGGATTGATTTTGATTTGTCCATCCGAAGTGGCAGATGTTAAAATGGTAATGTATAATGCGGACGGTTCCCAGTCCCAGATGTGCGGAAACGGAGTACGCTGTGTGGGCAAGTACTCTTATGATTACGGCCTGGTGGATAAAGAAGTAATCACGGTGGAAACGCTGGCAGGAATCAAAACATTGCAACTTCATGTAGAAAACGGCAAGGTGGCAAGTGTCACCGTAGATATGGGAGCTCCGATTGTTAAACCGGAACTGGTGCCGGTGGTGGCAGAAGGAGAGGCTGTAATTGCAAAGCCGGTGGAAGTATGCGGAAAGGAATATGAAATCACCTGTGTATCCATGGGAAATCCTCATGCCATTACCTTTGTGGAAGATACGAAGGCAGTGGAACTGGAAAAAATCGGTCCGGTATTTGAGCATCATCCGATGTTTCCGGAGCGTACCAATACGGAGTTTATTCAGGTGCTTTCTGATACAGAAGTTAATATGCGTGTGTGGGAAAGAGGCAGCGGCGAAACCCTTGCCTGCGGTACCGGGGCATGCGCCAGTGTGTATGCCTGCATGTTAAACGGAAAAACAAAGAATGAAGTGACAGTACATCTGCTGGGGGGCGATTTGCACATCAGGTATGATGAAGAAACCGGTCATATTTTTATGACAGGTCCTGCAAAAGTGGTATTTGATGGAGAATTGACGTTGTAAATAAAGCGTGATAAAATGATACTATAAATTCAGTTAGGATGGATGTACATGACGAGTAAAAATAAAAAGATACAATGGATAGGAACTGCTCTATGTTTGCTGGTATTCGGCATGGCAGGCTGCGCCCGGGTGTTGGAAACTGCATCGGACCGCTTTGACGCCGCAGTGGGGGATTTTCTTTCTGCAGGGCAGGATTCTTACAGCGATAACGGAAATGTGGCTATCCGGATACTCACGGCAACGCCAAGTCCGGAACCAACGCTTTCTCCGACGCCAACCTTAACTCCAACTCCAACACCACGGCCGGCAAATGTGGAACCGGACGGTGAAAAGGTGGATGAATGGGTATATGCCAGTGCAACGGTAAATATCCGCGCTAAGTGGAATGCAGATTCCTTAATTGTCGGCGCGTTAAATGAGAATGACCAGATTCACCGTGTGGCAGTTTTAGAAAATGGTTGGTCCAAAGTAAGCTACAACAATGAGTATGCTTACGTGCGCAGTGATTATTTAACTACACAGCGTCCGAGTGTTCCCGGGTTTGTGCATTTGGATACCGTACAGTATGCCTATAATGCGGTTTTAAACGGCGAAGATGTAATTATGCTGGGTGTGCAGAATATTTTGCAGAAGCCGGATTTGCCGGCAGGACCGGAAATTACCTGTCTGACCATTGTCCTGCATTACCTTGGCGATTATCCGGACAAGGTTTCTCTGGCAGAGAACTATTTAACTATTGCAGAGCCGGGAACAGCTTCCCCGTACGAGGCATATCTCGGTGATCCAAAGGTGGCAGCCGGAAGCTACGGTTGTTATGCGCCGGTTATTGTGGATGCTGCAAACCGTTATTTTGCGGATAAAGGAAATACCAGAAAAAAAGCAATGGATGTATCCGGAAGTACAATGGAGGAGCTGCTTGGGTTTGTGAAGAACGGCACGCCGGTTATTGTATGGGGTACCACGAATTTGGTAGAATCCAAAGTTACTGCCGAATGGGAGATAAACGGTGAACTGATTCAGTGGCAGGGTTACGAGCACTGTACGGTATTGATTGGTTACAATCTAACCAAGTCTACGGTAATTGCAGCAGATCCGCTTCGGGGAATTATTGAATTTGATATGGACAAATATTATCAAAGATACAAAGAACAGCATATGAATGCGGTGATTATTTCAAACCGCTAGAATACAAAACACCATATTCCTTAGAAACCGCTGATGGTTTCTAAGGAATATGGTGTTTTTTGTGATGTTAGAGTGGTAAGGTGATTAATTTGTTGATTGGTTCGTATTTGTGATATTTAATTCCGGCAGCATCAAACATTCTTCTGGCTGCTACCATAGCGTCGGTATCATGATATTTATCAGAGTAGAAAATGACTTCACCTACACCGGACTGGATTAAGGCTTTGGTACATTCATTACAAGGGAACAGGGTGGTGTATACTTTAGCTCCCTTAATGTCGCTGCCGGTATAATTTAAAATGGCATTTAATTCTGCGTGGCACACGTAAAGATATTTTGTGTCCAGCGGGTTGCCTTCTCTGTCCCACGGAAACTCATCGTCGGAGCAGCCTGCAGGCATGCCGTTGTAACCTACGGAGAGAATTTTGTTATCCTTGCTGACAATGCAGCATCCGACACTGGTGCTTGGGTCTTTGCTGCGCTGTGCGGACAGCAGGGCAATGCCCATAAAATAATCATCCCATTTTAAGTAATCCTGACGTTTCATTGAAGTTTCCGTCCTTTCTTTTGTTCATTAAATTCAGTGTAACATGATTTCTATTCCAACACAAGTTTCTTTTGCTTCTTTCTATGTACAAAATAAAGCGTAAGAAGTACAAGACATCCGACAAGTACCGTGCCCACGATAATTAGGGCACACTGCATAAAGAAGCGTTCCGGTAAAAACAGGATAATCGGGTCTTCTGTGGGGGAAAAGAGCCAGTCATCATTGTTAAAGACGATTTGATGGAACAATACAAAAATACGGTTAAAGTCGATGGCGCAGGCAGCACCGATGAGAAGCGGAAGCACACATACAATAACCGGTGATGCGAGCATCCAGGAAGTACTCTCACGTTTATGCTGCATGAAAATCAAACTTGTCAAAAATAAAGGTGTTACAAACAGCATTACAAAAAAGAGGTTGAAAATAACTTTTACTTCTTCAAAATGGGAGACGCCGCTGGCGCTTTCCGGAAGGGACGGAAAATCAAGCTCGCCTTCCTGGAACGGACTGCACCAGTCAATCAATGCATCATAGTTTTCTTTGATAATATCTACAGAGTACCCGGTTTCTTCGGAAATCCGTTCCATCCCCATGTAATAAAACGGACGGACGTATATGGCAACAGTGAGCCCGAGAGAAATGAAAAAAATGAGGAACAGGATGCCGATGGCACCGTTGGTTAACCAGGTAAAAAATCGGTTGTCTTTATGAATCAGCCAGCGTAATAAATAATGATTGTTCATGGAAAACCTCCTGTGAAACGAATAGTCTATAGTTGTATTTTAAAGGCTTTAGCAGTATAATTCAATAGAGAAAATGAATCTTTTCGGGAGGTTTCGACATGGAATTTAATTATAATCTGCTGGCAGATCCTAAAGTATTTCAAATAAACCGTCTGGCGGCACATTCCAATCACAAATATTATAAAACTGTAAAAGAAGCAGAAACAGGGAAGACAAGCTTTGTAACATCCTTAAACGGCATTTGGAAGTTTCATTATGCAAAAAATTTGGCACAGATTCTTCCGGGATTTGAAAAAACGGAGGTAAATTGTGACAGCTGGGATGACATCCGGGTTCCGGGTAGTATTCAGCTACAGGGCTACGGTGCACCGCAGTATGTCAATGTTATCTATCCTTGGGACGGTCACGAGCTGATTAAACCGGGTCAGATTCCGGAAGAAGAACATCCGGTGGCAAGCTATGTCACTTATTTTACTGTGGATAAGGCATGGAAAAACCAGCCGGTATATATTTCCTTCCAGGGTGTGGAAAGTGCCCTGGCGCTTTGGTGCAACGGGGAATTTGTAGGCTATGCGGAAGATACCTTTACTCCGTCGGAATTTGATTTGACTCCATATGTAAAGCGGCAGGGAGAAAATAAGCTGGCGGTGCAGGTGTTTAAGTACTCCTCCGGCTCCTGGCTGGAGGACCAGGACTTCTTCCGTTTGTCCGGCATTTTCCGTGATGTTTATTTATATACCGTACCGGAAGTGCATATGCGGGATTTGTTTGTGAAGGCAGGCCTGGCAGATAATTATATTGACGGCACACTGGAAATCGAAGCAGAGCTTACCGCTTCCGGTAGTGTGAAGTACGCGCTGTATGAAGTGCAAGGTGTGGAAATCAAGAAATTGGCAGAGAAAGCCGTTTTAACCGGAGTATTAAAGGGAAAGGGCAGCTTACAAAAAGCATCTGCTATGTTGAAAGCACCAAGGGCATGGAGTGCGGAAGCACCAAACTTATATGAACTGGTGCTGGAAGTATATGACGAAAAGGGAAAGCTTTCTGAGGTGGTCCGTCAGAGAGTGGGCTTCCGACGCTTTGAAATGAAGGACGGCATTATGCTGATTAACGGCAAGCGTATTGTGTTTAAGGGCGTCAACCGCCATGAGCTGAGCTGTGATAACGGCAGAAGTCTGACAAAGGAAGAGATGTTAACCGACATCCTTACCATGAAGCAGAACAATATCAATGCTATCCGTACCTGCCACTATCCGGACCAGCCAATCTTTTATGACTTATGCGATGAATACGGATTTTATGTGATTGATGAAACCAATTTAGAGACCCACGGAACCTGGTGCAAGCCGGGCTGGGCAGATAAAGATACTTTGCCGGGCAACACAGCAGCCTGGAGGGACATTGTTCTGGACCGTGCCCGTTCCATGCAGGAAAGAGATAAAAACCATCCGAGTATTGTGATTTGGTCCTGCGGTAACGAGGCCTTTGGCGGTAAGAATATCAAGGCAATGTCCGATTTGTTCCATAAAAGAGACAACACCAGACTGGTGCATTACGAAGGCGTATTTAACGACAGAAGCGTTCCGGATATCAGTGATATGGAAAGTCAGATGTATACGAAGGTTTGGGACATTAAACGTTTCCTGAAAGAACATCCGGAGAAACCGTTTATCTGCTGTGAGTATACCCACTCCATGGGTAATTCCAACGGCGCTATGCATAAGTATACCGAACTGGCAAGAGAAGAAAAACGTTATCAGGGCGGATTTATCTGGGACTATATTGACCAGGGCTTCCGCTTAAAGAGCCGTACCGGAAAAGAATACTTTGGTTACGGCGGTGACTATAATGATCGTCCGAACGACGGAAATTTCTGCGGCAACGGCATTGCCTTTGCTGACCGGACCGCTACACCAAAGATGCAGGAGGTTAAATTTAACTACCGCAACCTGATTATAACGTCGGGAAAAGCATCGGTGCAGATTTTCAATGACCACTTGTTTACAGATGCCAATACTTATACCGCAGTGGCAACCCTGGAAAAGGAAGGCGTACTTTTAGCAAAGGCAGTATTTACCGCTGATGCAGCACCCCAGACGGAAGCAGAGGTTTCTTATCCGGCAGAATTTATAAAAGCGGTGAAGGCAGCCAAAGAAGTAGGAGAATATGCCGTTACCGTATCTTTTAGATTGAAGGAAGATACTCTGTGGGCAAAGGCCGGTCATGAGGTGGCTTTTGGTCAGTGCGTTTATTCTGTGAAGGAAGAAGCTGTGGGAGTTACCATGTTGACAGAGGCAGTGGAAGCAGCAGGAAATACGGATACAGTGCCTGTTTTTGTAGAAAGTCCGGGACATATCGGAGTGAAAGGACGCCATTTCCATTATATATTTGCCAGAGGCGGCAAGAGCATGGTGTCCATGAAATATGCCGGCAGGGAGCTTATCATAGAGCCGCCGGTACCGAATTTTTACCGTGCTGTTACTGACAATGACAGAGGATGCCGCATGCCGCAGCGTTACGGTCAGTGGAAGCTGGCAAGCCAGTATGCGGGCGTGGCGGATTGTCAGTATTCAAAAGGAAAAGAAGTAGTATTAACCTATAAGTACAAATTCCCAACCAATCCGGAGGGTGAATGCACCGTTACTTACCGTGTGGACGGCAGAGGAATTATCCGGGTTGCCATGGATTATATTCCGGTGGAAGGATTGCATGACATGCCGGAATTCGGTCTGATGTTGAAGCTTCCGGCAGAGTTTGATAAAGTAACTTATTACGGTTTTGGTCCGGAAGAAAATTACTGTGACAGAAATCAGGGAGCCAGACTCGGATTATTTAAGACTACCGCAAAGGAGAACATGACACCGTATCTGCTTCCGCAGGAATGCGGTAACCGTACCGGTGTGCGTTACGCAAAGATAACCGATTACCGGGGCACCGGCGTGCAATTTGCAGGAGAAAACCTGGAGCTTTCCGTACTGCCGTATACTCCGCAGGAAATGGAAAGTGCAACCCATCATTTCGAATTACCGGAGAGCAATTATACCGTGGTACGTGTGATGAAGCAGCAGATGGGTATTGCCGGCGATGACAGCTGGGGTGCCAGACCGCATGAGGAATATTTGCTGGATGTAACAAAACCGGTGCATTTTGAGTTTGTAATGGCAGGGTGCTAATGGAATGATGCAAATGAATCAAAATACTTTGGTGCAAAATGATTTGGTTGAAGTTGGAACTCTGATCAGGATGCTTCGTAAACGGAAGAAAATCAAACAGACAGAGCTGTTTCATGGGTTATGCACAAAAGAGGTATTTGAACGTATCGAAAGCGGCAAAGGCTTTACGGATGAATTGCTGATAGAACGGTTACTGTCCAGATTACATGTGCAATATCATTTGTTGGAATTAACCTTATCTGATGAAGCCTTTGAACGAAAAGAGCTTCGGGCGGCAATCGAACTGTGTGTAGAAAAACAGGATACGGAGCAGGCAAAATAATTATTGCAAGCGTATGAGCGGATGAATCATAATGGAAACCTCGAATTACAATATTTCCTTTGGGTGAAAGCCCGGTTGCTGGAAAACGACAACAGAAAGGAAGCGGGCGCATTGTATCAAAAAGCATTTTTACTAACCGGAGCGAATGTGGAACGGCGCATGCTTTCTTCCGAGGAAGTGGAAATGTATCTTGGCTATCGGCGTTGTTTGGAACCATTGTCGGAGAAAGAGCAGACGGAAATTCTTCAATGGATAGAAAAAGAATTATTTCAGCGGCAAATTTATCCGAAAAGCTATTTTCTCATCCAACGGGATATTGCTGAAAAGTATTATCATGCAGAACAATGGCAAGCGGCATGGGACATTTGTGAAGTATGTATTTCTGTGTTGAACAGCAAGAATAAGACCTGCTGTCTGACGGAATTTTTGTTCCTGCGTGCAAGATGTAAGGAAAAACTGTTGGCAGGAGATAGGGAAGAGCGACAGGAAGAATTCCGAATGGTGTATTATACCTGCCTGGCCTTTGGAATGGTAGCGGATGCAGAAAAGGTACTTGACTACTGCAGGGAGGAACCGGGATGGGTTATTATAAATGCAGCGCAGTGATTAAAATGCGCAGGGATGTATTGCAATCCAAACGGGAGGACTATGATGTGGAGGGACCTGCCGGAATGACGGTGTATCGCCTGGAAAAGGGAAAGCACAAGGGAACAGAAAAAACATTTCGAAGTCTGACCCGTTCCATGGGTCTGGAGGAAAGTCTGGGACAGGGAATATTAAAGACTTCGGAAATGGAACATTTAAATGCTTTGAATGAGATTATGTGGAGCATCCGGGACGGCAAAATGCAAAGTGCTGAAGAACTGATGGAAAAGCTTCGGAATCAGATTGATGTGAATGTGCCAAGAAATAAGCAATACATTGTAGCAAAGTATGCAGAATTACAGTACAGAAAAGGTCTGATAACGGAACAGGAATATGAACAAAAAATAAGAGAAGCATTGTCCTACACTGTTTTGTCTTTTGAAACAAAGGGAACGGAGGGCTGGCCGTTTCATGACGAAGAACTGGTATTACTGATTTTACTGAATAACAGGTTAAAACTCCAAAAAAAGTATGAAGAGCAGAAAACACTGGCAGAACATATTCTGCATAGCTTAGAGCAGGGATACTTAAACTCCGAACTAAGGAACAGATATTATGTTTTGGCTATGCTGGCATTGGCAGACGCCTTAGGAAGTATGGGTGAGCACAGGGAGGCTCTCAGGCTGGACCGGGAGGCAATTGCAATATGCAAAGAGAAGCAGGAATTGCGCAGTATAGAATATATATATTATGATATTCATTGGAATTACTGGCAAATAAAAAAGCAAGAGACATTAACAGATGCAGAAGAATCAGAAGCTTATCAATGTCTCTTGCAGGCATATTATGTAAGTAAAGCCAAAGGAAAGTCGAAAGACTTATATAAAAGAAAGTTGATGGAGCATTATCCACAAAATTTAGTTTCTGGTTAAAATGCTGATATCAATCACATCCTCTTCATCTCCGCAAAGAGAAATTCCGTAGTTGACATCGGAAGCACTGCCCCAAGGTGTGATTGAAACAAAAAGAGCAACTGCTAAAAGAAACGGAACAATTTTTTTCATAAGTTTTTTCATGGTGAAAACCTCCTTAAATGTTTTAATGTAATGAAATCGTAGCATTGACTACTGCAGAAAGACCATAACAAAAACGACGCTTTTTTAAATTTTCTAAAAAAGCGTCGTTTTTGTTATGGTGTGGCAGAAAAGGCTACTTTACAATTAATCCAAAGGGTTTTACGAAAAAGTATGCAAAGGAGAAGGGGAATGAAAAAACAAAAGCTATTTTTCTTAATTGTGTTACTGGGACTGTGTTTGTCCAAGGGGTATTCTGTCCGGGCAGAGGAAATTGAAGTGCAGCGTGGCGAAGAAGCAGAAACGGAGATTTTTCTAGAGGGCAGCAGCGAAGTGTATTCCGCGTACGGAGAACTGAAAAGCACCGGAGAGTATGCTCTGCTAAAAAGCCCGAAGGAAAAAAACAATAGTATATATCAGGCAGAAAAACTGTGGGAAGACGGAACCCGTACCGGAATACTTTTATCCCGCAGAAGTGATAACGGATATGGTTTGTGGCTGCGGCTTAACGTAGAGGGTATCCGCATCGGAACAGAAACCATTTGTTGGGAAAATATGAAACTGACGGATGAAAACGGCGGGTGGCTCACGGGAGTACGGCTTCCGGAAATCACCGTGCGGGTGCTTCCGAATCCGCTGGAAATCTATCTGTCGGGCAATCAGGGAAACAACGGCTGGTATACCGGACCGGTAACGGTTACGGTGTCTGATAAGGATGCGGAAAGTATTTGGTATGATTTAGGTGAAGGTAAAAAAGAATATACAAAACCGTTTCAGGTACAGCACGGTGAAACAGAGCTGGTAGTAAGCTCCGATGATGGTTATGGCTATAAAAAAGAAGAAATCTGCTATATTTCCATCGACGCTGTTGCACCATCAATAAAAGTCTCCACGGAAGAGCTGGACTGGCAGCAGGAGAACATGGTAATCGAGGTAATCTGTCAGGACGGTACCTCCGGCATCGATAGGGCACTTTGGGCAATTTCCGACAGCAGGGAGTATACCGGCAGCTGGCAGACATTGTCTGAAAAGGCAACTATTACTGTGGAGCAGGACGGAGTCTGGTACCTGCATATGTCCGCAAGGGATGAAGCGGGAAATGAAACGGAAAAGGTGTATGGACCGTACCGGAAGGATGCGGAAAAGCCGGAAATTGACTTTGTAAACTTATCTGACGGTCAGCTGGCAGAGGACGGTATCCTGCCACAAATTACAGTGGAGGATTCCGGCTCGGGAATAAAACAGACCACATATCTATTAGACGGAGAAAGCTGGAATAAAGAGCAGATTACCGGAAAGGGTAAGCATACTTTGACGGTAACGGCAGAGGATTTTGCCGGAAATATCTGCACAGAAACGGTGAAATTTTCTATTTATGACAGTATTAAGGTGACAGCGGAAGCCGGAAACTGCCATTATACCGGAACCGCAAGCTGCTCTGCACTGGTACTGTATCACGGAGAACCGCTGGCAGGGGCAATGGCAGAATTTTATATCAACGGAGAAAGTGTTGGAACAAAGGAAACAAACGAAGAGGGCATGGTGTGGATGCATGTTCCGATGGAGCTTTCCCCACAGGAAGCAACCCTGACCGTAGTGGTGCCACAGGATGATGAGAACTTCCTGCTGGGTGCAGAAGATAGTGACAGCTTTACCATAAAGGCAGAAAAAGCATGGCTGCTATACGGTGGAGATTATCACGTGTGGTACGGTGACCCATTGCGGGTTCATCTGGAAATGGGAGAACTGCCGGATTTCAGAATGGGTGATATTACCCGGGCAGAGGTTCTGGTAGAGCTGTACAAAATAGAAAATGACGGCAGCAAAACTCTTGTGGAGGAAGAGTATCTGTCGCCGGACGAAAGAGGAGTTGCCCGGTGCGAATTTAATCCGGAAACCGGATTGTATGAGCTAAGAGTGTCCTTTACCGAAAACAGCTGTTATACCGGAGAAACACTGGTACTGCATCCGGCAGTGTTTGACATTGATGCGGAGCTTGACTGGGAGGGCGGAAGCCTTCTGTTGGATTTGCCGCAGCTGGGAATATATGCAAGCATAGGCTTTACCTTCCTGCCACCGTCTCTGGAGGCAGAGGTGGAAGTACGGATTCCGGGAACCGGTATTACCCTGACGGAAAATAAGCTTACGGGCTATGACCTGGATATGAACGGACTGGTGCTTTATGGCAGGGCAGTAAATCCGGCGGACGGAACAAGCTACAGCTATGAAGTACGGACAGGATATACCATGGGCTTTCTTTTGGATGAACTGGAAACCTTTATCTGGAAGGGCGAAGACAAGACAAAGGAACCGGTGTACCACTTTGAGTGGAGTGCAGCCTTTGGAATAGCAGAATAGAGGAAGAGGCAGACCGGGTAGGCCTGCCGGAAAGGAAATAAACATGGGGAAGAAATTTGGAATCCGCACATTGGCATGGATGTTACTTACCGCACTTTCGGTATCCCTGACCACACCTGCCCTGGCAGCGGCAGAGGTAGTAGAGGATTTTACGCCACGGCGGATTATGATAAAAAGAGAAGCAACCGGAGAGACAGAAGATAACAGCATTGCATTTTTCGGTGTATATGAACCGGCAGAGGAAACCGAAATTACCGAAGGACTTACGGTAATGGATGCAGGCATGTATGATTTATACAGCCTGTACTTTGACCAGTCGGTGGTAGCCGTAGAGGATGATGCACCGGTTTTTGCTGCCGGTACACTGATAGAGAATACTGAGAAACTGTCGAAAGATACCGGATTGGATATTCTGCGGCAGCAGGGCTGGCAGGGCCAGAACGTAAAGGTAGCAGTGCTGGATACGGCAGTGGAAGAAACGGCAGGACTGCGTCTGGCGGGCAGGGTATCCTTTTTGGATGAGGAGCAGAAGCAGACGGAGCCGGAGACAGCCATGCTTCACGGTACAGCCGTGGCAGCAATACTTGCCGAGCTGGCACCAATGGCGGAGCTTTATTCCGTCGAGGTACTGGATAAAAAAGGAGCAGGCTACTACAGCAGTCTGATTCAGGGTATTTACTGGGCTATAGAGCAGGATATGGACGTACTGGTTCTAAGCCTGGGCGGCGAAAGCTACTCTGCCTTTTTGTGGGAAGCGCTGCAAACAGCCTCCTGGCATGATATGGTAGTAGTTGCCGCAGCAGGAAATGAAGAGGGCGGAACTATCCTGTACCCTGCGGCTTATCCGGAAACCCTGTCGGTAGGTGCTGTGGATGACAACGGCACTCCAATGACGGTTTATCAGGACGGAACAACCGACCTGCTGGCACCGGGCGAGGTGCGCCTTGCTGCCGGTTTTAATAACGTAACCTTCCGGGGGAGTTCTGCTGCTGCACCGGTGGCGGCTTCTGCGGCAGTGCTGTTACGCAGTCTGGAGCCGAATCTGAGCCGGGAGCAGGTAATGGCACTGTTAATCAATACCTCGGATACTATGGTAAATGCAGAAACGGCAGCAAAGTACCGCACCAGCCCGATATATACCCGGCTGACAAACAGAAGTCTTTCCATGAATGAGCTGGAGCTTATGGAGGCAGGGCTGGATGGCATATTAGAGGCACAGGCGGTATGCCTGCATTTGAATAAGACCTATGGCGCAGATGAAGGACATGCCAGCGGACATGTACGAATGGTAAGCTGTACTGCCTGCGGGGCATCCTGGTTTGAAGGAATATCGGATACCTCCTACTGTGAAGAGTGTAATAAACCGGAGCCGACAGCTACACCAACCCCAAAGCCAACGGCCACGCCGACACCGAAGCCGACGAGTACACCAAAGCCGACAGAAACACCGACACCGAAGCCGACGAGTACACCAAAGCCGACGGAAACACCGGTGCCAACGGCGACACCGGTACCGACGAGTACACCGGCTCCTTCCATTCCGACACCGGGTTTACCTCCAACACCGACGCCGGAGCCAACAGCAACACCAACGCCAAAACCAACGGCAACTCCGATACCGGAACCTGACCCGGTGATTACACCGGAGCCAACCCCGGAACCGACACTGGCCATTGACGAAGAGGAAAATGTGGAAGCCAATATGGGCGGCGAGGAAACGAATGGAACGTATGACATTGACCCGGTCAATATGGTGCTCGGAAATTTCTATCATTCCGTAACCGATATGTATTTTCCGGGAATCGGTGATGCCGCAATAGACATTACAAGAAGCTATAATTCCGTGGACGACAGAAGCGGTCTGTTAGGTAACGGATGGAGCTTTTCATATGATACAAGCTTAAACGTGATATCCGGCGGAGATGTAAAGATAACTTATGCCACCGGAAGAATGCTGATTTTTGAAAAGAGCGGAAAAAACTATCTGACACCGGCGGTATGTCAGGATACGTTAACAAAAAACAGCGATGGCACCTGGAGTCTGTTAACAGAAGACCGGCTGACCTATACCTATAATTCCGGCGGTAAATTAACTACGGTTACAGACCGTAACGGTAATAAAGTAACACTGACCTACAACGGGGACAGTCTGTCCAAAATCACGGGAGCAGACGGTGTTGTTCTTACGGTTTCCTGCTCCGGAGGAAAGCTTCGTAAGGTTAGCGACCCGTATGGACGTACGGTAAGCTACACCTATGATAACGTGGGAAATCTGATTCGGGTGTCCGGTGAAACCTGTGGTACAATGCAGTATACCTATGATGAATACGGCATGACCTCCATTACAGACAGCAACGGAAACCTTTATCTGGAAAACGACTATGACAGCAGAGGCCGCGTAGTTGCGCAGACCAATGAAGAGGGCGGAAGCTTCAGAATTATCTATAATGACGAAAAGCAGGAAAATACCAAGGTAGTGGTGGAAAGCGGTATTACCACCCGTTATCAGTATGATGAAAATTTGTATGTGACAAGAATTAATTATGCTGACGGCAGCTACGAGCGGTATGAGTATGATGATAACGGTAACCGTACCATGGTGCGGGCAAGGAGCGGATTCGTAACGCAGTACACTTACGACGAAGCGAATAACCTGACTTCTGTGACGGATGCCTTGGGGAATAGGTATGCTTACAGCTACGATGCAGATAACAATCTGACCAAGGCAGTGTCTCCGTTGGGGGCAGAAGTACGCTTTGTATACGACGCAAAGGGCAACCTGTTAAAGAACCTGATTCTACAGGAGGACGGTACCACGGCAGAGAGTGTCTATACCTATGACAGCAGGGGACGTGTGCTGTCTGTAACCGATGCAGAGGGTGGTAAAACCGGCTTCACCTATGAAAGCGGCATCCAGCCGGTAAGTGCAACCAATGCCCTTGGTGGAACCGTCAACTATACCTATGACGAAATCGGCAGAAGAACTGCCATTGAAACAGACCTTGGCAAAACGGTTTACGAATATAACAGCAAGGATCAGATTACAAGCATTACCGCAGCAGATGGCGGCGTAACAAGGTTTGTATATGATGCCATCGGTAACCTTACAAAGGTAATACTTCCGGAGCAGACAGAGCAGGCTATGGAAGCAGGACTTTCCATAGAGGAAGCAAAGGGCTACACCTATACCTACGATTCCCTGGACCGTCTAGTTTCCTCTGCAAACCCGGAGAATGCGGTATCTGATTTTGGCTATGACGTGGAAGGTAACGTGACAGAGCAGGGTATGCCGGAATACGCCGGTTATACCGTGGAGGATGAGAAGTCCTACCGTTACACGTATGACAGTGTTGGAAATATTATTCAGGTAACCGCACCGGATGGCGGTGTTACCACCTATGCGTACGATGCGGGCGGAAACATCACCTCCGTAACCTATCCGGACGGACAGGCAAACGGTGCTTCGGTACGTTATACTTATGACGCCTTAAACCGTGTGACAAGCGTAACCGACACCCTGGGCAAAACACAGTACCGGTATGCTTATGATGCCGATGGCAATGTAACCTCCGTAACCGATGCCATGGGCTATACCACATGGTACAGCTATGATATTACCGGAAATCTTTTAGAGGTAAGAGCACCAAAGAAGGAA